>JAUXSL010000006.1 GCA_030679975.1 Actinomycetota bacterium
TCAGTGACGTCATAGGTGACCGTTACTTGCACCGATTGATTTTGATAATTTTCATCGGGCCAATCAGCTGGAAGCGGCGTTCCGCCCGCTCCCCCCAACGTTATTTGAACGTCATCGACGGTCAGATCGATCCCGGCCGCCGCACTTATTGCTCTGGTTTTTATATCGGCCTCCGGTGCCCTCAAAGACGCCCAGCGGACGCCCTCCCGGGCCGCGTGAGTAATTTCAAGGTAATTATTAAATATCAAGCCAAATAATAAGATTCCAAAGAGAATCAGGGTGAGGGCCGGCAGCAGTAGTGCGAACTCCACTGCCGCCGCCCCCTTTTCTTCTCGAATTTTTAAAACTTTCCGATTAAAATACACTTTTGTCACCCTGATAGCTTGAAGGGCCAAGACCCTTCAAGAGTCCGCCGATCGTGCACAGTTTCTTTACGGGATGTTCGTAACGGTCGCACCACCAACCTCAAGACCGATCGCGTTGAAGAGAGTGTTAAGTCCGCCACCCAGGGCAAAGGCCCCAACAGCCATGACCAGCGCTATGAGCGCGACCAAAAGCGCGTACTCAACAGCGGCTGCTCCCTTGTCGCTCTTAAGAGCGCCTTGGATTTTGCTGTATATTTTTAACATTTCATTTCCCCCCTTTCTTTCTTGGGTTGAATTAATGTACACGGCGACGCTTTTCCGTCGCCGAGATAGTCTTCAACAGGTCGGCGAGGCTCGACTTTTTCGACAGCCAGTCAACCGATTCAATCGCGGTCGCCGGTTCTATAGGAGACTCCTTTACAGTCACCTGGCCGACGTAGTCATAAGGGCTTAAGACGATGATCTTGGCATCGGGGCTGACCTCAAGTATCTGGCGGCCGGTTTCGAGGCCGTCGCCCTCCAGTTCAAGATCTACAACCACGACTTGCGGCGCCAGGGTCTTGGCCATATCCAAGGCGTCCACTTTCGAGGCCGACACCCCGACCACCTGTATCCAATCCTCATGCCCCAGGACCCGTTCCAAACTTTGGCGCAAGGTCTTATTGGGACTGGCAAGGAGGACGCTGACCTTTTCCACGCTTGATCCTTTTCTGTCTCGTAGAGCCTGACTTAGCGATATCCACATACTCGCCCACCGGGGGCGACTTTGAAATCAGGCAACGGACGGAACCTTGTCTTCAAAAGCGGTAATGTTCTATCGCGCTAAAGGCGCAAGGAAAGGGTGAGCAAAAGTATTGGTTGGCTTTACAACTAAAGTATATACAGCCGTCAGCGATAAATGGGAAACGGAAGCGACCTTTTGTCAGGAACGCAGAGTGACCCAACCCTGGCGGTGGGCGTGGAGAACCGCGGCCGTGCGGTTGGTTTTTCCCAATTTACGCAAGATCCGGCTTACATGAGTCTTAACCGTGACCTCGCTCAAACAGAGTTCCTCGGCTATTTCTTTATTGCGCAGGCCGTCGGCCATCAGTTGGATCACTTCGAGTTCGCGGATTGAGAGATTGGGGATGTTGCGCCGCTTGCTTCTTCTTTCGACTAAACCCTTGCCGGCCATAGCTTGCGACACGACCATTTGGCCTTTGGCCAACATCTTGATTGTCTGAACCAAGTCTTCAGCCATGACGTCTGTAAGCAAACAGCCGCTGGCTCCTTTTTTAAAGGCGTCAACCACAAGTCGTTCACAGCCCGGAGGCGCCAGCAATAGGATTTTAACTTCGGGATCGCTGTCGGATAGGGCGGAGCAAAAATCGGCTCCGTCTTCCCGCGCGTCAAGCCCGAGCACAACGATTTGCGGCTGAAGATCGCTGATTTTGTCCGCCGCTCGTTCCGGATCGGCGATTGAGTCGACCACATCGAACTCAGCCTCGTCCTTTAAGACGCTTTCGAGCCCCTGCCGAATGAGATCGTGCTCTTCAACTATTAGAAGGCTTGTTGTCTTGTTTTCCGCCGCCATCCAACATTCCTCACACTCTTGCCGACCGGACCGCTAATTATGCTCTTGCTTATTCTGCATCGGTTATTTTGTTGTGGTGCGAAGAAGGCTACGATTTATGCGCTTGATTGCTCTGCGGAACCGAGTGACGAAATTATAGGTTAGTATTCAACATTAGGAAAGAGCAAATATGGTGAACGGTCGAAAATAGCCGGTGAACGGTCATACTGCGACCAATCTGCGATGTTTCCGGTCCGCTTTTTTTAAGTCCGGCGCGGGTGGAAGTTTTCTTTTCTCACTCAAGGGAATCAAAGCTAAACAACTACCTTGAGGGGGACTTGAAGATGGCCGAACCGGAAGCGATGCGCGAGGAAAAGGAACGACATCATTATGTGGTGCGGCAGATGGCCGACTTCTACCAACCGCTTATGGATATATCTTCAGACGGCGTCGCTATCTACCTGGACGACGAGCACAAACTGTGCAATCAGAACCTGGCCGATATGTGCGGATACTCAATCGAGGAATGGTCGGCGCTCCGGCCGTTTCTTGACACCTTTGTCGCCGCGGAAAGCCGCGAGGACGCGGCCGCGACGTATGAGGAAGTCAGCAGTACGGGCATATCGAAGATATCCGAGCAAACCTGGCTGCGCAAGGACGGAACAAAATTTCGTATCCAAATGGCGATCACCCCGGTCATCTCCGGCGATGATTTGTTTACCTTAATGCTCGTCAAGGCGTTAGCGCCGCGCTTTATGGGTATTTAATATTTATTGAGTACAGGAAAGCGAGGTATAGCCATGGAACAACATGTAAAGATCATCGGGGTTCTTGACATCGTCTTTGGGATCTTAGGCGTCTTGGGAGGCATTGTGATGATAATCGCCTTCCTTGTCGGCGGGGCCGGAATCGGCGCCACGGGACAACAAGGCGCGGGCGGAGCCGGAGCGGCATTGGCGGGCGTGGGCCTTGTGGCCGGGCTCTTCGTTATCACCGTGAGCGGCTTCGAAATCTATGTAGGCTCACAACTGCAGAAATACAAGTCCTGGGCGCGAATAGTTCAAATAATATTCGGCGTCATATCTTTGCCGGGCTTCCCGATCGGTACCGCCTTGGGTATCTACTATCTCTGGGCGATGCTTAACAAAGATACCACGGCACTCTTTGAGCAACAGACGCCGTCCATGCCAAGAGCGGCCTAAGGGGTTGCAGGCTCTGGGCTTAACTGCCGTTGGACAACGTGTTTCAAAGCGTTCGTCAGCGCCCGGTCAAAGCGATTTCGGCGTTCAAGTTCCTCCACGGCGGGCCAAGGCGCGAATCGCTGGTCGGAATCGGCTTTTTGGGTCAACTCATCATATAGATCGGCGATAGCCAGGATTCGCGCGCTGGTCCGAAAGGCCGCCCAGTCGGCATGTCTGACAGGGCGGCCGCGTCCGGCGATCAAAATCGGCAAAGCCACCCCGACCTGGCTGCCGGGTTGGGCAATGCCGGCGACGCCCGAATTCTCAACCAGGTCAAATCCTTCGTCGCTGTCACCGATATCGTGGAGCAGGCCGGCGGCTTCGATGCCGACCAAAAAGTCGGATGGGATACGCAGGTCTTTAGCAATGGCTATAGCCAGTGAGGCCACCCGGGCGACGTGGCTTTCCGGCCCGTTGCCGTTGGTCGCCCGCCGCAGATATTTTTCAAGCAACGCTAAAGTGGCCAGCGCCATCCGCCGTTGGCGGTTTTCGTTTATGGTACTGACCATGATCGTGGCCAAAACCAGAAAGCAACCCCAAACAACGAGGCTAAGACCGGTATAAAGCTGGCCGTCGGGCGCAAATCCCAGCTCCGCCGGCCATCGGATGAAAAATATGATCATCAGTAAAACACTGGCGATGCTGGTGAGAATCGCGGGCTTTTTCCCCAGGTAGTAGCCGGCCAGCAGGACCGGGATGAAATAGATATTCAGGAAGGCGACTTTGTCTGATAGGACGACTTTGACCAACCCGAAAGCGGCCAACATCGACAGCACGATCAGCGCCTCAATATTTTCTCGAAAGAAATGCTTCATCGCAATGAATATATCGGCAGGGCGCGCCAACGAGTTTAATGCATTTCTTATCCTGCCGGCCCCTTTGCCGCCTCAAGCCGGGCTAGGGTCGTCTCTTTCCCCAATATCTCGAGACTTTCAAAGAGCGGCGGGCTGACGGTGCGGCCGCTGATAGCTACGCGGATGGGTTGGAACACCTTACCGGGTTTTTGACCGAGTTCGTCGGCCAGAGCCCGCAAGGCGGTGTCCAAGACGTCATGGGTCCAGTCGTCTATCAAGGCCAGCTTAGCCGCGGCGGCTTCGAGGGCGGCAGCCGCGCCTTCCTTTTGCAATA
>JAUXSL010000047.1 GCA_030679975.1 Actinomycetota bacterium
GCCTCGGCAGAGGCAAGGCGCCGGCGGCTCTGCGGTTGCCCGGCGACTACCGGCCTATCCTGGCTTGCGGCTCCGATTTGATGAGCAGCATCTGTGTGGCCGCGGGCGGATTGGCCCATGTAAGCCAGTATCTAGGTGATCTATCCGACCCCGATTGTCTTAGCCGCTTCCGCGAGACGGTCGATCGCTTGGGCCGATTGCTTGACCTGGTTCCGGAACTGGTCGCGTGCGATGCCCACCCCGATTATGTCTCGACCGCTTATGGTGTGAGCTTGGGGTTGCCGCTCCGACTAGTCCAGCATCATCACGCCCACGTTGTCGCCGCCATGGTGGAAAAAGAGATAAATGAGCCGGTGATAGGTGTCGCGTTCGACGGCAACGGCTGGGGACCGGACGGCCGTATCTGGGGCGGGGAATGGCTGATCTGCGACCGGCGTCTGGCGGTGAGGGCCGCGCATTTTAAAGTTGCCCCGATGCCGGGCGGGGAGGCTGCCATCCGGCAACCGTGGCGCATGGCGGTCGGATATTTAACGACCATTGGTTTGGACGAGTCGCGTATAGCCGATGTTTTCCCCGACATCGATCCGGCTGATATCGGTCCGGTTATAGGTCAGATCAAATCGGGCGTAAACACCCCGCTGACATCCAGTTGCGGTCGATTGTTTGAAGCGATAGCGACTTTGATCACGGACTGTCGTGTCCAATCGTACGAAGGCCAGGCCGCCTCTTATCTGGAATCGCTCGTTCTTTCCGGCTATGACGCGGGCGCTTACAGCTTTAACTTGGTCGACGTCGCCGGTGTGACGCAAGTGGATTTCGCGCCGATGCTGACGGCGCTGCTGGAAGATAAGGCGGCCGGCGCTCCGCCGGAATTGATGGCAACCCGGTTTCAGGCCGGGCTGGCCGAAACGGTCCGCTTGGTCGCCGGGCATTTGCGGGATAAAGAAGGAATTGAAACTGTCGTCTTAAGCGGAGGCGTTTTTGTGAACGGCTATCTATTTTCCGAGACGGTCAGGCGGCTGGAAGGCGACGGCTTTTCCGTCATAACCAGTGAGAACATCCCGATAAACGACGGGGGCATCAGCCTCGGTCAGGCGGCGATAGTCGCGGCCGGCGGCGGGCTTCCCGACTAAGGGCTTATCATGTGTCTTGGAGTCCCGGGCAAATTGGAGGATATTAACGGCGACATCGGCGCGGCCCGCGTCGGGGCGATCACCACTCCGGTCAATCTAATGCTGACGCCCGAGGCGCGCGTTGGCGATTTCGTCATGGTGCACGCCGGTTTTGCCCTGAAGGTCATGGACGGCGCCGCCGTTGCCGAGACGCTAAATATCTATAAGTCGGTTGCTCAAACCAGGTCGCGCCTGGACGAAATGTGCGCGCGTTTAAACGAGACGGCCAAAGGCCTGGCGCCGGTCAACTTGATGGAGGTTTGCGGCACGCACACGGTCGCTATCGCCCGCAGCGGCATAAAAGCCCGGTTGCCGGCGAATGTCGCTTTGATTTCGGGACCCGGGTGCCCTGTCTGCGTCACGCCCGTCGGGGAGATAGATATGGCCGTGGAACTGGCGCTCTCGAGGCGGGCGAGAGTGGTCTCTTTTGGAGACATGCTTCGGGTGCCCGGTTCGACCTTAAATCTGGAGGCCGCCCGGGGCCGGGGCGCTAAGGTCGATATAGTTTATAGTCCCGGCCAAGCGTTGGCCATGGCCGGGAGGGAAGAAGAAGAGATAGTCTTCCTGGCGGTTGGTTTTGAGACGACCGCGCCGATCATCGCGGCCGCCGTCAAGACCGCGGCCGCCGCCGACCTTGCCAATTTCAGCGTGCTCGTCAGCCACCGGCTTATACCGCCCGCTCTCGACGCCCTCCTATCGGACCCAAATGCGTTACTTGACGGCTTGATCTGCCCGGGCCACGTCTCCACCGTCATCGGCTGGCAGGCGTATGACGGCCTCGCCCGGAGATACAAAGTGCCTTGCGCCGTGGCTGGTTTCGAGCCCGGCGATATTCTTGAGTCGATAGTCATGCTGCTTGAAATGATAAGAGCCGGGCAGGCCGGGGTCGCCAATCAATACTCCAGAAGCGTTCGCCGGGAGGGGAGTCAGCCCGCCCGGCAGGCCATAGAGGAGGTTTTCAACGTGGTCGATGGCGATTGGCGCGGTCTCGGGACCATCAAGAACAGCGCTCTTCGTCTTCGACCTCGGTTTGTCCGGTTTGACGCGGCTGTTAAATACGAACTTCAAGCGCGCCGGGTGCCTGAACCCAAAGGTTGCCGCTGCGGCGATATATTAAGCGGACGGTCGGCCCCGGCCGACTGCCGGTTGTTCGGTGTGGCGTGTCTGCCCGAGCAGCCGGTCGGGCCTTGTATGGTCTCATCGGAGGGCGCGTGCTCCGCCGCTTATCTCTATGGCGAGGCGGCTGGATGAGGCAGGAGGCAGGCGGCAGGAGGCAGGAGGCCTTTATAACGCTGGCTCACGGCTCCGGCGGCCGGCTGGCGGCTGAATTCATCCAGCGGCGGCTGGCGCCGCTCTTCCCGGGACTGGGCGAAATGGACGACGCCGCCGTCTTGCGCCCGAAAGGAGCGGGAATCGCGTTCACCACCGACTCATTCGTCGTCGATCCCTTGTTTTTTCCCGGCGGGGACATCGGGCGGTTGGCTGTCTTTGGGACCGTCAATGATCTCGCCGTCCAGGGCGCCAAGCCGTCCTGGCTGAGCCTGGCGGTGGTCGCGCCGGAAGGACTGCCGCTCGATATTTTCGACGCCGTTATCGCGTCGGTCGCCGCGGCCGCTAAAGAAACCGGAGTGTCGGTCGTCACCGGCGACACTAAAGTCGTCGAAAGGGGCGGCTTGAGCGGCTTGATCTTAAACACCGCCGGCATCGGCGAGATGATCCCGGGGGCCGACTTATCGGCGGCCCGAATAACAGCAGGTGACGCCATCATTGTCAGCGGTCCTATCGGCGCCCATGAGGTCGCCGTCTTAAGTCAGCGCCACAGTCTGGGCTTCGACAAGATACAAAGCGACTGCGCCCAGGTAGCCTGCTTAGCGGGGGAGCTTGTCGGCCGGCTCAAAGACGCGGTCAGATGGATGCGCGACCCGACCCGCGGCGGTCTGGCGACCGTCTTAAACGAGATGGCGGTTGCCGCTAAAGCGACCATTGAGATAGTTGAGGACCAAATCCCAATCGAGCCGGCCGTCCAAAACGCTGCCGATATCCTGGGCCTCGATCCTCTGTATCTCGCTTGCGAAGGCCGGTTTGTTGCTGTGGTCGCCGGTCCGCGAGCTGAAGAAGCGCTGCGGAGATTGAAGCTCCGGCCGGGCGGCGAAAACACCGCCATAATCGGCTCAGTGACAGGCGTTGATAATGAGCACCCTCAGGTGCGGTTGAATACAAGATTCGGCAGCCGCCGCATTCTCAGATATCTCGCCGCCGACCAGCAACCGCGGATATGCTGATTCACCAGCTGACCCTTTTGCGCGCAGTTGCGTAGAATGCTTGCTAAAGCAAGCAAAAATCAAGAGGTGAACTTTAATGTACCGGTTTCTAGTGGTAATTGAAAAAACAAACAATAACTACTCTGCATATTCACCTGATTTACCTGGTTGTGTTGCTGCCGGTGACACCCTGGAAGATACTGAACGCAACATCCATGAAGCAATTGCAATGCATGTCCGTGGACTCAAAGAAGATAACGAACCGATTCCCGCCGCGCATGCTGTTGCCGAGTATGTTGCTGTCGACTCCGCTTGAAATTCAGAACGTTACGTCACATTAGGCCAGTGAGCGACAATTGAAAAAATGAAAAGCGGGTCTATCAAAAAAATCCAGCGGATGTTTACCCGCGGCCAAAAGCAGGCGCAGCCAAACACCGCTGATCTAAAGCGGTCCGTTAGGCAAGAACAAAGTTCCAAAATGGTGTCTGAATGTGTATAATAATAGCAATATATACACAAAGGAGGCATTATGCATTATGAGAACTAATGTCGTGATTGATGATCGGTTAATGCAGTCTGCCCTCAAAGCATCGGGTCTAAAGACAAAAAGAGAAACGATTGAGGAAGGCTTGAGGTTGTTGGTGCAACTTCGGCAGCAGGCAAAGATTCGCGATTTTCGAGGCAAACTCAAATGGTCCGGTGACTTGGCTGACATGCGGACCGACGAATGATCCTGGCGGACTCATCAGTTTGGGTTGATTATTTCAACGGCAAGAGAACATCCAAAACAGACCGTTTAGATTCCATCCTCGGAAAAGAATCAATTATAATGGGTGATCTGATTTTAGTTGAAGTGCTTCAGGGGTTTCAAAAAGACGCTGACTTCGAAATCGCAAAGAATTTGCTCTTGAGTTTTCCAGTTATGGCGATGGCCGGCAAGGAGTTAGCCATAAAAAGTGCTATTAACTATCGCATCCTCAGAAAAAAAGGAGCTACTGTTCGCAAAACCATCGATGTAATAATCGGGACGTTTTGCATTCATCATAAAATAGCTCTACTGCATGACGATCGAGATTTCGACCCGATGGAAAACTTTCTAAACCTAAAAATAGTCAATGTCTGACAAAGCAATCCGGCTACCGACTGAGAAAAGGGAAATATCGGGCTATTTTCTACATGGAAGATGGGAATTATTTTGTCATATCGATGCATCTTGAGACAACCCCGGATGCCGTCGGCGCCATCATAGCTCGGCCACTCTCAAGCCTATTGCGTTATGCCGTTATCTCACGGTAACCTGTTCACAATGAATTCCGCCACGGGCCGCAAGCCCACAAAGCAGATCAACATCGGCAAAGTCATCATCGGCGGCGGCTTTCCCATAGCCATCCAGTCGATGACCAACACCAAGACGGCCGATGTCGAAGCAACCGTAACACAAATAAAAGCGCTGCAAAAAGCGGGTTGTGAAATAGTTCGTGTCTCCGTGCCGGACCGTCCGTCGGCGGCCGCGTTTAAAGATATAAAAGCTCAAATAGATATCCCGATCGTCGCGGATATCCACTTTCAGGCCGATTTGGCGGTAGCCGCCATAAAAGCCGGGGCGGACAAGATAAGAATAAACCCGGGCAACATCGGCGGGCCTGAAGATATAGCTAAGGTCGTTTACGCCGCCGCCGCGGCGGACATCCCCATAAGGATCGGCGTAAATTCCGGATCTCTAAGCAAGCAGGTTAGAGCGCGTCCGGCCTCCACGGCTGAAAAACTTGCCGATAGCGCTTTGGAGAACATTGGCTTGTTTGAAGAGTCCGGTTTTGACAATATTGTCTTGTCGGTAAAATCATCGGATGTCATGGAGACCGTCAAAGCCTACCGCTTACTGTCGGCAAAAACAGATTACCCGCTTCATCTGGGCATCACCGAAAGCGGTACGCTGGAAACCGGAGCGATAAAATCGGCCATCGGAATCGGACTCTTGCTGGCTGAGGGCATCGGCGATACTATCCGTGTTTCACTAACAGCCGAGCCGGTCCATGAGATAGATATAGCGAAACAAATATTGCAGGCCCTCGGGATAAGACGATTTAATCCGGAGGTGATCTCCTGCCCGACCTGCGCCAGGTGTGAAGTCGACCTCATACCCATCGCCGAACAGTTGGAGCGGCATTTAAAAACCCACTCCAAGTTGGTCAAAGTCGCGGTTATGGGCTGCGTCGTAAACGGTCCGGGGGAAGCGGCCGATGCCGACATCGGGCTGGCGGCGGGGAGAGGCAAGGGCGTTATCTTTAGCCGGGGCCTGGCTGTGAAAACGATAAAAGAAACGGAATTTTTCGCTGAGCTGATAAAGATGGTCGATGAATTTGAGGTCAAGTAGATGAGGTTTACGGACGGGTTTATCCCGACCTTGCGAGAAGACCCGGCGGAAGCCGAGATTATAAGTCATAAACTGATGGTCCGCGCCGGCCTACTGAGAAAAGTAGCGGCCGGGGTTTATAGCTGGTTGCCGCTCGGCTTAAAGGTATTGCGCAAGGTCGAGCAGATCGTGCGGGAAGAGATGGACCGCGCCGGCGGGCTTGAACTCCTAATGCCCGCTTTGCAGCCCGCTGAACTCTGGGAAACGAGCGGCCGATGGCAAGCTTACGGCGATGAAATGATGCGTCTGACGGACAGGCACGAGCACAGCTTTTGCCTGGGCCCGACTCATGAAGAGCTGATCACGTCGATAGCCAAAGAACTCCGGTCCTATAAAGACCTGCCTAAATGCTTATATCAGATACAGATGAAATTTAGAGACGAGATACGCCCTCGTTTCGGCGTCATGCGCAGCCGCGAGTTCTTGATGAAAGACGCCTATAGCTTTCATGCCGATCAAGCCAGCCTCGACCGCACCTATGAAGCGATGCAATCGGCCTACAGTCTGATAGTCGAGCGCTGCGGCCTTAGTTTTAGGCCGGTTAAAGCAGCCGGCGGCTTGATAGGCGGCGCCGTATCGGAGGAGTTTATGGTCTTAGCCGATACCGGCGAAGACGTGGTCGTCTACTGCCCGGATTGCAGTTACGCCGCCAACCTCGATACCGCCGCTTCCAAATGGCACACGGCCGCCCCGGACGAGCCGTTAAAAGAGAGAGTAAAAGTCCACACCCCGGAGAAGACCTCGGTTGAAGAGGTGGCGGACTCACTGAATATCTCATCCGACCGGCTGGTCAAGACATTGATATTTAAGACGGGTGAAAAGACCGTGGCGGCTCTGCTGCCCGGCCACAAAGGTCTAAATCCCGTAAAACTGGCGGGCATCTTAGGTGTCGGTGAAGTCGCGCTCTACGAGGAGGATGATTTCAAGGCGCGTCCCGACTTGATCTCCGGCTTCGTCGGTCCGGTGGGCTTAAGTGACGCCGTTATCATCGCCGACCATTCGTTGAAGACGATGCGAAATTTTGTCGTCGGCGCAAACGTTAAGGATTACCATTGGCGGGATGCCAATGTCGATCAAGACTTCGGCGTCGACGTCTGGGCCGACCTCGTCTATGCCGAGCCGGGGGAGCTTTGCCCCGAATGCGGGACGGGGAGACTGGAACAGATGCGCGGCATCGAGGTCGGGCACATCTTCCAGCTTGGGGTTAAATACAGCGACAAGCTGAACGCGAAATATGTCGATGACGGTGGGATTGAGAGGCCTTTCATCATGGGCTGTTATGGTGTCGGCGTCAGCCGCCTGGTCGCGGCGACGATCGAGCAAAAGCATGACGACAGGGGCATTATCTGGCCGGCCTCGCTCGCCCCTTTTGACATCCACTTGCTGTTGCTGAGTAAAGATGAAGAAGTTAAAATCGACGCTGATAACGTATATGAAGAGTTGAGCTCCGGCTATGATGTTATCTATGACGATCGCCAAGTGAGCGCGGGCATTAAATTTGCCGATGCCGACCTTATCGGGATGCCGATGCAAGTGATAATCGGTAAGAAATGGCTCGAAACCAAGAGTGCTGAGATCAAGCTGCGCGCCACCGGCGAGCGCTTTGAGGTTGAGGCGGGAGACCTGCTTAAATGGATAAAGGACCGACGACAACGTGATTGATCATAATAAACCGCGTATCGCTTTGATCGTGCCGGCCTACAACGAAGAAGACCGTGTAGGCGAGGTAATCGCGGTCGCCAAATCGGTCAAGCTCATCGATGAAATCGTGGTTGTAAACGACGGCTCGAGCGACAATACGGCGCTGGTCGCTAAAAGCGCCGGCGTCCGGGTGGTAAACTTGCCGACAAACCATGGCAAAGGCTACGCGATGCAGCGGGGGATAAGGGCCGTGAACGCGGACATTCTGATCTTCAGTGATGCCGACATCCTGGGACTCAGAGAAGAACATTTCTTACTGCTGATCAAGCCGCTCCTGGTCGACGCTGAACTTATGATGACGGTAGGCAAGTTCTCCGGCGGCCGGCTGCGGACGGACCTTTCGCAAAACCTCATGCCTTCCATCTCCGGCCAGCGGGCGCTGCGGCGCGCGTTGATCGCCGGCTTGCCCGACCTGTCGCAGACTCGCTTCGGAGTGGAGATGGCTCTGACAAGACACGCCAAAAGCATCGGCGCGAAAACATTTGAAGTAATCCTTAACGACCTGTCGCACGTGATGAAGGAAGAAAAGTTGGGCATGGTCAAAGGGCTGTCGGCGAGGTTGAAGATGTATCAGGACATGTACCGCATCATGAAGCCGCCAAAAGGCTTCTGATTGCACGGACGCGAAATTTTATGCTATAGTCGTTTCAGGCAAAAGACTGATCTGGCAAAGTGGGTTTTTACCCACTTTTTTGTTGGGTATGAACCGTGAAAGCGCTTGAAATCGTTGATAGAGTCAAGGCAGTAGTCGAATCTGAACTGGAATCGCGCGGTCTGGAGATAGTAGACCTCGAATACAAGCGCGAACCGGTCGGACAGGTGTTGCGGTTTTACATCGACAGGCCCGAGGGGATAAACCTTGACACCTGTGTCGCCGCCAGCGAGGTTATTAATCGGCTGCTGGACGGGAGCGATGTGGTCAAAAGCGCGTATACATTAGAGGTCTCATCGCCGGGAATTGAGAGGCGACTGACGAAGCCGGCGCATTTTATCCGATTCATCGGGTCGAAAGCGATCGTTAAAATGAATGTCGCCCGCGACGGTCGAAAGCGGTTCAAAGGGGTGCTGGTCAAAGCTGATGACAACGGCTTTTCACTGGAGACTGGTGATGGGGTGGTCGACTTTGAATATAACCAAGTGGCAAGAGCCAATTTAGTTTTCGCGGACTGAAAGGCGAATTATATGAACAAAGAGCTTATTGAGGCTCTTAAGCAGCTGGAAAGAGAAAAGAAAATAGAATCGGCGGCTATCCTTGAAACACTGGAGGTGGCGCTGGCGGGTGTCTACAAAAAGAATGTAGCGGACGAAGACAAAGCGGTTAGGGTAAAAATCAACCCTGAAACAGGCGAACCGAAAGTCTGGCTTGTCGAGACATTGCCGGACGGAACCGAAGAAGCCGTTGAGCAGGAGATAACCTCCAGTGATTTCGGCCGCATTGCCGCCCAAACAGCGAAACAAGTGATACTTCAGCGTATCCGCGAGGCCGAGCGGGAGATGATGTTCGAGGAATATGCCGGGCGCGAAGGCGACATCGTCACCGGCATCGTTCAGCAATCGGACCAACGGTATACACTGGTCAATTTAGGTCGGGTAGAGGCGCTCCTGCCCAGTACCGAACAGGTACAATCAGAGCGGTACGATCACGGCATGCGGCTCAAGGCATATATTGTCGAGGTCAGGCGGACGACAAAGGAGCCGCAGATCGTTGTCTCGCGGTCGCACCCGGGACTACTGCGTCGTCTATTTGAACTTGAGGTTCCCGAAATATACGATGGTTTTGTTGAAATTAAATCGGTCGCCCGTGAGCCGGGCCATCGGTCAAAAATAGCTGTGGCATCCAAGGAGCCCGGCGTCGATCCGGTGGGCGCCTGCGTCGGCCCGAAAGGCAGCCGAGTCAGGATGGTCGTTTCCGAGTTGCGCGGCGAGAAGATAGATGTGGTTCAATACAATGACGATACCAAGATATATGTCGCCAACGCGCTCTCCCCGGCCAAGGTCAAAGAGGTCATCACCAATGAGGACGAACATACGGCGACAGTGATAGTCCCGGACCACCAGCTATCGCTGGCGATCGGAAAAGAAGGTCAAAACGCCAGGTTGTCGGCGAAGCTGACCGGCTGGCGGATAGATATAAAGAGTGAATCACAGGTGGCTGAAGAACTGCTTTCCGGCATACCTGAAAAAGACGAAACATCCGCGCTCGCCGAACCGGGCGAGTGCGCGGCGATAAAAAGTGACGGGACAAAATGCACAAGGAAGGCCAAGCCGGGCAGCCTCTATTGCGGCCTGGCCGCCCATAAAAAGCAAGGCGAGGTGGCTTAAACGCCGACACGTACCTGCATAGGCTGTAATTCGGAAGTGGCTAAAGATGAGTTGGTAAGATTGGTTCGGGGCGGCGGCAGGGTGTGCGTCGATCAGACCGGCAAAAGAGCGGGAAGAGGGGCCTACCTCTGCGCTAGGCAAAGCTGTCTGGAAACGGCGTTGAAACGAAACCGTCTGGCGCGATCGCTGGCGACGAAGATATCCGAAGATGATCTGACGGAGATAAAGTCCACGTTCAAAAGTTTATTAGACGAACAGAGGGCTTCGTAGAATATGGCAAAAATACGCGTACATCAACTCGCGAAAGAATTGAATATGCCGAGCGAGAAGATCATCGAGCTTCTGGTTAAACGGGGCGTCAAGGTCAAAGGGACGTTCGACGCGCTTGATGAAGCGACCGTCGAGCACGTCAGAAAGGTCGTCCGGCGAGAAGACGAAAAAGCGAAAGCCAGGCTTGAAATGAAAACCGCCCCGGCCGCGGCTGAAAAAGAGCCGGCGAAGCGGGTATCGAGAACCGTCAGACCGGCGGCGGCGCCCAAGCCGGAGATCGAGCCGACCGAAGCTGTTGCCCCGCCCCAGCCCGACCTGCCTATAGTTGAGATACCCGAGGGCGCGACTGTAAAGGAATTTGCTGAAGCCGCCGGCAAGAACCCGAACGAATTGATCAAGACGTTGATAAAACTGGGAGAGATGGTCACCCTTAATCAGATCATCAGCCCCGAAGCCATTGATGTGCTCTCCGATGAACTGGGAATACAGGTAGATATTATTTCAACCGGCGTGGAGGTTGAAGAAGAGATAATAGAGGATGAGGCCTTACTTGAGCACCGGGCGCCGGTCGTCACGGTTATGGGTCATGTCGACCACGGAAAGACTTCTCTGCTCGACGCTATCCGGAAGACCGACGTTATATCCGGAGAGGCCGGCGGCATCACTCAACACATCGGGGCCTACCAGGTAGTCCACGAAGGCAAAAAACTAACCTTTATCGATACGCCGGGACATGAAGCGTTTACGGCGATGCGCGCCCGCGGCGCCAGCGTTACGGATATCGCCGTGCTGGTCGTCGCTGCCGATGACGGCGTCATGCCGCAAACCGTGGAGGCCATCGACCACTCCAAGGCGGCTAATGTGCCGATAGTCGTGGCCATCAACAAAATAGACAAGCCGGGCGCAAATCCGGAAAAAATCAAGCAGGAACTGACCGAATACGAACTGGTCTCGGAAGAATGGGGCGGGGATACGGTCTTTGTGGAAGTATCAGCCAAGCAAAAGACGAATATAGACGAGCTTCTTAACATGATATTGCTTGTCGCGGAGATGAGGGAATTAAAAGCAAATCCGAACGCCCCCGCCAGAGGCGTGGCCATCGAGGCGCATCTCGATAAAGGACGAGGGCCCGTCGCCACTGTCCTGGTCCAAAGGGGCACCATCAGGGTTGGCGACGCGGTCGTCATGGGAACAGCCTGGGGCCGCACCCGCGGCTTGCTGGACGACCGCGGGCATAAGGTCAAGGAGGCTGTACCGGGATCGCCGGTGGAGATAATCGGTCTTTCGTCCGTCCCCAGCGCCGGCGACAGCTTTAAAGTTCTCAGCGACGACAAAGAGGCCCGCAGAATAGCTGAAGAGCGGGCGTTCAAGAAGCGACAGGTTGAACGGATCAGAACGCACGTCACTCTCGATGATCTATTTAAACAGATAAAAGAGGGCGAGATCCAAGAGCTGAATCTCGTCATCAAAGGAGATACCCAGGGGTCAATCGAGGCTTTGCGTGAATCTTTGGAGAAACTCGACCAATCCGAAGTAAAAGTCGTCATCATCCACAAAGGGGTCGGGGCGATCACGGAAACGGATGTCATGCTGGCTTCGGCTTCGAATGCCATCATCATCGGCTTCAATGTAAGACCGGATCCCAAAGCTAAAGACATGGCTGAAAAAGAAAAGGTGGACCTAAGGGTTTACCGGATCATCTACAAGGTGATCGAAGACATAAAAGCGGCGTCTATCGGCATGTTGCCGCCGCAATATGAAGAAGCCGATATCGGACGCATCGAAGTAAGAGAGACATTCAAAGTCCCGAAAATAGGTTTGATAGCCGGCTGCTATGTCACTGAGGGCGAGGTCAGCCGCGATTCCCTGGTCCGATTGGTCAGGGACGGGACTATCGTATACGAAGGGAAAGTCGCCTCGCTGCGTCGCTTCAAGGAAGAAGCCAAGAACGTCAAATCCGGCTTTGAATGCGGTATCGGGCTCGAGGGGTTTTCCGATGTCAAAGAGGGCGACGTTATCGAAGTCTATGAAAATGTCGAAGTGGCACGGACATAAAAGCCCGGCTTCGGTCTAACTATGATAGTGGGAGTTGTACGGATCGAACTTCATATCCCGCAAGCCCGGTCCTTAAAGGATAAGCGGCAGGTTATCAAGAGCCTGGCGCAACGAATCTCTCATCGTTTCAACGTATCCGTTTCAGAGATAAACAACTTTGAGCTTTGGCAGCGCGGCGACATCGCCGTCGCTCATGTAGCCAATAGACAGAGGGACGCGGAGAAGCTGCTCAAAACCGTGGCTGAGTTTGCGGAAGATGTCAGCGGCGGCGAAATTATCAGAACAAGTTGGGGTTTTTACAATCCGGAAAAAGACTAGCTTATGAGCGAACGGACGCAGCGTGTCGCTGAGAGCATTAAAGAAGAAATCGGTCGCATGCTTGAGCGGGGCGAAATAAAAGACCCGCGCATCGGCTTTATCACTTTTACCGATGTTGACGTATCTAAAGATATGCGGCACGCCGGGGTTTTTTTTAGCGCGCTCGGCAATGAGAAAGAAAAAACAAGCGCAATCGAGGGGCTGAACAGCGCCCGGGGCTATATCCGTTCGGAACTTGGCCGCAGGCTTCGAATGAAATATATACCTGAGATCGAATTTAAATTCGATGAATCGGTCGAGGCGGCGGCCAGAATCTCAAAACTCATCCACAAGCTCCACAAAAGCGAGCAAAAAATTGATTAGCGCAATATCGGAAACGCTCAAGCGTGAAGACGACTTTTTGGTCTTAACTCACGTCCAACCTGACGGGGATGGTATCGGCGCCATGCTGGCGCTGGGCCACCTATTAGAGGCGCTGGGTAAGAAACATACGCTGGCGGTGAACAGTGCCGTCGACATCCCGCCCCAATATAAGTTTCTTCCCGGCGCCGACCGGCTGACGATTACAGATGATCCAACCGGCAAGGTTCTGGTTGCCTTAGACGCGGCGAATGAGTCCCGGCTGGGCTCGCTCGTCACAGCGCTCAAGCGATTTCCGATGACCATAAACATCGATCATCATCCCGATAATTCAGCTTTCGCTAAGATAAACTGGATCGATCCGACCGCGACCTCGACTTCCGAGATGGTCTATGACCTCTGGCTCCAAATCGGCCTGCCCCTTAACAAGGAGGCGGCGCTCTGTATCTACGTGGGCATGCTGACCGATACAGGACGCTGGCAGTATTCGAACACGACCGGCAGAAGTCTTGAAAAGGCCGCGAAACTGCTTGACGCGGGGGTAAAACCGATCGAGGTATTCAGGCGGATATTCGAAAGCTATTCCGTTGAATGGTTTAAGCTCTTGGCCCTGGGCCTGCAAAAGGCGGTATTTGACAAGGAAGCGGGCTTGGCCCACGCGGTCATCGGTCAATCCGACCTGAAAGCGACCGGGGCCAACATGGCCGAGACGGAAAACTTGGTCGATTGGCTCAGGTCTGTCGGCGGCATAAACGTGGCGATGGTCTTGAAGGAGACGCGTCAAGGCGAAATCAAAGTCAGCCTGCGCTCCCAAGACCCGGTTGACGTAGGTTTGCTGGCCCGCCGGTTTGGCGGCGGCGGACATAGAAACGCGTCGGGATTTACCAGCAAGGATACACCCGAAAACATAGTCAAGAATGTTAAAAAGTGGTTGACGGACTCCTCCTAATCGACAAGCACGCGGGTCCGACCTCGCATGATTTTGTCAACATGCTGCGGCGTATGCTGGGGCAAAAACGGGTCGGCCATGCGGGCACCCTTGACCCGGCCGCGACCGGGCTGCTCGTCCTTTTGCTGGGCAAGGCCACCAGGTTGGCGCCGTGGTTACAGGCGACGGAAAAGGTCTATGAAGGCACTATCCGGTTGGGAAGAGCGACAACGACTTTTGACGCGCACGGTGAGGCAACCGAGGACAAACCCGGGGATGTTGACGAAGAGCGGTTAAAGGCGGCGGCGCTGGCTCTTGTCGGGGAGATAAGTCAGGTCCCGCCCGCGTACTCAGCCGTTAAGGTCGACGGCACTCCCGCTTATGTAACGGCCCGAAAGGGCGGACAGGTCGAGCTTAAGGCGCGCCGCGTGGTGATAAACGAATTACAGGTGCAAAAAATCGAATCGGGCGATTATCCTTTGGTCTCTTTTAAAGTCGCTTGCTCCAGCGGTACATTCATCAGGTCGTTGGCAGTGGACTTCGGGAACAAACTCGGTTGCCCGGCGCACCTGTCTGACTTGAGACGTCTGAGGGCCGGGAAGTTTTCAGTCGCTCAAGCGCTTCCCGTAGAAGATTTTTCTAATCTGGATGAAGAGGGGCGTCGACAACGAATAATATCGATGCGCGCGGCTATCGAGGCCGCCGAGGTCTGCCCGCCCGTCGACCGTCTGCCGGCGGTGCGCGACGGCGTTGAGTTCACCGCGTCGGCCGATCAAAGTTTAGGCTTAAACGACGACCGGGAAACGATCGTAAAGATTATCGATCCAAGAACCGGCGATCTCTTTGGTTTGGGAAAGGTGAAGGGTATTCTTGTTGACAGTGGTGAAGTGGTGGTTAAACCTTTTCTGGTCTTGGCAAGCGAATAGAGAAGTTTACTACCCGGTTCCGTTGTGATAATATTTATAAATTATACATTTTACATAAAGCCAATTCGCAGCATGGGGCCACAAGCTAGGATGAACGAATCACCAACGTCGTCTTGGTTGTTGGTTAATAATAAGGGAGGTGACAGATATGGCTTTACCTAAAGAAGAAAAGTCGAGTTTGATCGATGAATATAAGCTACACGAAAAAGATACCGGTTCGCCGGAAGTCCAAATAGCTATTCTTAGCAGGCGCATCGCGGATTTAACTGAGCATCTTCAGGAGCACAAGAAAGACCACCATTCAAGGCGGGGTCTGCTAAAGATGGTCGGACAGAGACGGCGGATGCTCAATTATTTAAAGGAAAATGATCTGGAACGCTACAGGTCTGTAGTTGCAAAACTGGGGCTGCGCGCCTAAGAAGAGCTGGTTGGCTCTTCTTTTTTATGAAGTTCTGGAGGTAGATACTTTTAATGGCGGAAATCCACAAGAAAACATTTGAAGTCGACGGCAAGGCCTACTCTTTTGAAACCGGAAAGTTGGCCAAGCAAGCCGACGGCGCCGTCATGGTGCGCTTGGGCGACACTATGGTGTTGGTTACGACCGTATCGTCAAAACAGCCGCGCGAAAACGCGGACTTTCTTCCGCTTACGATCGATGTTGACGAAAAAATGTACGCGGCCGGTAAAATACCGGGAAGCTTCTTCAAGCGCGAAGGCCGGCCCAGCGAGTCCGCGACGCTGACCGCGAGGCTCATCGATAGGCCGTTGCGGCCGAAGTTCCCGAAGGGTTTCTTCTTCGAGACCCAGGTGATTGCGACGGTCATGTCTGTGGACCTGATGAACCTGCACGATGTCCTGGCTTTAAACGGAGCGTCGATGGCGTTGCTTCTGGCCGGGACGCCTTTTGCCGGTCCCGTTTCGGGAGTTCGAGTCGGCCGGGTCGAGGGACGCTGGATAATCAACCCAACTTATCAAGAGCTCGATGAGAGCGATATGGATCTGGTCCTGGCCGGCAGCGATGAGGCCATATTGATGGTCGAAGCCGACGCTCGGCAGGTCGCCGAGGCGGACATACTTAAGGGTTTGTCTGTCGGGCACGACGCTATCAGGCAGTTTAATGAAGCACAGCGCCAATTTAAAGCTGAAGCGGGCAAAGAGGGCTGGACCTTCGAGCCTCCCGCGGTCGATGTGGCATTGCAGACCAAAGTCAGGGATCTCGGCCTGCCGGCGATCAGCGCGGCCACCAAGAACCCCGATAAGCTGGCCCGTGAGGGGGCCGTATCCGAAGCTAAATCACAAGTCGTTGCGGCCCTCCTGGAAGAGTATCCCGACCAGGAACGTACGATTAAGGATATGCTCAAGGCGATTGAAAAAGAACTGGTCCGGGCGATGATCATTGATGAAGGTGTGCGGGTGGACGGACGCGGTCTCGACGAGATCCGCCCCCTGGACGTGGAAGTCGCGGTCTTGCCGAGGACGCACGGCACTGGGCTTTTCACCAGGGGCCAGACACAGGCGCTTTCCGTAGTCACCCTCGGCACCCTGAGGGAAGATCAGATTATTGACGGCATCGGCGTGGAAACATCGAGACACTTTATGCATCACTACAACTTTCCGCCGTTCTGCACCGGCGAGGCCCGTCGGATGATCGGTCCCAAGCGGCGCGACATCGGTCACGGAGCGCTTGGAGAAAGGGCCGTCCTGCAGGTGCTGCCGGATGAAGAAGAATTTCCTTACACGATCCGAATAGTCTCGGAAGTTCTGGAATCTAACGGTTCGTCCTCGATGGCCAGTATCTGCGGCAGCTCTCTTGCCTTGATGGACGCGGGCGTGCCTATCACCGCAGCGGTGGCGGGCATCGCGATGGGCCTGGTAAAAGAGGGCGAGAAAGTCGCTGTTCTGACCGACATCCAGGGCCTTGAAGACTTTCTCGGCGATATGGATTTCAAGGTCGCGGGCACGAGGGCCGGGATCACCGCCTTGCAGATGGATATGAAGGTAGCGGGCGTCAGCGAAGAGATATTTATCAGGGCGCTCGAGCAGGCACGCCAGGCACGCCTTTTTATCCTCGACAAGATGGACTCAGTTATCAAGGAGCCGAGGGAAGAGATGTCGCCCTACGCTCCGCGCATCATAACTATCAAAATACCGACGGAAAAGATCAGAGAAGTCATCGGGCCCGGAGGGCGCGTCGTCCAAGGCATCATCGCTGAAACCGGCGCGACCATCGACATCGAAGACGACGGCACCATTTACGTCGCTTCAAAGGACGGCGTCAGCGGCGCCGCTGCCCAGCAAATGATCGAGGCGATCGTAAAGGACGTCGAGCCCGGACAGGTCTATACAGGCAGGGTCACCAAGGTCATGCCGTTCGGCGCTTTTGTGGAGATAAAACCGGGCCGCGAGGGGCTGGTCCATATTTCCAAGCTGGCCAATAGAAGGATCGAAAGAGTCGAAGATGTTGTTAATGAAGGCGACACGCTGCGGGTCCGCGTCCTCGAGATCGACCGCCAGAACCGTGTAAGTTTAACGGCTGTAGACGTCGAGGAAAGCAGTAATTGACCTTTTACCAGAAGACAACCCTGGATAACGGGGCCATCATCGTCACCGAGCGCGTACCGGCAGTACGTTCGGTGACTGTTGGATTCTGGGTCGGCATCGGTTCGCGCGATGAGGTCGGCGACGAGAATGGCATGTCTCACTTCATCGAGCACCTTTTATTCAAGGGGACCAAAAGTCGCTCGGCTAAGGATATCTCGGAGACCTTCGACACCCTCGGCGCTGAGCTCAATGCCTTTACCACTAAAGAATTTACCTGCTATTATACGCGGCTGCTCGACGACCATTTGCCGATAGGGGTCGAGGTCATGACCGACATGCTGCAGAATTCTTCCTTCAAGGAAGAACATATCGATTTCGAGCGTCAAGTGGTCTTGGAAGAGATCGCCATGTATGAAGATACGCCCGACGAGCTTATACACGATCTGTTCACGTCCGCGCTCTGGAAGGATCATCCGCTCGGCCGGCAGGTGCTTGGGACCGGCGGGACCGTCCGGGCATTTGACCGGTCAAAAACGTCCGGTTTTTTTGAGAACCATTACACGCCCGGCAATACCGTCATCGCCGCCGCCGGCAACCTGGATCACGACAGCTTTGTCGCGCTTATTAAAAAGTTCTACAATCCGACTGTTTCGACAAGATCTGAAAACGTCGAAACTGAGCCCGTTGTCAGGTCTTCTCTTCGTGTTGTAAAAAAGAAGACGGAGCAAGTCCATCTCTGCTACGGAACGGAAGCGCTTAATTCACGGCACCCGGACCGGTTCGCTCTCTCGGTTCTCGAAAATATCCTGGGCGGTGGAATGAGCAGCCGTTTATTTCAGAGAATTCGCGAAGAGCGGGGGCTGGCTTATTCGGTCTACTCATACCATTCGCTCTATAAGGACAGCGGCAACCTGGCTGTATATGTCGGAACCAGGCCGGCCAACGTCAATGAGGTTCTGTCCATCATTGAAAGCGAGATGGAGAAGATCAAGCGAGAGGGCGTTGTCGATGAGGAGTTGGCGCGGGCTAGGGAACATCTTAAAGGTCAGTTAGTTTTGGGGCTTGAAAGCACCAGGAACAGAATGACCCGATTAGGCCGGTCCGAGCTCACTCACGGCGAGATACTATCCGTTGACGAGCTGGTGGATCGTGTTAACGAGGTAAATAAAGAACAAATAAAAGAGTTGGCGAATAGGCTCTTTATGAAGGAACGGATGGTGCTGACGATAATCGGCCCCATCAAGGAAAAGGACCTGGCTTTTGGTCTGGCCTAAGAAGCGGTAACCTCTTGAGGAGGACTTAGTGCCTGATAAGATAAAAGTCGTTGTCGTCGGCGCCCGAGGCAAGATGGGAGAAACAGTCTGCCGGGCAGTCTTGTCCGACGGCGACCTGGAGCTTGTCGGGGCGGTAGACACCAAAGACATCGGTACGATTGTGCCGATGTCCGATGGGGTGGTTATCAGCCCGTCATTAAAAGAGCTTTTAGCAGCCGGCGCCGCCGAAGTCGTTGTAGATTTTACTCGGGCGGACGCGATTTTAGGTAATGCCGCCATCGCCGCCGCTGCCGGAGCGCACCTGGTCATCGGGGCCACGGGACTCTTAAGCGATGAAATCGACAAGCTTAAGGAAGTAGCCGCGCAACACGGCGCCAACATTCTTTTGGCGCCCAACTTTGCGCTTGGCGCCGTCATCATGATGAAGATAAGTCAAAAGATAGCCGGTTATTTTGACCGGGCGGAGATAATCGAGCTCCATCACGACCAAAAGCACGACGCGCCGTCGGGCACGGCTATCTTAACGGCGGAAATGGTGGCGGAAAATCTGCGCCCCGAACCCCTGGATGAAGTTGAAAAACGGCCCGGAGCCAGAGGGGCAAAAGTCAACGAAATCCCCATTCACAGCGTTCGACTGCCCGGCTTGGTCGCGCACCAGGAGGTAATATTCGGGCTGCTGGGGCAGACACTGACAATCAGGCACGATTCGATCGACCGGTCGTCATTCATGCCGGGCGTGGTAATGGCCATAAAGCGAATAAAGTCGCAACCCGGCTTTACGTACGGACTGGATAAGTTGCTTGATTTGTAGGGGCAACCAAAAAAAAGACACGCGTGTGTCATAAGAAACCGATTATGTCATTCCCGCGGAAGCGGGAATCTTAGGAAAACGTTTAGAAAGAGAGTTGTTCGTTAATTGGCAAAATATAAGCTTCGAATAATCCCGCTCGGCGGGCTCGGAGAAATCGGCAAGAACATGATGGTGATAGAAAGTCCGTCGGAGATGATCGTCATCGATGCCGGGCAGATGTTTCCCGAGGATGAAATGTACGGGATCGACCTCGTTCTCCCTGATTTCGATTATGTGCGCCGGCATAAAGACAAATTGAAAGGCATCATTATCACCCACGGTCATGAAGACCATACCGGAGCTCTGCCGTATCTGCTGCGGGAGTTTAACGTCCCTGTTTACGGAACCAGGCTGACCTTGGGTCTGATAACGGCTAAGCTCGCCGAGTTCGGCATCAAGCGCCCTCGATTGAAAGAGGTAAGCCCGGAACAGCAACTAAGGATCGGCTCGTTGAAGGTCAATTTTATCCGGGTCTGTCACAGCATCCCCGATGGGGTCGGTCTGGCGATTGAGACGCCCCTTGGATACGTGGTCCATACGGGCGATTTTAAATTCGATCAGACTCCGGTAGACGGCAAGCCCACGGAATTCGATCGCTTTTCCGCCTATAGCGGAAAAGCTCTGGTCCTCCTCTCCGACAGCACTAACGCGGAGATGCCCGGATATAATAAGACCGAAAAATCTGTTGGCGAGTCTCTTCGCGAGCTGATCGGAAAAGCGCGGGGGCGCGTGATCATAGCGTCTTTTGCTTCGCATATTCACCGAATTCAACAGGCCATGGATGCCGCCGCCGTGGACAAGAGAAAAATCGCGGTCGTTGGCCGCAGCATGATCAACAATGTCGGCATCGCATCCGAGCTGGGATATCTTAAAATCCCCCCGGGGGCGCTGGTCGACATTGCCGAAACCAAAAACATGCCGCCATCCAAAGTAATGCTGGTCTCAACCGGCAGCCAGGGCGAGCCTATGTCGGCCTTGGCGCGCATGGCGGGAAAGAGCCACAAGTATGTCGACATCGTGCCGGGTGACACCGTCATCATCTCGGCCAACCCGGTGCCGGGCAACGAAAAGTCCGTTAGCAGGATCATAGACCTGCTTTTTAAGGCCGGAGCCGACGTCTATTATAAATCTGTTTCAGATGTGCATGTATCCGGTCACGCGGCGCAGGAAGAACTCAAAATGATGCTCAACTTGGTCAAGCCTAAATATTTCATACCGATCCACGGAGAATACAGGCACCTAAAATACCATGCTTTGCTGGCGGAAAAAGTAGGCATTCCCCGCTCGAACATCCTGGTCGCTGAAAACGGCCACGTTTTAGAATTTAGCGCCAAGGGTGTAAAACGCGACGAGCGCGTCGAAGCGGGGATGACTTTTGTCGACGGCCTCGGCGTCGGTGACATCGGCGACCTGGTCATCCGGGACCGTCAGCTCCTGGCCCAGGACGGCATCTGCGTCGTCGTCGTGACAATCAACACACATACGAAGCAGATCATCGGCGGACCGGACATTATCAGTCGAGGCTTCGTCCTCGAGAAGGAATCAGCTGAGCTCTACGACGAAGCCAAGGCGAAAGTGATGAAAGCTATCTCCAGAGAGCTCTCGTTGCAGGTAATGGATTGGGCTATTCTGCGGAATGAAACCCGAAGCACGCTCTCGCGCTTCTTCTATGAGCGGACCAAGAGACGGCCGATCATCATCCCGATACTGGTCGAGATATAGTCGAACGTGCCGGGCGCACGGTCGATAATCCTTCCTCAAACATCAAGCGCTGTCACTGGTAACGCTTGCTCTTGCAACCTCAAAGCGCTTTCCGCGTTTGTATATCATCAATCCGGGTATTACGGAGACACGGAAGTGTTCGCGATGGACCGTTAGCGTGAGACCGTGATGTTTGACCCAGCGGCTTTGATGACGAAGGCCTGGTTGCCGTGGAGGCCTCGCATTTTTAGAGGAGAGCATAATGGTTGACAATCAAAAAACTCGGAAGAAGAATTACGAGGAAATCGTTAAAGACAAAACGTTTCTTTTGGCTTCGATCGTCGAGAATTCGGATGATGGAATTATCACCAAGACGTCGAAAGGGATCATCACTTCCTGGAACAGCGGCGCCGAGCGAATTTACGGAGACCACCCGGCCAAGGACCTCCTTGGCCGGGTGGTCTCCCTTCTGATTCCGCCGGGCCACACCAACGAGGTGCCCGCGATTCTGAACCGTATTAAGCAAGGAGAGCGCATCAGCCAAACCATCAGCCAAGCGGTCGCCGCCGCCGAGTTTTCGCCGCCCAGATGGCGGCTGAAAAAAAGGCCGGCGAAGAGCTGGAAATTTCAAATCTGCTCCTTAAGGCAGCCTGTACCTTGACGACGGCCTTGGAGTTGGCG
>JAUXSL010000060.1 GCA_030679975.1 Actinomycetota bacterium
GCTCACGCGACTACTCCGAAGACGTCCTCGACCTCTTCGTAATTGAATACAGGCCCGTCCTGGCAGACATATTTCGGACCCAGTTGGCAGTGACCGCACATCCGCACGGCGCAATCCATCCGTCTCTCCAGCGACAGCCAGATACTCCCGGGCGACCAGCCCCGCTTGAGCAAGTCGACGACGCAAAATCGCATCATGATATCCGGCCCGCTCATCAAAGCCGCCGACCGGTCGGTAGATGGCTTGAGCCGATCGAACAATGTCGTTACGACGCCTACATGGAAAGGCCAGTCAAGCTTGTTTCCACTGTCGATGGTCGCGTAGACGTCTACGCCACGGTCCCGCCAGCGGTCAAACTCATCGGCGAAAAGCAGCTCCGGGGCTGTCTTGGCCCCGTAAAGGATGGTGGCCGACCTAAATTCATCACGATGGGCCGTCAAAATATTTATAGCCGGCTTGATGCAAGCGCAGCCGGTGCCCCCGACGATGACCGCTACATCTTTGCCTCTAAGTTCATCGAGCGGCCAGGGGTGACCGTAGGGCCCGCGCAAGCCGACTGTATCGCCGATGGCCAGGCGGGAGAGGGCGGTGGTGACGCGACCGGCGATTCGGACAGTGTGGTCGAAAGCGTCGCGCCGATCCGGGCTCGAGCTGATAGATATCGGCGCTTCGCCGATGCCCGGCAGGCCGACCATATTGTACTGCCCGGGTTCAAATCTATAGTGAGATTGGATTTTCTCGTCGACAAAAGCCAAGGTGTAGGTAGCCACGTTTGAGGATTCCGCTCTTATTTCCTTGATGACGGCCGGCTGCGGCAGAAAAGTATCAGGCGACAAGTTTGATCTCCTTTCCGCCGAGACGCCGGACCGGTTCGGTTATATCGATCGCCGTCGGACACCAGGTGATGCAGCGTCCGCAGCCGACACAACCGGCGCATCCATATTGCTCGATGGTCCAATTGAGTTTGTGGTTGACCCACTGTCGTATCCTGTCGGCGCGATTCGGCCTGAAGTTGCCGCCGTGCACCGCCGCGAAGTCAAGGTTCTGGCAGGCATCCCACTGCCGGACCCTGGCCGTTTCAGTCAGAGCAAGGTTTGACTTATCCAGGATTTGATAGCAGTAACAGGTCGGGCAGACGTTTATACAATTAGCGCAACTTAAACAGCGCTCGCTCACCTCAAACCAATACGGGTGCTCGTAGTTCTTGTTCAGAACCTTGACGGCTTGTTTAAGATCAAAGGCCCTGACCATCCCGGCCCTTGCGGAGGCCGCTCGCTTCTTTCTCAATTCGAGCATGTCGCGGTGGGCCGGTTTTAAATCCACATCATTCATGATCCGGGCGCCCATATCCGTCGCGATCTCGACGAGGTATTCGTCGCCAAAACGCGACAACCCAAGGTCGAAACCGTTCGTTAACGTCGGCCCGGCATTAAAGGTCGAACAAAAACAGTTCTCGCCGGGCTCGAAGCAGTCAACCCCGATGACGATGGTATGTTGGCGCCGACGGTCATATTGCGCGTCGCGAAATCTCTTGTTGAACGTCCGGTCCATCACGCTCATGCCGGCGATGTCGCAAGCGTGGAGGCCGAAGAACGCCTGTTTCACTTTTGGCGCGGCGGCGGGTCGATATTGCCATTGGCGGTCTTCATCAAGTCGGGCCCGGTAAAGGGTCTCACGCGCGCGATGAGTGAACGACTTAGCGGAGTTCATGGGTCTCGCCTCTCCCGGACCGGCGTTTTCGTCGCGCAAGCGGTAGCGGCCGGGGCTTTCTTCGCTCCTGGAATTTAAGGACAGGTCGTCGGCGGAATCTAGAACCGCCAGATTCACCGCCCATTTTTCTCTTACCGGGCCGATAATATCGTAGCCGGCCGGGATTCCCTCGATAATCGCTCGGAGCGACTCACCTCTGAGCAGAAAATGACGTCCGGCGCGCATGCGGGCCTCTGATTTGGAAAGGGACAAAGACTGAATTCACCGCCCGGAGCAGGGAATTATGGTCGACAGGCTTGTCGATGAAGCCCTGGACGGGGAGATACTCATGCGCTTGATAGTGGCCGTCGTGAAAGTCCGGAAAAAGATTGAGGGCCATAGTCTGGTGGATACGGGAGACTATCAAGACAGGCGTCCGCCGCAGCTTTTCGTCGGGGTGGTCGCGCAGTTCCCAGACAAAATGGAAGCCTTCGGTGCCGCTTGGCAGCATCGGTTCGAGTAAGACCAGATCAGGTGGGTCGGCGCTCAAAGACCTCCAAGCGTCTTCAACCGTCTCTGTCATAGCCACAATATAGTTGTTCGCGTCCAGCAGGCGCACTAAAGGGTCAAGCGCCGTGCAGTCCGGGTCGACGATCAATATCTTCTTGGGTTCCGTGCCCGCTCTTCGCATGAATCTCAAATACCCAATGCGCGTTCAGTTTTATCAAGCCGGGTACGGGAAAGAAGAAACCATGCTTGTGTTGGGCCTTGGCAATCAATTGATGAGCGACGACGCCATTGGCGTAGTCGTCGCGCGGCGCCTCGGCAAATGGCCGATGTCGGGGTTGAGTGTGGCGGCGGCCGGAACGCCGGGATACGGCCTGCTGGATATGGTCTCGCCTCATGATCGGGTCGTCTTTATCGACGCCGTCGACGCCGGGCGCGCTCCCGGCGCGGTCTTTTGGGTGGAGCCGGAGTCGATACTGCGCGAGAGTCATCATCAATCCCTTCATCAAATAGGTTTGTCGGATGTGCTGTCTCTAATGGCTGTTGCCGGCGAAATGCCGTGGGTGGGGATAATCGGCGTTCAACCCCACCACATCGGGGCGGGCACTAAGCTCAGCGGCGCGCTCAGGTGTCGTCTGCCGATCATTACCAGCAAGGCAGCGGAGATGCTAAGAGGCATCTCCAATAGTCAGGAAGTCCATGCGGAATATCAAGCGGCTGAGGATTGAAGTCAGCGGGATTGTCCAGGGAGTTGGTTTTCGGCCTCACGTCCATCGCTTAGCCGCTCGTTGGCGGCTGGCCGGTTGGGCCCGGAACAGCGGCGGCGCTTTGGAATTGGAAGTACAGGGCGCGGCTGAGTCGTGCGTCTCATTTCTTGAGGACCTGGTCAAGCAGGCCCCGGCCCCGGCCCACGTTCATCGTCTTGGCGTCACGGAAATCCGCGCCGATGGGCAAGAAGAGGCTTTTACCATTATCGATAGCCGGATGGCCAGTAAGCAAAGTCGATTTATCCCTGTGGATATCGGTATTTGCGACGCCTGCCGTCGCGAACTTCTGGACGGCCGGGACCGGCGGCACCATTATCCGTTTACAAACTGTTGCGCCTGCGGGCCGCGTTACACCATCATCGAGAGGCTGCCTTATGATCGCGAGCGCACGTCGATGCGGTCGTTCCATCTCTGTCTGGATTGCGATTTCGAATACGCCAATGAAGTCGACCGGCGTTTCCATGCCGAACCAAACGCCTGCCCCGAGTGCGGGCCGCAATATACTTATGTAGACCGCCACGGGTCGATGACCGGGAAGGCCGCGGTCGCCGCCGCGGCTAAGAGTTTGGTCGAAGGCAAGGTGATAGGTGTTAAGGGGATCGGCGGTATCCATTTGACTTGTCTGGCGACCGATCCCCGGCCCGTGGATAAGATAAGGCGGCTAAAAGACAGGCCGGCCAAACCCCTGGCGGTGATGGTGTCGGACGAAAAAGAGGCCGCGCGATTGGGGCGCCTCAGCGAGGCCGAAGCGGACCTCTTACGGGGGCCGGAGCGGCCCATCGTCCTGCTCGGCCGGCGGGCCGGGGCGCTGGCCGACAATGTTTGCCCCGGAGTCGACACAGTCGGCGTGCTGCTGCCGTACGCGCCCATCCACGTGCTGCTTTTAAATGAAGCGCGGGCGCCGTTGGTCATGACCAGCGCGAACCGTGGCGGCGCGCCTATCATCATCGACAACGAAGCAGCGGCGACAAAAATAAAAGGCAATGCCGATGGGTTGCTTCTTCACGACCGCCGGATTGTCAACGGTTGCGATGATTCCGTCGTTCGGCATCGGTCGGGCCGCTCGATAACCATGCGTTTGGGTAGAGGCAAGGCGCCGGCGGCTCTGCGGTTGCCCGGCGACTACCGGCCTATCCTGGCTTGCGGCTCGGATTTGAAGAGCACCATCTGTGTGGCCGCGGGCGGATGGGCCCATGTAAGCCAGTATCTGGGCGATCTATCCGACCCCGATTGCCTCGGCCGCTTCCGGGAGACGGTCGATCGTCTGGGGCGGTTGCTCAATATTGTTCCTGAATTGGTCGCCTGCGACGCCCATCCCGATTACGCCGGTACGCGCTGGGCCCGGCGCTGGAACAGGCGCAGCGGGTTGCCGCTGACACAGGTCTGGCATCATCACGCGCATGCCTCCGGCGTCGCAGGCGAATTTCCCGCGATAAAAAACTGGCTGGTGTTTACCTGGGACGGCGTGGGCCTGGGTGAGGACGGCACCCTGTGGGGCGGCGAGGCCTTGCTGGGAGG
>JAUXSL010000061.1 GCA_030679975.1 Actinomycetota bacterium
CGGCCGGATCACGGTTCCGACCGGCTTAATTTAGGGCCAAAAAGCTTATCGGCATTGAGCGCCGACCCCTTTATTATCGCCTCGATCGGCAAGTCCTTAATCTCCGCTACTTTGGCCGCTGTTAGTCTTACGTAAGCCGGCTCATTGCGCCGGCCGCGATGGGGTTGCGGGGCTAAATAAGGCGCGTCCGTTTCGAGCAGAAGCTTCTCCATCGGTACTCGGCCGACCGCTTCCCGGAGGGTGGCGGCATTCTTGAAAGTAACGGTTCCGGCAATAGAAATATAGCAATTCAACCCCAGGAAGACAAGCGCCTCATCCGGACCGGCCGAGAAACAATGGAGCACGATTTTTGCCGGTCGGGTCCGCGCCAGGATATCGGCCATGTCGTCATAAGCGTCGCGGCAATGGACGATGAGCGGCAAGTCCAGCCCGGCGGCCAACTCTATCTGGCGCATAAAGGCTTCTGTCTGCTGATGTTTCGGCGCGCGCATCCGGTAATAGTCAAGTCCGACCTCGCCCACCGCCACTACCTCCGGCGCTTGCGCTAAGTCTTTGAGGCGGGCGATAGCGGGCGCATCTACTTGAGGGGCGTCGTGGGGGTGGATACCCACAGAGGCGAAAACGTTTGGATAGGTTTGCGCCAAGCCAACAGCGCGGCCGGCTGATTCAACGCTGACACCGACTGAGATGACTCGTCCCACACCCGCTGCTCGAGCGCGGGCAAGCAAAGCCGGCACTTCGTCGCTGTCAAAAAGATCCAGATGGCAGTGGGTATCTACAAGAGAAGACACCACTATTCTTCCGGTTCCAACTCGACCCGCGGGAAGAGCGGGGCGCCCGGTCTGGATTTAAGCTGCCCGGTCAACTTGCCCCAGACGAGGTAATCCTCATATGGTTGGTCAGCCGGTTTCGCGTCAAGTCCAAGTTGCTCAAATATCTTGTCGGCGGTTGTCGGCATAAACGGCGCTGTCATCAAAGCCACGAGCCTGATGGTCTCAGCGAGTCCCCACAATACTTCGTCAAGCTCGTCATTTCGCCCCTCTTTATAAAGATTCCAGGGCTGCGTGCTGTCGATGAACTTGTTGGCGACCGCCAGCAATCGCCAGATCTCGGTTAACGCCCCTCTGGCGTCCAGAGCTTCCATATCTGCTTTGAAGTTCGCTATGACCTCAGCCGCGCTCTCAGCCAGCGCTGCTGCTTTTCTTGGCTCGGGGACGGCCAGGGGGACGACGCCTTCCCGGTACCGGCCGATCATCGGCAACGTGCGATGGAGCAAATTGCCGAAATCGTTAGCTAAATCAGCGTTGACCCGTCTGACCAAGCCTGTGTGCGTAAATTCTCCATCCTGGCCGAGGGGCACTTCGCGCAAGAGAAAATAACGGACGGCGTCGACGCCAAGCTCGTCGGCTAATTGGTTCGGGTCGATCACCTTCCCGCGGGACTTCGATATCTTCTGGTCTCCAAGGGTCCAAAAGCCGGTGGCCACGATAGTTTTTGGGAGCGCGAGACCGAGGGCGAAGAGCATGCTCGGCCAAATGACCGCGTGGAATTTAATAATGTCTTTGCCGATGATGTGGACGGGCGGCCAGAATTTCTTAAACCGCTCATCGTCTTGTAGATAGCCTATGCCGGTCAAATAATTTATCAGAGCATCGAACCAGACATAGACAATGTGCCCCTCGGCAAAAGGCACCGGCACGCCCCAAGCAAACGTCGTCCGGGAAATGGCGACATCCTGGATGCCGCTCTTGAGGTAGCTGACGACTTCGTTGCGGCGGACATCCGGCCGGACAAAATCGGGATTCGCGTCGATATACTTTAAAAGGCGCTCTTGATATTTCGAGGTCTTAAAATAGTAACTTTCTTCCTGGATCAATTCGACGGGGCGCCCGCATTCGGGACAATTCTTATCCTTCAGTTGGCTTTCAGGCCAGAAGGTCTCTTCATGGATACAATACCAGCCCTCGTAAACGCCCTTGTAAATATCCCCCTGGTCGAAGAGGCGTTGAAATATCTCTTGTACGACAACCCGGTGCCGGTCCTCGGTGGTCCGGATAAAATCGTCATTGGAAATCGAGTAGCGTTGCCAGAGCTCTTTAAAGGGAGCGACCATTCGGTCGACGTGGGTCTGGGGGTCGAGCCCTTTGGCGGCCGCGGCTTTCGCGACTTTTTGGCCGTGCTCATCAGTGCCGGTCAGGAAGAATACATCATCACCGCTCAGGCGATGGTAACGGGCGAACGCATCCGCCGCGACGGTCGAATAAGCGTGGCCGATGTGCGGCAGATCGTTTACATAATAGATAGGCGTCGTGACATAGAAGCTGCGTTTCATGCGTTTAAATGTTAACGGAACAATCGGACAATTGCCAGGGTATACCTTCCGTATTCAAATCAATAACAAAAGCTTTAGTGGGCATCGGATGCAACCGATAACTGTAATGGAGAATAAGGCGCGAAATCGGACCGAACATGGTCTTTTGCCAATGATTAGCCTAAAACAAATAAGAGACACGGTGGAGCGGCACGTGCTCACAAGTCGGATTTTATTTCGTTCCGCCTTGGCGGCGACAGGTATAACCGGGGTTATCGTTATTGCTGACCGGGATGGTTGGCACCACTATTCCGGCCCTATCGCGGCGTTTATCAGTGTGATGCTGGGCGCCATGCTTCTCTACTTAAGAGAACGTGTCTTCAAGCCGCTCAGCGAGGTTATCGATGTCACCAATGCAGTCGGCAGCGGCTACCTTAAGCAACGCGTCATCATCTATGGAAACGATGAGATCGGGCGGCTTGGTCTATCTATCAACCGGATGACCGACATGCTGGAGCAAAGGCTTGATGAGGTTTCGCTGCTGCACCAGATAAGTCGCGAGTCGACGCTCAGCCGGAACTTGGGGAAAGTCCTCGATCTCATCTTGGATAAAGCCATCAACATGCACGAAGCCGACTCGGGCTCGATTGTGCTGGTCGACAAGAAGAGCGGCGATTTATTGATCAAAGCGACCAAGAACCGCAGCCCCGACGTCACCGGTGAAGAGAGCGGATTTCCCGGGGCCGGGGAAGCGCCAAATTGCGTCTCCCAACCGATATTGCTTGATGAGCAAGTTATCGGGGTGCTGAACCTAAGCTGCAAAGAAGGAACGGCGGGCTGCAAGTTCAGCCCCGGCAATCTGGATTTTCTGGCCACATTAGCCAATCACGCGGCGGCGGCCATCAACAACGCGCAACTATTTGAGGAGTTGAGAGACACTTACATCAATACCGTTCAAGCGCTGGCTACGGCTATCGAAGCCAAGGACCAATATACGCATGGCCACTCAACACGAGTGGCGGAATACGCCTTGGCTGTTGCCAAGGAACTTGATATGACGCCGGGCCAGATGGAGGTTGTCCGGGCAGCCGCGTATCTGCACGATGTCGGTAAGATCGGCATCCCGGAGGTGATACTCGCCAAACCCGGCAAATTGACCGCTGCGGAATATGAGATCATCAAGACCCATCCCGAGATTAGCGCCCGGATCATCTCGCCGGCGAATTTTCAAGGCGAGGTCGTCTCAATAGTCCGGCATCACCACGAACGGATCGACGGTCGCGGTTACCCCGATATGCTCCAAGGAGAAAATATCCCCCTCGAGGCCCGTATCTTGGCCGTTGCCGACAGCTTTGACGCTATGATATCCGCTCGCCCCTATCGGATGCCGATGAGTCATGAGGGGGCCAAGAAGGAGCTCATCCGTTGTTCCGGTACTCAATTCGACAAAGAAATCGTCCGCGTGTTCATCAAAGTCGTTAACAAGACCCAACTGCCTGATTTGGTGGGGGCAGAGCCGGTGGTGTCGCGGGCCGCTCCTACGTGTGTGGGTGGTGGGCCAGGTCGTAGACGAATCGTTTCGATAGATTGTGACGGTTAGCGACGTTCTTGATAGCGTCGCTTCTTGATTTGCCGGCGGCGATCTCAAAGCCGATCTCTTCCGTGAGTTCTTCGGGCGACAGCGGGATGGTCGGCTCTCGTTGACCGTTAACGATAATCACCAGTTCGCCCTTGATTTCCCGCTCTTTCAATTCTGCCAGCAGCTCAACGGCGCTGCCGCGCAGGTGTTCTTCAAATTGCTTGGTCAGCTCGCGGCCGATGAAGATCTGGCGGTCGCCGAAGACCGCATCGATGTCGGCCAGGGTGGCGATGAGCCGGTGGGGCGCTTCGTAAAAAACTAAGGTGCTGCGAGCCTCAACCAGCTCGGCGAGCAGGCGCCGGCGTGCGCCGGCTTTGCGGGGGAAGTAGCCGAGGAAGCGGATATCGTCGGTGGGCAATCCGGAAAGGACGGCTGCCGTCAGCAGGGCTGATGGGCCGGGCAAGACCTCATAGGGGATGCCGGCGGCGATGCAGGCTTTGACGAGACGGTGGCCGGGGTCGGCGATACCGGGCAGACCGGCGTCGGAAACTTGGGCGATGGTCTTGCCGGCCCGCAGGTCGGCAATGATTTTTGGCAACGCTTTCAGCTCGTTGGCATCGTGGAAGCTGATGGTCCTTTTTTTGATGTCGAAGTGAGTCAGGAGCTTCTTTGTCCGACGGGTATCTTCGGCGACGATATAATCAACGGCTGCCAACGTCTCTAAGACGCGAAGAGTGATGTCTTTCAGATTGCCGATAGGTGTGGCGCATAAATAGAGTTTGCCCGCCATTAGTTATTCCTCTTTAGCCAGTCGACCAGCCGCTTTAGCGCCTTACTGTCGGGACTTTGCATCATATTTGTTCCATGCTCAGCCCCGGGCAATATCTGCAGCTCTTTCGGTTCGGCGGCCTCGAAGTAAAAACGGCGGGCGGTTTCCGGGGCGCCGTCATCATGGGCCGCGGCGATGAAAAGCTTCGGCCCTTTTATGTCCACTATGTTTCCGGCGCGCAGACCCATAAACTCGGCGGGAGCGGAGACAGTCGCCACGCCCGCGACGCGGGTCTTTGCGGCGACCCTTAAGGCCGCGGTTCCACCCATACTGGCGCCGATCAAGAAGACCCGCTTATTAGACCGTCCCATAAAATCCAGGGCAGCCTGCATGTCCCGGTCTATTTTAGGGATTTCCTTGACACCCCCGGAGAGACCGTAACCGCGGAAATCAAAGGTCAGCACCCGGAAACCGCGACTACTTAAGACCCTGGCCGCTTCCAGCCAGCTTGTTTGGTCGGACCGATACATATGTCCGAGGATGACGGCGGTGTCGCCGTTGCCAAAGATGCGCCCGGAAAGCACCAGAGCGTCGCTGGTTTTGAACCGCACAAATTGTATTTTCGGCCCGGCCCCCAATGGGATAGACGGCGCCTGTTTGGCTTGCCGGCTACCGGCGGCGCAGCCGCCAACCAATAGCGCAATAGCTAAAAAAAGGAGGAGAAACGGAATGGCGCGCTTCATGGAGAGACTTATGCGGTCGTCCGCGGTTGCGTTTCAGTCGGCGCCGCCGCCGAGCTTGACCGGCGTCCGGTCTCCAGAAAGCCGAGGAACATGATCGTCACGCCGACGGCCATTGGCGCCGATATGCCGGCCTGTCCGCCCAGACCGAGAAGACCGCCAAGGGTGCCGCCGCCGGCTACGACCAGGACACCGGCAGCGATGAGGATATTGCCTACCGCGCGCTCTCTCATTATATGTTTGCGTAGAAGACCGATGGCGGACTGGATGGCGCCGATGATAAGCAGAAAGCTTCCGATGACATTCAGAGAAAACGCGCCGGTCTTGATGGCGCGGGTTCGATTGAGCGCGTGCCAGCCTTGAAGTTCAGTCAGCTTAGTATTGTCGATACTGCCCTGGCTGATAGCATAGGCGGCTAGCACTGAAGCGATTAGTAAAACGACGAGATAGACTGTGGGCACCTTCTTCTTAGCAATAATCGCCGCCAATAAAATCGCCAGATACAGAAGGGAGATAACGGCGGCGATCGCCGGGCTCGTCTTAAACATTTTAAGGCCGTATATCATCGACCACAGCAAAAAGGTCAAAGTCACCGAAAGCAAAGTGTTAAAGCGCCTGCCCAAAAGAAAAGTTGCAAGGCGCCCGCCGGCGTCGAAATCGCCGCTGACATATAGGGTCCCTAACCCAAGGTAACCGACGACTAGCGTGCCTCCGAACAGGTAATAAATCTTTACGAGAAGCGTGTTCCATGATCCGATGGTCGCCAACGTTTCCGCCAGGGCGCCGATGCCGAACATGAGTAAGGCTGCCGACCATACAAGTTGATGCGGTCTTTGCTTCTGCAGGTACTGGCGGAATACTTGGACGGAAAAGACGAGACTGACGATAGTCGCCAAAAGCGGAAAAACGAACATATGGCCCTCCTCTAAAAACTGAAGCCGTGTTTGGTTATGTAGACTTCGGCGTATTCCCCGCAATTATGGGCAGGCGCCTGGTTATAGATGTAATGGTTAGACCTCTTTTGCGCTGAAATTAAAACGTTATTATATCAGATAAGGAATGAGTAAGGTTATGGCAGCGCCGGCACTTTGTGCAGCCTTAAGGATACGAGCGCCACGTCATCCCGGAGCTTGTCCCCCGTAAAAGCTTTCGCCGCGCTTAAAATAGAGTCGACGATCTCTTCAAGCGTCGAGTCGAATCCTTCCAATAGAAGCCTCTTGACCGACTCTTCGCCGAAAAACTCATTCCCCCGGCGGGCCTCGACCAGCCCGTCGGTGAAGACGAGCAGCGTGTCCAGTTCGCGCAGGTCAAATAGATGAGACCGATATTGAGCGTTTTTATCGACGCCCAGCGCGATCGAGCCCGATTCCAGCTCCACCAATTCTTTGCCGGCCCGGGCGATAAAAGGTGTCGGTTGTCCGGCAATACAGTATTCAAGGCGCCGAGCGCGCAGATCGATGATACCAAGAAAGAGGGCGACAAACTTTGAGGGATCGGTCTGGTTGTGGAGGACCCGATTGGTCCTGGACACAATACTTGCCACATCTCTATCCTCAAAAGCGAAAGCGCGGATTGTATTCTGGGCTATGCTCGTCAAGGTAGCCGCGTTGATCCCGCTGCCGGAGACGTCACCGACTATCATTGCCAGGCGGTCGTTATCCAACTCAATAAAGTCGTAAAAGTCTCCTCCCACCTCAGCCGCCTCAGTGGCTGAAATCAAGCGGGCCGCCACTTCGAGCCCCTCTGTCCTCGGCAGCCGCCGCGGCAGGAGGCTTTTTTGCAGGATCTCCGCGATATGCGCTTCTTGGGTTAAGTGAGCCCGCAACCGTTTATTGGCTGTCTCCAACTGTTCCTGCAGCTCGGTTAGTTTTACGACGTTTTCCCGGGACTCTTCATATAGCCGGGCGTTTTCAACGGCGACGCCGATTTGGTCGCTGATCGATTTTACGAGATCGGCTTCATCCTCGGTCAGCCGTCTGGGCGTAGGTGCGAATAACTCAATGACGCCGTGGATCCGACGCTTGGTTGAGATCGGGCTGGCGACCAGACAATCGATGCCCATCAGTCGCTCGGCGTCTTCGCAGATAAAACCGGCTTGCGGCTGGCCGAAAGCGCTGAAGATCTCATTGTGATCGACAGCCCAGCCGGCGCAACCTGTGCCCGGGGGAATGTTTGCTTTCTCGGTGACAAAGGCCGGCGTCAGCCCGCGAGATATCTTTAACACCAATCGGTCTGTCTTGAAATCGACAAGATAGATGCCGCCACTTGTCACCTGAAAGGCTTCCATGACTTTTTCCAAAGCGGTTTGCAGGACAACGTCGAGCTCTAGCGACCGGGCGACGGCCACAGCGACATCATTGATGATCTTAAGTTTTTCGTTCTCGTCCACCTTGTTCGTCCAGGCCGGCATAGCCATTTTCAGCCTCTGGTTTTCACCCCTGCTTGGGATTTTCTTGTCTATCTATTCCCGAAGCCGGCAAGAATGGCACAATAGGTCGGGTCCTCAACCCGGTTCTTGCACGGCCTCCGGTCGTTGTTTGGCCCTTAGCAGAGACAGCAGAGCCGCCGTCAGCGCCTCGCCCAACTTGTTTGCCGGCACTGTGCTGATGAGCTCCTCAATCGGAAACGGATCCGGCGAGTTGAGTTGATGCATATAGAGACTGCCGTCGATGGCGACGCAATATTCGTTTTTAAACAGCGCCAGCGATGTTTCAAAAAAGTAGCCCGGCGCGCGGTTGAAGTTCTTCAGCGGCGCGTGTTCACGGTATTCAGCCGGGATTTTCTTCCACTGGCGCCAGCGGTCGCGCCGGAGCCGACCTATGTCGATAGTCGGGGCCAACCCTTCGCGTTGACAGTCGTACAAGAAGTTGTCGATCAAACTCCGGGCCTCAGCCACTTCGACTTGCATTTTAGTCTCTGACGCTATCTCTTCGTCTTGTTCGCTTATCAGCTGCTTTTTGGCGGCATCCAGTAAAGAGCCTCCGGACCAAGATGAGCTTAGGAATTCCGGTTCATGCGTAGCTAACCAATTTTTAACCTCTTTGGCGTTGACGGGCAGGTTTGGATAACGACTTAAATTCGCCCCGCAGTTACACCAGACCGAACTGTTTCCAACAGGTTTTCTACACAAAGGACAGATAGGAATAACAGCTCACCAACTTTCTTATAAATCTTATCAAATTAAGTGATGTTTCGCCAGTGCAAGCGCGGGAACGAGGCCGCGCTCCATCGCCGACAATCCTTGTCACTTAAAATAAATGGCCTATAATGTTATCAGTCAAATCTCAAAGGGGGTGTGTTCATGGCTAAAACAAAGATCAAGTCACGCAAGACACAGATAAAATCAGGCAAGACGCAGAAGAAGACGCAAGAGAACAAATATTTCCTCGGCGCCTTGTTGACGATCGGGGGACTGTTCGTCATTGGTATCGCCGCTGTTATCTTGTTTGGGAACGGCGGTAAGACCGACGGAACTCCGGCCGCCGGCTCAGATCCACGGATCACTCGGATACAAAATGAAGCTGAGAGCAAGTATGGGGCGAAATGGCGCCGGGCCGGTTACACAAATTGGGAATATTCTGCCGTTGACCCGCCAATGCTCTTTGTCGATCAGGCTAAGTGGGCCGGCCTTTCTATCATTGAGCGGAAAAAGCGAATGAACGAAACCGGCAAAGAATTCAGCGCGATTATCGGCGGCGATCAGAAGCAGGCCTATATCATGTTCCACGATAGCGTCAATACCAATATTATGATCGGAACCTACAGCGGCGCGGGCGGTGCGCAAATACAGCAGTAGGGCGCTTACCGTTTGAGAGAAAATCGGCTTTTTCGCCAAGCCCCGCTTGACCGCGCCGCTACTCCGGCGGTCAGCCGCGGCCTTATAATGATCTCGGCCTGCATCGGTCGAAGTTCGTCATAGCCGAAGTGAGTTTTAAGTAGATCAAGCAAAAATTTACCTGTCGCTGCCGCGTAAACGCCGCCGGCACAAGTATCGTACCACAGACTTTACCTCTAGATATGGTTATTGCGCGGCGTGTAGGCGGCCGGTTTCGGTGATGTCCTCTCCGGTGCTGAGTATTCCTATTATTTGGCCGGTTTCGGTGATGGCCGTGCGATTCCAGGCGATAGTCCGCTTCCGCCCGTCTTTTGTCTGGACCGGGCTTTCAAGGTAGTCGGCCGATTTTAATTGCCCGCCAAGCGATTTTTGCATCAAGCCTCTCTTGACCTCATCTCTGACCTCCGGCGGAACAAAACTGTCGACCCAATTCTTGCCGATAATTTCGTTCTCCGGATAGCCAAGAACCTCGCAGCCCCTCTTGTTGATCATTGTCACCCTTTGGATGTTGTCGGTCGCCATAAGGATGACGGGCGCGATCTTAAGATATTCTTGAGCTTGGTTCTTCTCATGCATTATGGATTCCACGGCCCGCATTTGAGCTGTAGCTTTTTCCATATTAAAAACATCAGCAATATGCCACATCGACCACATCAGCCCGACAGCCAGTGCGGCTCTAAACAACTGAACCGGCACGCTGAACAACGCTAAAAAAGTATCGTTATTTATCACCGAGGCCGGGAAAAACCCCGCCTTCGTTACGATAAGTCCGCCGAGAATACCGTAGGCGCCTAAAAAGCCGGCGGAAGCAATGAAGTATTTTTTAATATTGCCGGCCATAATGCCCCCGCCGATAACGCCCATTAGCTTATTGACTTCACTCTGATATACAAGCCATAACCCTATAGCGCCAAGAAGGCTGCCGGTGAAGCCCAAGAAGTAGCGAGCCGAGGCCATCCACATATCCGTCTTTGTCAAGCCGCCGAGTAGTGGGAGA
>JAUXSL010000062.1 GCA_030679975.1 Actinomycetota bacterium
ATCTGCCTCTCCTGGAAGACCCGGACGCGTTGGTCGATCAGCCCGACATTTACAACGCCCTCTCAACTCGCGGTTATTTATTTCCGTCGAGGGCGGCGGAAGAGGCGGCCCTGCAAAAGTTGTTTGCCGATCACAACGGCAATCCCCGCCCGACAGCTTTTGTGATCTGCCCGACATACGCCTGCAACTTGCGGTGTGTTTACTGCTTTGAGGGCACCTTGACGAGCGAGTCAACGCGCGTTTTGTCAACGGAAGAAGTCGATCTGATATTTGACGCGATCGGGCGGCTGGCGCCTGAAAATGCATCGGTCCTTCTATTCGGTGGTGAGCCGTTCCTGCCAAGAACCAAAAGCATCGTCGAATATATATTGGCTTCAGCGGCAAAAAGGGGTCTTACGGTAGACGCTGTGACCAACGGTGTGCACCTTGCCGACTTTTTATCGCACACGGCTTACCGGACCAGCTTGCGAGAAATCCAGGTAACCGTCGACGGACCGGCCGCCGTACACGATATTCGTCGCCCTAAGGCCGGCGGTCAGGGGACTTTCACGGATATCGTTAACAGTATCGATCGCGCGCTGGCGCTGAATCTGCATATCCGTATGAGGGTGAACGTCGACCGCCAGAACGTTGGCCACCTGGTTGAACTGGCCGATTTTATCGCGCTCAAGGGTTGGCATGAGAAAGAAAACTTTGTCGCCCTGCTTGCGCCCGTCGAAGACCACACCGGTCGCGAACTTGAATATCGGCTCTCCGAAGATAAGCTGGCGGCGGCTTGGCTGAAGCTTAAGCAGCGACACCCCCAGCTAAATATCTTTCAATCGCGTCTATTTCGAAACCTCGACCATATAATCACTACGCTGGCAGGCGAGCGGCAGACCGGCCCCCGGTTCCAGTATTGCGAATCGAACTACCTCGGCTGCTATACCTTCGGGACCGACGGTAGAATCTATCTCTGCGCGGAGGCGATCGGGGATCAGGGCACGACGGTAGGTACTTACTATCCGGAGTTCGTTCTTGACGACGAGCGTATAGATAAATGGAACGGGCGGAGCATCATGACGATCGACAAGTGCCGGGAATGCTCCGTGTCGACGCTCTGTGGCGGAGGCTGCGCCTATGCCGCTCTGTCGATAAACGGCTCAATCGACGAACCACATTGCAATGGCGTGCTCGAGACGCTCCACGCTTATCTTGAGTCGATAAAAGACGAGCTCTTAGCCCGCTAAAGCTCTTTGTCGTCGATTGCTTTTTGCAGGTCCGGCCCGGCTGAGAAACTTTGGTCGTCTGTGGGGAAAGCCCCTTCCCGGACCTCTTTGACATACTCGCGCAAGGCGTCCGTCCAAGCGCTATTGAGATCGGCGTACCGTTTAGCGTGTTTTGGCGGGTTGGCGCCTGTCAGGCCGATGACATCGGCCGTAACCTGGATCTGACCGTCGCAGGCGTTTCCCGCGCCAATGCCGATAGTTGGAATCTCAAGCAAGCTTGTGATGTGCGCTGAAAGCGGCGCCGGAACGCATTCAAGGACGATAGCAAAGGCTCCGGCTTCCTGAAGGCAACGCGCATCTTCGATGAGGTCTATAGCCGGATCGAGGGTCCGGGCTTGGACCTTAAAGCCGCCGATTTGATGAATCGATTGCGGCGTAAGCCCGATATGGCCCATGACCGGGATGCCGGCATCCGTAGTTTTTGAAATCGAGGCCGCCAGCTTGCGGCCGCCTTCAATTTTCACGCCCCGGACCCCGCCCTCTTTCAGGAAACGACCGGCACTGGTGAGAGCCTGCTCGGGACTTATCTGATAGGACATAAAAGGCATGTCTCCGATGACCATCGATACCTTGCAGGCCCGGGAGACCATTTTAGAGTGGTAGATCATGTCCTCTAAAGTAATGGCAAGTGTATCGGGGTCGCCGCGCATCGTCATCGCCAGTGAATCCCCTACCAGCACAATGTCGACGCCCGCTGACTCAGCGTTGCCGGCACTGACAAAATCCCAAGCGGTAGCGCCGACGATCTTAGCGCCGGCGGCTTTCATCTCTTTCAATTTAACGGTAGTGATACGATCGATTGCCATATGCGGAATTATACGGGGTCTAGCCCCTAACTTTCGGCCGGGCGCAATTTTCCCGGTAGATCCCCAAGCTTAGGCTTGCGCGCTCGCCTTACAGTCGGTTCGCTTTTAGGCCCGCTGTCACCGACCGGTTTTGGCTCATCAGGGCCGCTGTCGCCGTTGAGTAAGTTTGTGAGCTCTTGTTTTTCAAGGGTCTCTTTTTCAATCAGCTTACTGACGATATTCTCAAGCTGCTCTCGCCTGTCGGACAATATCGCGCGGTCCTTAGTGAAAGCCTCGTCGACTATGCGACGGATCTCCTTATCGATCTCAAAAGCGATCTCAGGGCTGTAATCCGGATTATGGGCGAAATCGCGACCAAGAAAAACCTCGTGCTGCTTCTGCCCGAGCGTCAATGGCCCTATTTTTTCACTCATGCCCCACTCGCATACCATTCTTCGCGCCAGCTTGGTCGCGCGTTCGAGATCGTCCTGAGCGCCGGTGGTGATGTCGCCGATAAACATTTCCTCAGCCACCCGGCCGCCAAGCAGCATCGCGACCTCATCCAGAAGTTCCGATTTGGCTCGATACATGCGGTCCTCGGTAGGCAATATCAACGTATATCCGCCGGCTCGACCCCTCGGGATTATAGTCACCTTGTGGACCGGGTCGGTTATGGTCGGCAGCAGATGGGCGACGACCGCATGGCCCGCTTCGTGGTACGCCGTCAGACGCTTTTCTTTATCCGATATCAAGCGGGATTTGCGCTCGGGTCCGGCGATAACTCGCTCAGTCGCTTCTTCCATTTCCACCATGTCGATAAGTTTCTTGGCGTGACGGGCTGCCAGAATCGCCGGCTCGTTAACCACATTAGCTAAGTCGGCTCCAGTGAAACCCGCGGTGCGTCGCGCCAGGACCTCAATGTCAACATCTTTGGCCAGCGGTTTGCCTCGCGTATGGACTTTAATTATCTCGGTCCGACCGTGAAGATCGGGCGGCGGGACGACTATTTGTCTGTCGAAACGGCCCGGGCGCAATAGCGCGGGGTCGAGAATATCAGGCCTGTTGGTCGCCGCGATCAGAATAACATTGTCCTTGACGTCAAAGCCGTCCATTTCGACTAAAAGCTGGTTTAGTGTTTGCTCGCGCTCATCATGACCGCCCCCCAAACCGGCGCCTCGATGGCGGCCGACAGCGTCTATCTCATCCATGAAAATAATACATGGAGAGTTGGTTTTGGCCTGTTCAAAAAGATCGCGCACTCGAGACGCGCCGACCCCGACGAACATTTCCACAAAATCTGAACCGCTGATCGAGAAGAACGGCACCCCCGCTTCTCCGGCCACGGCCCGCGCTAAAAGAGTTTTGCCGGACCCCGGCGGCCCATAAAGCAGGACCCCTTTCGGTATTTTAGCCCCGAGGGCCTGGAATTTAATCGGGTTGGCCAAAAACTCCTTGATCTCTTGAAGTTCTTCGACAGCCTCTTCAACACCGGCGACGTCCTTAAAAGAAACGCGCGGCTGGTCTTTGGTCATTTTCTTGGCCCGGCTTTTGCCAAAGCTCATTACTTTGTTCCCGCCGCCCTGCATCTGTTGGAGCATGAACATCCACAAGACGAGTATCAACACGAACGGTAAGAAGTTGAGAACAATGCTCAACCAAGCTATTTGGCGCTGCGGATCGATCTTAATTTTAACGTTGTGGTCGAGCAACAGTTTAGAGATATCATAGGTTGCCGGGTAATCAGCCTCAAACTTGGCGCCGTTTTGATAAGTTCCCTGGATAAGGTGGTCGCGGTCCAGGTTGACAACCTCTTTTACCTTGTTCGCTTTGACGTCCAGCACAAACCGGCTGAAGGTCACTGTTTTTGTCGGGGCGGGCTGCTTATTAAAATAAGTATTCGCGACAAAAACTATTAAAATAATCAGCACCAAGTAGAATCCAGCGCTTTTTAGTAACTTCTGCAAGCTCTTCGTCTCCTGTCTCCTTAATTTTAGTTATCAGAAAATAATAACACCATATTAGACCTGAGGCAATTTAAGTATATTCGATATCCAGTAGCTCCGGTTTTAACGTTCCTATATACGGCAAATTGCGATATTTCTCGTTAAGGTCGAGACCGTAACCGACCACAAACCGGTCCTCGATATCGAAACCCTTATATTTTGGCTGAACCGTTACTTTTTGTTTTCCTTCTTTCACCAAGAGCGCGCAGATTTCAATTGACGCCGGATGGCGGGTTTTCAGATTCTTTAAAAGATAATTCAGTGTTAAACCGGTATCCAATATATCCTCGATTAGGATCACGTCCCTGTCTTTTATGTCTTCGTCGAGGTCCTTAAGTATGCGCACCACCCCGGACGACCTGGTGCTCGATCCATAGCTGGCAACCGCTATGAAATCGATTTGCAGCTCCAACTCGCACGCCCGGATCAAATCAGCCAGGAACATAATGGCGCCCCTTAAGATGCCGATACACAAGGGCGACCTGCCCTGGTAATCGGAACGGAGTTCCTCGCCGAGCTCCCGCACCCTTACCTGTATCTGTTCGGCTGTTATTAGGACCTCACCGATATCGTCGTGCAATTCCGACATAGTTATTCCCTTACCCTATAGCGGCTTAACCGCTCGTTGGCCCGCTCATCCTTCCAGCCGGGTCAGTAGATGACATCCGGTGCTCTCAAAATCGCGACTTGTTTTGTCCTCGCGGATACTTTGGCCCGCTCATCGATGCGCAAGTTGCCTACCGCAGCCAATTTTTTCCGGTCTACAAAAATGGGCACGGAGTCCCTGAGGCGCCGCGGCACCTTCTCGTCGACCAGAAAATCATGCAATTTCTTCTTTCCGGTCATCCCCAACGGCACGAACCAATCGCCGGGCCGCCTCGGGCGAATCTCCAAAGGCCAGTCTATCTTATCGGCATCAACCACCAGGACGCCCTTGTCCGGGGGTAAAACGACCGTCGCCAATGAGGTTATCGTAACAGAAATAAGGACGTGGTCAATTTGCGCTTCCCCGCCCGCGCTGTCTATGAACGCGCTTATGAACGGCGCTCTTACAGGAGCCAAAATGAGGTCTTGCCCGCTCATCATAGCTCGACCGCCGCCTGAAAAGTTGGTCGGTCCGCCGCCCGCGAGCGTTTTGTCGATAATCGATTGAACGGTCGCATAGTCGATGTCAAAAGTCGAGCCCGCTAAGTCAGCTATCGCCAGACGCAGAAGGCGGCGTTTTAAAGCCGGCGGCGCTTGTGCGAGGCGGGCCCCGTCGAGCCGCACTTCTCCGTCGCGAGACACGGCGACTTCCCGGAAGCTCTTCCGGCTCAGTTCCGCGAGCCAGGTTTCTTCATCGCGCAGCAAAGACATCGTCGTCGTGATTTTCTCGGTCGCGGCGGGGCTTAGGGCCAGGAGCGCGGGCATGAGTTCGAGTCTGACGCGATTGCGCAGATACCGCTTATCCGCATTTGAGCTGTCCGTTAGGTAATCAATCCCCTGTTCTGTTAGCCATTGAACGATGGTCGACCGCTCGGATTCGATAAGCGGTCGGATGATCTTGCCTGTTACCGGGGGGATGCCGCTTAGCCCGCCCGCGCCGGCGCCTCTTAAAAGGTTAATAAAGAATGTTTCCACACAATCGTTGGCATTATGACCGACCGCGATCTTAGACGCTCCAAGGCGACCGCTTAGCTGCTCTAAAAGCGCGTACCGGAGTTCCCGACCGGCTTCCTGGACGCTGCGGCGGGTTTTTTTTGCGTGCGCCTTCACATCGCGCTCTTCGATCGTACAGGGTAATTCCAAACGAGAAGCCAGGCGCCTAACATGGTCGGCCTCTTCTCGGGCCTCGGGCCGGATCAGATGATTGAGGTGCCAGACGTGGAGCCTTAAGTCATATTTGTCGCGAATGAGGGATAACGAGAAAAGGAGCGCGGTCGAGTCCGGCCCGCCGGAGACCGCGACTATCACGCCGTCGCCCGGCTCGATCATCCCATGCTTAGATATTGTGATTAGCGTTTGTTCTAGAAGGGCTTGGTTGCTCATTTATACGCTTTTTAAGAAATCCTTTTAGATAACTAATTAATTGCGCTACACTTAAATTATGAAAATAAGCTTTTGCTCGATCGCCTTCCGAAAGACAGATGAACCTCTGACCGCAATCATACCAAGCCTGGCTGAAATTGGATATGACGGTGTCGAGATATGGGGGAACCATCTGGTCGGAGACGGGTCGGACATCACCGCTGTAGAGTCGGTCTTGACCGAAAACAATATGTCGGTTCCGATGATATCACCCTATTTTAATGTCACCGGCAGCAAGAGCGACTGGGAAACGACACTGGCGGCGGCGAAGGTATATTTTACCTATGCCGAGGCCTTAAAAGCGCCGCTGCTTAGAGCGTTTACCGGGTTCTTAGGCAGTGAAGATGTCGAGCCCGATGCTTGGCGATCAGCTACCTCGCGGCTGAGGGTCTTGTGCGACCTGGCCGCCGAAAAGGACCTTGCGGTAGCCCTTGAGACCCATCCGCGGACCTTGGTCGACAATGTGGCGGCCGTCCACCGCTTATTGGAAGAGGTCGCCCGGGCAAACCTGGTTCTTAATCTCGACATATACCATATGTGGGAAAAGCATCAGGATCCGCTGTGGATATGGGAGCAACTCAAGCCGCATGTCAGGCATGTGCATGCAAAAAACGCGCTGATCCCGCCCAGCGACGGTGATGAATATCCTCTCTTTCATGACAAGCAGGGGCTGCAAGAAATCGGCGGCGTGACTTATCTCAGTGGCGGAAATATGGAATATAAGCCGTTTATTGCCGCGCTGGTCAGGGATGGGTTCAGCGGATGGTTATCTATTGAATGGTTCGGGAGCGACCCCTTAGTCGCGGCCGAACATGAGCTGAGGTGGGTGAAAAGCCTGCTAACCGACGACGCTCGATGTGCCATAACAAAGACGGGGCCGCGTTCTAGACGACGAATTCGCTGATAGCGCATAGATCTTGGATAAGCCGGCGAAACCGGCAGTCGACAGCGGCGCAATAGTTTATGCAAAAAGATTGTTCGCCGCAGATAACGCCTTTTTCCAGCAAGTCTCTGAGCTCGTCTTCAGTGAATGAATTGACCCATTCGACAACGCTCTTACGAAAATCTTTAGTCGGCGTTCTAGCTAAAAGCAACAATTTGTAGTAGTCGCATTCGACCTCCAGGCAATAGACAAAACATCTGTCGAGTTCTCCGCAGGTCTGCGCGTCGGAAATGAGTAAGTCGATCTCCTCGTCGGAGAGATTTTGGATCCAATGGATGAAACTGATTTTTGTTAAGTCTGTATCTTTCATTGTTAGGCGATGATATTACTTGTTTTTTGTATAAACTTCAAGGCTGACAAGGCGATTTGATAAGGCGATTGGTTGTCCTTGTTGGACTTAAGGGCCGAATAATGTATAATTAGCGATGTGCATTGTACGAAATATCCACTGGATCGCATTTTGGTATCCCCCGAGACATTCAGGTTGAATCCCGTCTTTGTCGATAGCCACCGATTAGTGATGAGAAAAGAATTGAGGAATATTTATGCCGTTTAAGCGTTTAGGGCTGGACGTAAATCTGGTCGAAAGTGTGCAGGGCATGGGTTATGACGAACCCACCCCTATCCAAGTAGAGGCGATACCGCACGCCCTGGCCGGCCGCGACATCGTCGGTTGTGCCCAGACGGGCACGGGCAAAACCGCCGCGTTCATCTTGCCGACCTTGCAGAGAATCAGCGACAAACCGGGCGTCAAAGCCTTGGTCGTAACCCCGACGCGGGAGCTGGCCCATCAGATAGAAGAGGTCGCTGTCGCCTGCGGCCGCTATACGCATCATAAAATAGTCGCGGTGTACGGCGGCGTAAAATATATGGACCAAGAGGACAAGCTGCGCCGGGGCGTTGATATGGTCGTGGCCACACCGGGCCGGCTGCTCGATTTGATGAACCGGCGCACTGTAGATCTTTCAGGCGTTGAAGTGCTTGTCTTGGATGAGGCCGACCGTATGCTGGACATGGGTTTTTGGCCGGACGTCCGCCGAATCATCAATGTCCTACCGCCTAAACGCCAAAATCTGCTATTTTCAGCGACGATGTCGGCCAAGGTCCTCGACGTTATCGGGCACACGCTCGATCGGCCGGTCGCTATTGAAATCGGCCCTCGCTCGACGCCGGTCGACAGCGTTAACCAATGTATTTATCCGGTCGACTCCATGCAAAAAGATGAGTTGCTGGTAGAATTATTAAAGAAAACAGAAATGGAAAGAGTTCTGGTCTTTTCCAGAACCAAGAGGCGAGCGGATTACCTCGCCAAAATGCTGGGGCGACGCGGCTTGGCGGTGGCGACCATCCATTCCGACTTGACCCAGGCGCAGCGTCAGAAAACCTTAGACGGTTTTAGAAACGGTCGCCATCGCATCTTGATCGGCACCGACATCGTCGCCCGGGGGATAGATGTCGAGAATATCTCGCACGTTATCAACTTCGATATGCCTTCCAACCCCGAGGATTACGTCCACCGCATCGGCCGCACCGCGCGCGCGGGTGAAAGCGGCACCGCGATCAGCTTGTTTGCCGCTGAAGAGCTGGCGGACTTGCGCGACATTGAATCGTTTATCGGCAAAAGGCTGCCTGTGGAAGACTTGGAAGGTTTTGACTATGTCGATCGGTTCGTGCCGGACGATACCACCAATCCTCCCCGCCCACGCGCAAGGTTGGCATATAACGGCGGCGCCCGGCGGATGACTCAGCGTCGTCGTAGACGTTAGCTCAGGGATGGCCGTAACGGGCGGCATTGGGCACCATCTGCCGGTACTCGGCTAGAGAGATGTTTGTATTCCAGTGGCCCGTTATTTGAGCCAGAAGTATTAAGAACATGAATCCTCCCACCAATATCAATCCGTAAGCGCGAGGCCCGACGACTTTGTTGAGCCGAGCGGTTTTAACCTCGAGAGTGTTTTCAACCGGGCAGACCCGGATGCAATCGAGACAATCGATGCATTCGAGCGAGGTCACCGTTTTGACCTTGGTTATGTCGATGTACGCCGGGCAGATCTTTTCGCACTTCTTACAGTCAATGCAGTTATTTTCGTCTCTGGCGATCTTGACCATGCCGACCTTTGATAGGATGCCAAGGGCGGCGCCATACGGACAGAGGTAACGACACCAAAAATTCTTAATGAAAAAAGACCAGATAATCAGATTTGCCAGGACAAGCATAGAAAACGTGGACAGATGCAAGAAGAAGAGCAGCATCTTTATGTCCGCCAATTTGTTAAAGGGACTGTTCACGAACGCCCGTATGGACGGCGCGTCCATACCGATGACAGCGAGAAGAAACACGGCCATCAAAACGTACTTTAGCGAGCGTAACGGAATATCGACAAATCGCGGCGGTCGGACGGTCACTCCCAGGCGCTGCCCGGCCCGGTGGGCGATCTCTGAAATCGTGCCGATGGGACAGATCCAGGAACAGAAGCCGCGCCGCCACAGCAGCGCCGTCAGGAAAGCCGCTACCAGGATGGTCAGACCGGCGGGGTGTACTTGGTCAAAGACGCCGGTTACCAACCAGTATTTAAGGCTCATCAGCGCCGCTATCGGAAGATAAGCTTCCGTGCTGGGCGGCCGGCTGACATAAGCCGACCCCCGGCCCAGAAAATAGCTATAGAAAAGATACAACCGTACCCCGATGTACACGTTAAAAGCCAAGAATAAGTATTGTATGTGTCTTCGCACTCGGCCGGGCCTTCCCTACTCAAACCTTAAGGCGTCGATCGGCGCCAGGCCGGCCGCTTTTCTGGCCGGGTAGAGACCGAAGATAATCCCAACGATCGAGGAGACACCGACGGCCAAAACGATCGCGGTGACGCTGATTGAAAACGGGATGTTTATAGCTGAGGAGATAAGATAAGACAGCAGAGTGCCCAGGGCCATTCCGAGAAGGCCCCCGGAGACCGTCAAGACAACCGCCTCGATCAAAAACTGGGCCAAAATATCGCGTCGCTTGGCGCCGATGGCTTTCAAAAGTCCGATCTCCCGAGTTCTCTCGGTCACTGTCACCAGCATTATGTTCATTATGCCGATGCCGCCGACAACCAGAGATATGGCCGCGATCGCGGACAACAGAGCGGTAAGCACCCCGGTAACCGTGCCCAGAGTAGAGATGGCGTCTTGGGCGCTGCGAATCGTAAAGTCGGCCTGCTTCGGGTCGGTTATGCGATGCCGGTTAAGCAACAGACCTTTTATTGATTCCATCACCTGCGGGACAGCCTCGGCACTGTCCGCGGTGACCATAATATCGTCGACATGATCTTGGCCAAGCAGCGTTTTCATGACTGTCGTTATTGGCAGGTATATGGATTCGTCGGGGTTGACGAATCCGCTCAAGCCCTTGGCTTTCAATACGCCGATAATGCGAAACGGCTTGCCGTCAATCTTGATAAGCTTCCCGACCGGCGCGGAGCCGACCCCAAAGAGGTCCTTGACGATCGTCGGGCCGACCACCGCCACCGGCGCTAATCCGTCGACCTGGCCTTGGTCGAAAAAGGCGCCTGTTTGAACGTCAAGCGATTGTATCGCCGCGTAAGCAGGCTCAACTCCGCTTATCTGGGCATTAACATTCTCACCATTGGCTATCGCCACCGCGCGGGTGCCGGCTTGGGCCGAGACATTCGCGATACCGGGTATCTTCGCGTCACTGATGGCTAGGGCGTCGCTATGCTTAAGCGTAAGCATAGACGCGGCGCCGCGAGCCGGGCCGAATTGTTCAGCTCCGGGCATGATGGAGATCAGGTTAGCGCCAAATGACGATATCTCGTTCGTGATCGACGCGGTCGCCCCTTGGCCCAGAGAGATTATCAGGATGACCGACGAAATGCCGATGATTATGCCGAGCATCGTCAGCAGGGTACGCAATATGTTGCCCTTTAAGGCATTGAACGCTGTTATTATGAGTTCGCTAGTGCGCATGATCGTAGAATTCGCCGCTATCCGAGACGATGAGGCCATCTTTAAGCTTGACCCTTCGCTGCGCGAAAGCGGCTATATCCTCCTCATGGGTGATGAGAACTATCGTATGCCCCCGCTCATTTAGGGCTCGGAAAAACTCCATTATGTGTAGCGCGGTTTGCGTGTCCAGGTTGCCGGTCGGCTCGTCCGCCAGGATTAACTTAGGCGTCATCACCAGCGAGCGGGCTATAGCGACCCTTTGTATCTGCCCGCCGGACAACTGGTTTGAAAGATTTCCGGCTTTATCTTCTAAACCCACGAGCTTCAGAGCCTGATTGGCTTTGGACCGCCGCTCGGCCGCGGTGACACCCGCGTACATCATCGGCCGCTCCACGTTTTTTTGGACGGTCGTGCGCGGCAGAAGATTGAAAGATTGAAAGACAAACCCGATGTCGTGGTTGCGGATCTCGGCTAGCTGGTCTTCATCCAGTTTGCTGATATCTTTGCCGCCCAGGCGATAGGTTCCCGAGGTCGGCGTGTCGAGCGCTCCGATTATGTGCATGGTTGTCGATTTGCCGCTGCCGGAAGGTCCCATGATGGCGACGAATTCCCCGTCGGCGATTTCAAGGTCGATACCTCTAAGCGCGGGAAAATCCACGTCACCTGTTGCGTAGGTCTTGGTGATCCCCGTCAACGAGATAAGAGCAGGGGCCATTAATTGCCGCCCCCGCGAAATTGCAGGAAGCCTCGGGACTGACTCGATAATGTGCCGGTGATGACTTTTTGACCTTCTTGGACGCCCTCGGTGATCTCGGTGCGCAGACTGCCGACTATGCCGACTTTCACCGGGACATAACGCGGCTTATTTGTCTTTTTGTCAAGCACCTGCACCGCCTTGCCTCCCCGATAAGGCTTAAGCGCGATATTCGGCACGGTCAAGACATTATCATGTTTGGTCGTCTCGATATCGACGCCGGCGGTCATCATCGGCCGCAACTCATTAGGCGGGTCCGTTACGGTGATGTAAGTATTGTAAGTAATGACGCCCTGCGTGTTTGTGCCGACCGTGTCTACGTTTGCGATCGTGCCGGCAAAAGTTTTATCGCGAATGGCGTCAAACGAGATCGTCGCTTTCAGCCCGGTCTTTATCTTATCGATATCGACTTCATTGATCTGCGGCCTAATCGTATAGCTTGACATATCGGTGATTAGCAGTGCGGGCATAGCGCTGACCGCCGCGGTACCGGTTGCTGCCGGGTCTACATGCGTTCCGTTGATTATCGCCAGGTTGGTAACCGTCCCGTGGGCCGGCGAAGTCACAATATCTTCCTGTCCTGTCACCGAATTATAGGTTCTAAAGAGATCGTCGCCGGTGTCGACCACGTCTCCGTTGGTAACATAAATTTTGTTCACTTTGCCTGTGATCGATGAAAACACCTCCACCGCCGAGGTGGGGATGGCGTTGCCGCCGGCGCTGACCAACTCCACGATGGATTCCCTGAGCACCGGCGTGAAGGTATATCGTGGCGACGGAGAGCGGCCACAACTTCTGGCGATGAAGAGAATAGCAAAAATCAATACCAGCCCGATAATGAGAACTTTCTTATTTTTCACGACTGCGTTGCCTCACTTTGTAAAGTTTCCAACAGAGTTTTTTGAATCCGGATGAACGCTTTTATATCATCCGCGGATATCTTTGAAAGAACGCGCTTCATTTTTTCGCGTATATCTAATTGGACGGCGTTAAGCTCTCCAATCCCCTTATCCGTCGTGACTAAGCGGATTATTCGCCTGTCTCGCTCATCCTCCAGGCGCCGAACAAACCCCGCGTTGACCAGCCGCTCGACAAGCTGAGTTGCCGACGACATGGACATCCGCATGCCGGAAGCTAATTCACTGACCATGGATTTTGGGTGGCCGCCCAGGAAGTCGACGGCCGCGAATTGCAGGATCGTGGTCGAGTGCTCCTCAAACGAAAGTTCCGATTGTTGCATGAACAAGCGGCGCATTCGCATCATCAGCGAAATAAGTTCATCAAGGTCTTGGTTAAAATCGTCAGACATAGTTAACATGCTGAACAGTTTAGCGGATAATATATATTTGTAAAGTAAGTTGAGAACGCCGCCCAAAGCCCCGGATGCAAGGCAGACGAACGTCGAGGTGAGGGAGCGTATGTGCGATTACGTGACCGAACCGAGGCGGAGGATAACGAAGCAGACGGAGTTTTCGGCCGCGTTCTAGGTGAGTCAAAACCAGCGAATTAGTTTCTTTCGCCAAGCACTCACTGCAAATACCAGCGAAAACGCCAGAGCTATGAGTGTTAGGACCATGTAACCGGCATTTGCGGTATCCCCGCTCGATGAATACGAGTATATGGCTAGAGGGATAGTCTGCGTTTTTCCCGGGATGTTGCCCGCGACCATCAGTGTAGCGCCAAATTCCCCGATCGCGCGGGTAAAGGCCATGACAACGCCTGAAACGAGTCCGGGCCAGGCCAGGGGCAGAGTAACGGTTCGTAAAACCCGGATCTCCCCCGCCCCTAACGTGCGGGCCGCCTGCTCGAGGTTGGCGTCGATAGATTCAAGCGAAGATTTTAAGCCCTGGTACATTAACGGCAGGGCCACGACCATTGAAGCGATAGCAGCCGCCCACCAGGAAAAAACTATCTCGATGCCAAAATATCCCAGCAGGCGCCCTAAAGGCGCGTTTCTGCCAAATAGGAGCAGCAACGAAAAACCCACGACCGTAGGCGGCAGAACCAGAGGCATCATGATTATAGCCTCCACAGCGGTGTGACCACGGAACTTAAAGCGATGCAAAAAGATTGCCAGAAACGAACCGACGACAAAGACGACACTGACGGCGATTATCGATACCTTAAGAGACAACCAAATCGGACTTAGGTCCATTTTCTTCCCCCCACACGCTAGTTAGCGGCCGGCTTAAAACCATAATCCGCAAAAATCTTTTGCGCCGGCTTGCTTCTTATGTAATCAGTAAATTTAGCGGCCGGCTTGGGCTGTTTGCCGCCCCGCACAACCGCCAAAGGATAGACGATCGGGTCGTGATAGGTATCGGGGACCGTTAACGCGTTTTTGACGTTCTTTGCGACCTTTAGATCGGACGCGTAAACAAATCCAAGGTCGGCGTCGCCTGTTTCTAAATAAGCTAAGACCTGTCGAACGTCTTTAGCTAAGACCAACTTTAACTTGACTGCTTTAAAGATATTGGCCGTTTCCAGGGACTGTTGAGCGTACTTGCCGGCCGGCACTTCACTCGGGTTGCCAACGGCTATGTGTCGTATACCCGGGAGGGCGGCAATATCCTCGACCTTAGCTATCTTGACGTTGCCGGCCGATGGAACCGCCACTACCAGGTTGTTGCCGAGAAAGTTCGCGCGGCTGGCCGGATCGATGAGATTTTTCCGAGCCAACGCATCCATCTGTTTTTTCCCCGCCGATAAGAAGACGTCCGCGCGGGCCCCTTGTTCGATCTGCGTCTGCAGGTCGCCCGATGACGCAAAATTAAATACCAGTTTGGCATTGTTATCTTTCTCGAAATCCGGGGCCAGCTTGGTCAGCGCATCCTTAAGGCTGGAAGCCGCCCAAACGTTGACTTCAACCGCCGGCTTGCCCGTTCTTGAACCCGTACATCCTGAAGCCAATGCTAACAGTAAAATCAACGGCAGCAACCTTCTCACCTCGGTCCCCCTGTTCTTATCCGTTGCTTTTTAAGACTTGCCAACTCACTTTCCAAGTCTTTTAAAAAATCCTTGAACCGATCGTGCAGTTGCCGGAAGATAATAATCGCTCGTTCTCCCTCGGTGGTTAATCTGGCGCCGCCGCCGCCGCGACCGCCGACAGCGCTTATCACCAGGGGCTTACCGTGTTGTAGATTCATGGACTCGATAAGCTCCCAGGCATGTCGGTAAGACATGCTCATCGACTTGGCTGCCTTAGTGATCGAGCCGTACTCCTTGATTCGCTCCAGCAGTACCACCCGGCCATAACCAAGGAATGTCTCGTCAGGGCCCGATATCCAAAACCGGCCGCGAACGTGAAAGTCACCCTCGGGAAAAGAATGCTCCATTCCTTGCACCCTCCTGCCTGCGCTCTCTTAAAGCGTAATATACACTTGGGAATAACGCATGTCAAACCCCTGGGAAAGCTTTTATTCCCGGGGATTCTTAGCTAAAATCCGAAAGATGAGCCGAAACCAACCAAGAGAGACGTTACGGGAAGTCGTAATCTATTTTCTATGGCTGGCCCTGGGGACGGCAATCAGCATTGCCACACTGTTTCCAGCAGCCTTCCTCATTTTTCACTCTAAGAGGGTGTCACCGGAAGCCGCTGCGCTGGTATTTTGGCCGGCCCTCATACTCATCACTTTTTTGCGTCTCCGGAAATTTGGCGCAGATTTTTCCGACATCGGGCTAAGATTTCATGCCAAAAAGTTTCTGGCTGTGGTCGCTGGGACCTTCATAGGGGCTTTATTTATATGTACGGTATTCGGGATTTCAGCAGCGACAAAGGCGATATTGATTAAACCTCAAGCGGCAAGCTATTCGTTGATTATTGCTTTATTAATTGGCTTCATAGCAACCTTTATCCAGTCAGGCACAGAAGAGCTAGTATTTAGAGGATACCTATTGAAGGTTTTGGCCGGCACTAGCAGGACCGGCGGTATTGTGATCACCGCCATGCTTTTCTCGATTCTTCACTTCTGGCAAGGCGTCAACTTGATTGGATGGTTAAATATATTTTTATTTGGAGTATTCGCGGCCCAACTCTTTTATTTGGCTGAAAACCTATGGTTGCCGATCGGATTTCACTTTGGCTGGAACCTTTTCCAGGAACGGATATTTGGATTCCCGGTATACGGCTACGATAACCTTGGCGTTTTTCATTCGGCCCCCGTAAATCAAGGGATAATAAGCGGCGGAAGCTATGGACCGGAGGGAAGCGTTATTATTTCAATTGCCTTAACGATCGCTATTTACTCGATTTACCGAGCGGCAAGAATTCAATCGAATCGGAAGGCAGTGTCCATAAAATTGCCGGAAATGGATTTAGCCGGAAAATAAAAACGGCCCGCACAGGAAGAGCCATTTTGTTGTAGCCTCACCCACACCCCTTGTTAAAACAATCAGGCCCTGCCAGGGCTTCTTCTGTCTGCTCCCGCTCAAAGACAACGAGTTCCTGATAGTCAGCGCGTTGGCGATTTTCAAATAGCCGGTCATAGAAGCGGCCCAAATCAGGCGAAATCTTGCCTGGTTTTACAAACATACGGTGAAGAGCCCCGCGAACGCCTGAGTGCTTAACGAATCTCACATCATCGGCGATCAAAACCGCGCTGAGGGCATAAAAACAAGCGTAGTAGGTACGGTTTATGGCGAACGAATAGCGCCCTGCCTTGAAGTCGTCATCGGCCGCAGATAGCGCTTCTTGGGATTTTTCAAACCAATACAGGATGACCGCCTTCTTAACGTCATCAATCATGCAGCCGCACCATTACGTTCGATCTCTTGTCGAATCGGCAGGACAGCCCAGAAGCCCCGCTCCCACTCATCAACAGTCGCTACCAGCGTGCTGATTACCACCTCGTGTTCCAATTCAATGTCAAACAAAGCATCGGTGATTTTGTCGCGCCCTCGCCAATTAAGCGTCTGAGTCGTTAATATTAAAAGATCAATATCGGACTCATCATCAGCGCGCCCCATTGCTTTTGACCCGAAAAGTATGACTTTCGCCACAGGAAACTGACTCTTAAGTAACCGCACCGCTTCTTCTATTGCCAGCCGGTCTTTTTCTTTAAGACTTATATCGTCAACGGTTCGCAATCTGGCTCCTTCACCGGTGTTAGATTAAATCGAGTAAATTTTATCATATTGGCATTAATGGGGTAACTTGTTCTTCAATCGGTCAAATCCTGGATTGAAAATCGGGGAATAAAAAAACCTGCCGATAAGGCAGGTTTTTTGTAGCCCGGGTAGGACACTATTCGAACTTTAAGCAATCGGACTATGTTAAGATATTACAGCAGCTTAAGACCTGTTGCAAGCTGATTAACAAGCGTGCAAAAGGTTAAAAGTGTGTGTTTTAATAGTTATCCTATTCCTCGCACAAACGGCTTATACCGGCCGGCGAATTGGTTAATCGTAGGCTTATCGTTTAAGATATGTTTGCGTGATATTCGGAAGTGCCGCCGGAATAACCTCGCTTTAGTTAAGGATGAAAAACTGACGGCTGAGCATCGTTCAGGCCGGACGCGAGTATGGTCGGGTCTGTAAATATTTAGGGAGATCTAATAATCATGAAAAAAATCAAGATCGCTATTGTCGGGGTCGGTAATTGCGCCAGTTCTTTAATTCAGGGAATTCATTTCTACCGCGACCAGTCACGAGAAGACGCAATCGGGCTGATGCATTGGGAGATCGGCGGCTTTAAGCCCGGAGACATAGATGTAGTTGCCGCGTTCGACATGGATAGGCGCAAAGTAGGCCGGGATGTGAGCGAGGCCATTTTCGCCAAACCTAATTGCACCGCGGTTTTCTGCGCCGACTTGCCTTCGGCCGGGGTCGCGGTGAGAATGGGCAAGATACTGGACGGCTTCTCGAAGCACATGAAAGATTACCCCGCCGGAATCACTTTTGACTTAGCCGACGAGCCGGAACCGACGGAAGAAGAAGTGGTCAAGGTCCTCTTGGAATCGGGCGCCGAGATTCTCCTTAACTATTTGCCCGTCGGATCGACAGAAGCGACCCGGTTTTACGCTGATTGTGCTCTAGAGGCCAACATGGCCTTTATCAACAACATTCCAGTCTTTATCGCTAGCGATCCGGTCTGGGCCAAGCGTTTTCAAGACAAAAACCTCCCTATTATCGGCGATGATATCAAGGCCCAGCTCGGTGCGACTATTACCCACCGCACGCTGGTTGATTTATTTAAAAAGCGAGGGGTCAAACTGGAGCGCACCTACCAACTTAATACCGGCGGAAACACCGATTTTCTCAATATGCTCAACCGCGAGCGCCTGGCATCTAAAAAGGAATCGAAAACAGAGGCTGTTCAGTCGGTGGCCGGCGCGCGCCTAGACGATGAAAATATCCATATCGGCCCCAGTGATCATGTTCCCTGGCAGAAAGATAACAAGGTTTGTTTTATACGGATGGAGGGCAAGTTGTTCGGCGATGTGCCGATGAACCTGGAGCTACGCCTGTCCGTTGAGGATTCGCCGAACTCCGCCGGGGTGGCGATAGACGCGATCCGCTGCGCCAAATTGGCTCTGCTGCGAGGCGAAGGCGGAATTCTGGGCGCGCCTTCAGCCTACTTCTGCAAGCACCCCCCTCGCCAATATACCGATGAAGAGGCGTATTGTCTGGTGGAGCAATTCATCGCCACCGAGGTCGAGCCTGAATCGAGCGCGCCGCAGGACGACCTGGAAGCGGCGATGATCATATCCGGTCAGCCTGAATAATTGAAATTGTGACTAAAGACGGTCGGGGATGAAGTGTCTGATAATCGCGGCCGGCAAGGGCAGCCGACTGAAGCAAAAGGGTGAGAGCAAGCCCCTCCTACCCGTTTTGGGCATCCCTCTAATTGAGCGCGTTATCCGGACAGCGTTAGAGACAGGCGTAGAAGAATTTTATGTCGTTACCGGGTATCACGGCGATCGGGTCGGCGATTTCTTGAACCGGCTGGCGGAGCGTATTGACATTCAAATCACTTCGCTGGTCAATGACGAATGGGAGAAAGGAAACGGCCTCTCGGTCCTCAAAGCGCGTGGAGTCCTGCAAGAACCTTTTTTACTGCTGATGGCCGACCACCTTTTTGACCCGTCTCTTGCCCGTGCATTGACAGAGCTTCGCCTGCCTCCCGGCGAGATGGCGCTCGGAGTCGACCGCGATATCCGCAACTCTCTCATCGATATGCAGGATGTCACCCGCGTCAATTCTAAAGATGGGAATATAGTTGAAATCGGCAAGGGACTTGCGGTTTTTAACGGTTTCGACACGGGTGTTTTCCTGTGTTCTCCCGCCATTTTTCAGGCCCTGGAGCAAAGTATAGAAAAAAGCGGCGATACCACGCTCTCCGGCGCGGTACGGGTTCTGGCCGCCGAGGGACGTGCCAAAGAGATCCCGGTAAGTGGTTTCTGGTTGGATGTGGACCATCCGGCGGATCTCAAGAGAGCGGAGCAGGCGCTGCTGGACCGTCTCCGCGATAAGCCGAATGATGGCCCTATATCGCGTTACCTGAACCGCCCCGTCTCTATGCTGTTTTCCCGGAATTTGGCGAAACTTGACGTTACTCCAAATCAAATTTCCCTCTTCTCGTTTCTGGTTTCCCTGGCGGCTGCCGGCCTGTTTGCGCTTGGTGGGTATCTTGCCCTTATCCTGGGCGGTGTTCTGGCCCAGCTTGCGTCCATCATGGACGGTTCCGATGGCGAAGTGGCCAGGCTCAAGTACCAAAGCAGCGACTTCGGCGGCTGGTTCGATGCGGTGCTGGATCGCTATGCGGACGCCTTTTTGCTGTTTGGCTTGACCTGGCACCTTCTAGTGAAAGAGATAAGCGGATTGGTTTTGTTCATTGGTTTCATGGCAATTATTGGCTCGTTCATGCTGAGCTACACGGCAGACAAGTACGACAATCTGATGCGCAAGCGGATCAAGGCAAGGTTGCGCATGGGGCGGGATGTACGCATGTTTCTAATCTTCCTCGGGGCTGTCACGAATCTGGTACTTCCGACACTGGTCTTAATTGCCGTGGTGATGAATGTCGAAACTCTGCGCCGGGTTGTCATTGCGCATGATTAGCGGCATTGAGTGTGCCAAACAGAAAATCCGACTGTACATTGCACGCTCAGGGGTGCCCGAGGATCCACGCCACGCCGACAACACCCTTAAGTGGCTGTTGTGTCTGGAGCCGGATGCGGGAACCGCTCTGCAACTGGCCGCGCTGGCTCATGATATTGACCGGGCCACCGAAGAGATCAAGGTCAAACGTGCGAACTTCGACGATTACGATGCTTTCAAGACTGCCCACGCCCGGAGTGGAGCGGAAATACTGCGCCCGATTCTGACCGCGTGCGGGGTGCAGTGGGATATAGTGAACGAGACCTGCCGCCTGGTGGCGGCCCATGAGGTAGGCGGCGACCACTGCTCAGATACTCTCAAAGACGCGGACAGCATCTCTTATTTCGATGTAAACCTACCACTGTATTATGAACGTGAGGGCTGGACCGAGACCAAGCGACGATCACGCTGGGGTTATAGACGCCTTTCTCCGCGAGCAAAAGAAATCGTAAAGCATATCCGCTACGAGAAGGATGTGTTGATGCGCTTGCTGAGAGAGGTCATCAATGAAGGAGTCAACCAATAAATCATCGAGTGTTACAATGCTGCCTATCGTCTCGGTTAACGTCCCACCGAGTGGTGTAAAAACAGGCAAGGCCTTGACTTAAACAAGTTGGCCATTGCATGGTGTCGAATATCTATTGCGCTACAAATAAAAAAAGCCCCGCAGGGCCAAGGCTTTTTTCATTTGTAGCCCGGATAGGACACTATTCGAACTTTGAACTAACGATGAACATACATACATTACAGCAGGTAGAGCGGTATTATAAGACAAGCTTGCTCTAGCCAATTGCGCCGATCCTACTCACTGGAAATCTTTTTCCTAGGCAGCTTGACCTTGCCTTCGACGATTAACGAGACGCCGATCGCAAAAACAAAGCTATAAACTATCATCTCCGGTTGAGTTAATAAGAATGGTTTCAAGCCGACAAGTTCCGGCCGCAGATAAATAAGGCCTTCGATGTTGCTTGGGCTCGGGGCGGCGGCCGCAAGCGAGGTGGACACATAAATTAGGAAAGCCATTGCCGTAATCCTTCGCCCCCGGCCCATTTCTTTAAGCACAGGGAGGAATGCATATAAAGCCAGCCCGATGAGGAGGCCCCTCAAAATCTGACCAGGGAATATCCAGTTCATTACGTGTCGCCACTGATCGGGATTTGATTCACTACGCATAAACATCGTGAATACCGGAGTTTCACCGACATAAAATTGCTTCGTGAAAAGCTGATAAGCTATCGCCCCGACGAGAGAATACGACAGGAAATGAACGACACTGGTTTTTATTGAGAAGATAATAATTTCTTTATTCATAGGGGGCGCTTTCCAGGTGAAATTAGCTTGATTAGCGCCTCTTGGCTAAGCTCTGCTTGTCTTAGTATTTGGTTTAGCGTGCCCTTTTTGATTTCTTTGTGGCGCGGGACAACAACAGTGGCGTTTGATGTTGGGTGGTATAAAACTATGTGGCTGCCGCGCTGGCGATCTAAAATGAATCCTGCACGCTTAAGCCCGCGAACGACGTCCCGCCAAGACAACGCCGGCAATCGGCTCATACAGCGATTTCGAGTTCCTTGACTTTCGGAAGCGGGCGGCCGCGTGCTTTCAAGCTTTCGAGATATAAATCCGCGGCTTCTTTGATGTTGACTAAGGCCTCATCTTCAGTCTCGCCCTGCGAAACGCAACCCGGAAGAGCCGGTACGTAAACCGTGAATCCACCTTCTTCTTGGGGTTCAATAACCACTCGTAGTTTCATATTCATAGTTTAGCATAACACAATCAGTTTTGCCCCCGGCTGCCGAGGCAGGGCTAGCTCTGATTGGATTCGCTTGTTCTGCAACTACTTGAATATTAAACTGATGGCTCGGGAATAAAAAAACCCGCCGATCAGGCAGGTTTTTTGTAGCGGGGACAGGATTTGAACCTGTGACCTTCGGGTTATGCATACCACTACAGCTTTAACTGCTTCCGACCTGTGCCTGAATTTGTGGTCTGGACTTTCCCTTCACCCTCGGCGTTACCGTTAGGGTGCCTGCCATCAAGTCTCTACACCTTCTCTGCGCACATGCCCAGAGCTTGGCTCGGGATTACCGCGCCACCGGCTTCCCCGAATTTGGCAAGTTTCACACGCAAGTTTCCCTGCGCGCAGCCCATTGCAAGATCCAGAAGAGGCGTAACAAACTCGGATCTTGCGGATTGAGCCCGACGAGCTACCAGACTGCTCCACCCCGCGTCGTTTGAATTCACAGGATATAACAAATAAAATGCATTAGCAAGCAACAAAAAAGGCGGTTGATGTAATGAGGGAATTGCAGGCGGCGGTCCTGAATGAGACGCAGAGGCTCGGGGCTTCTTATGCCGACGTGCGGATAGTAACAACTAAGACTCAATCGATTGGAACGAAGAATGGAGAGGTCGAGGTAGTGACCAGCGGCGATGAATGCGGTTTTGGCGTCCGGGTGCTCTTCGGGGGGGCCTGGGGTTTTGCCTGCAGCAATATTCTTGATATGAATGAAGCCGTTAACGTGGCGAGAACCGCGGTTAAAATTGCGCAGGCCAGCGCCACCGCTCTTAAGCACCCGGTCCGGCTGACCGCTGTCGAGCGGGGCGAGGCTGTTTATACTAATGACTATAAAACCGATCCGTTCTCAATCCCGATTGAAGCCAAGATCAGCCTGCTGCTTGACGTGGATAAACTCTTACGCACGGACAAAAAAATCGCGGTGGCCCGGGCAAACCTTTACTGCCGTCGCAATCAGACGTATTTCGGCTCGTCTGAAGGGTCGCACTTTTATCAGGACATTCTTGAGACCGGCGCCGGCATGTCGGCCACGGCTGTGGACGGCGGCGACGTAGAGAGACGGTCGTACCCGAACTCGATGGGCGGCCAATGCGGGACCCGCGGGTGGGAGCTGGTCGAAGAGCTGAATATGGCCGGCAACGCGGACCGCGTCCGGGATGAGGCGGTGGCCCTTTTAACCGCCCCAATCTGCGCTTCCGGCCGGACAACGGTGATTATCGACGGCACCCAGATGGCCTTGCAAGTCCATGAATCTATCGGCCATCCGACGGAATTAGATAGGATATTGGGGATGGAAGCCAGCTTCGCCGGCACCAGCTTCGTCAACCCGGATATGCTGGGCAAATTCAAGTATGGTTCGGAGATCGTCAACGTCACCGCGGATGCCACGATTCCCGGCGCTTTAGGCAGTTTCGGCTTTGACGACGAGGGGGTGCCGGCCCAGCGGAGCGAGATAATCACCGCCGGCGTGCTGACGGGGGTATTGACTTCGCGCGAAACGGCATCGTCGATCGGAAGGACAAGCAACGGCGCCATGCGGGCGGACGGTTGGAACCGCATCCCGCTTATCCGTATGACCAACATAAACCTGCTGCCGGGTGACCGGACATTCGACGAGTTGGTCGCCGACACCGACGACGGCCTCTACTTGGAGACAAATAAGAGTTGGAGCATCGACGACAAAAGGATCAATTTTCAATTCGCCACTGAAATCGCCTGGGAGATAAAGAACGGGAAACTTGGGCGGATGCTTCGGCGTCCTAATTACACCGGCATTACCCCGCAATTTTGGAATTCATGCGACGCGATATGCGACGCCGGCCATTGGACCGTCTGGGGAACGCCGAATTGCGGCAAGGGCGAGCCGATGCAGATAGCCCATGTCGCTCATGGAGCGGCGCCGGCAAGGTTTCGAGACGTACAAGTGGGGGTGGGTCGATGAACCGGCAGGACGAGATGGAGGCCGCTATCGCCAAGGCTTTGGCACAGTCCGGCGCCGACGAGACCGAGATATTGGCCTTTCAGTCAGCGACCGCTCTTACCAGAGTAGCCAATTCCGAGATACATCAAAATGTCGCGGAAACAAACAGCGTCATATCCGTCCGCGCGATCTTTGATAACCAAATAGGCACTGCTTCGACAAACCGGCCCGAGGTGGACGCAATCGCTACAGCCGTCAAGACCGCGGTGGACAACGCTAAAGTCTCTCCGCGGGTGAACGACTGGCCCGGTCTGCCGGAATTTCCGGTGATCACCGATGACAAGCGTGCGGCGGCCACCCGGGAATGCACGCCGGGAAAACGCGCCGACCTTATTCATGAGGCGCTGACCTTAGCCAAGAACAATAAGTTGACGATGGCCGGTGCCTTGGAAACAAGCGAAACGACGGTTTTTATCGGCAACAGCCATAGCGGGGTCAGCCGTTCCTCGCTGACGGATGTGGACGTGAACATGGTCCTGATGGATTTTGACAGCTCGGGGTATGCGGCTTGGATCGGGCGAGACCTGAATGAACTTGATATGACGGAGCTTGGCCGGCGGGCCGCGGGCAAGGCCGCCGCCGGCCGCCGGCCGCAAGATCTGCCGCCCGGCGCCTATACGGTCATCTTAGAGCCGGCGGCTGTCGCCGATATGTTGTCCTTCCTGGCCTATGTCGGTCTTGGCGCCTTATCCGTGCAGGAGAAGCAGAGCTTCATGGCGGGACATTTCGGCGAGCGATTGGTCGACGAAAAGATCGCTTTTTGGGATGACGGCACCGATCCACGGACGCAAGGAATCCCTTTTGACTATGAAGGTGTTCCCAAAGAAAAAGTGGTATTCTTCGAAAAAGGCGTGGCGACACGGGTCGTCTACGATACGCGCACGGCCGCCCGTGAGGGTGGGAAATCAACGGGCCACGCCCTGCCCGCGCCAAATACGCACGGCCCGCTCCCGACCAACCTGTTTCTGGAACCGGGCAGGCTGAAACTCGATGAGATGATAGCTTCCACGGCCAACGGCGTCCTGGTCACCCGTTTCCACTATACAAATATCGAAGAGCCGATGCGGGCTGTTCTGACTGGTATGACCAGGGATGGGACGTTCTTAATAGAGAATGGCGCGGTCGGCGCGGGGCTAAAGAACTTAAGGTTCACCCAGAGCATATTGGACGCTCTGAGCGCGGTGGCGGCGGTCGGTAGCGAGTTGACCCTGGTCAATGCTTTTCTCGGCACATGCTGTTGTCCGGCATTGAAAATCGACAACTTCCACTTCACCGGTATCAGCGATACCTGACAAAAAAATACTAGCTCTTCGACTGGAGGGGCACCTTGGAAGAGCTAGTAATTCAAAACGCAATGTATTACTGGTTTTATTATCGGAAGTCTGATCACAAAAGTTTAGAGGGTTCTTCTATCTTCGCGCTTCAAGCATCTCTTTGATCTTCATGACCCTGGTGAGGTTGGCCCGTTCTTGTTCCGAGAGGCTCATATTGATCTGCTTGATAGATTCTTCAAGTTGCGGGATGAGGATGTACTCGAGGGCGTTAACCCGACGCCTGGTCTTATCGATTTCAACCGCCAGAAGCTGGATAGTCTTTTCCAGCTGCGCCAGGGATACGAGCGGATTGAGGACGGTCTCAAAACCGGTAACCGCGCTGTCCAGAACAGCGGGTGTCGTCGCCAGGCTATATTTAATCGAGACGGCCACTTGCGGGATGGTGAAGGTCGGCACTTTGATGCTTAAGAGATTCTCCAGACCGACTTCGACCGTTGTCGGCTGCCCGGTCCCGGCCAGGGCTTCGGTTATGACTATGGTGCCGCCCTCGCCTCTGGCAACAGCCAGGACGCCAAACGCCTCGGCCAGCGCTTCCTCGATATCCACCCGGCCTGATCTTGCTTTATCTATCAAAGCCAGGAACCGGCGGAGCAATTCGTCGAGCTTATCCTTTAGGAGCTTGTGGCCGCGTTTGGCCATCTGCGCCCGGCGGCGCAGTTTCAGGAGTTCCATTCTGTTGGGATTGATCTTAGCCAACCGCTTACCCTTCTAGATTCCTGCTTTCGCAGGAATGACAGGTAGGTACTTCTCAATATGCTCTTCGCTGACGCGTTTCAGCTCGCCTTTCGGCAGCTCGGCCAGTAGGCTCCAACCAAGGGTGAGCGTCTCTTCGATCGAGCGCTCTTCGTTCTCGCCCTGGTTGACATATGTGGTTTCAAAGTCGCCGGCAAATCGAAGATAGGTCTTATCGAGATCGCTCAGCGCCGCCTCACCCAAAATAACCGATAGCTCCTGAGCTTCTTTCCCGCGAGCGTAAGCCGCAAAGAGCTGGTTCGACAGACCTGAATGGTCGGCGCGCGTCTTGCCCTCCCCTATCCCTTTTTCCTTCAAGCGAGAGAGCGAAGGCATAACGTCAATCGGCGGATAGATATTGCGTCTATGGAGGTCTCGACTGAGGATTATCTGGCCTTCGGTGATATAGCCGGTCAAGTCGGGAATCGGATGAGTTTTATCGTCATCCGGCATCGTCAACACCGGTATCTGGGTTATCGAACCCGACCTCCCCTTGATGCGGCCCGCCCGTTCATACATTGTCGCCAGGTCGGTATAGAGATAGCCGGGGTATCCGCGCCGCCCCGGGACTTCTTTGCGGGCCGACGAGACCTCGCGCAGAGCTTCGCAATAATAAGTCATGTCGGTCATGATGACGAGCACGTGCATGTTAAGGTCAAAAGCCAGGTATTCAGCGGCGGTCAGCGCCATCCTCGGGGTTGCCAGGCGCTCGACCGGCGGATCGTCGGCGAGATTTATAAAGAGCACCGCCCGCTCGATGGCGGCTGTGCTCTTGAATTGGTCGATGAAATAGTTGGCTTCTTCAAAAGTTATCCCCATGGCCGCGAAGACGACGGCAAAATCGCCTTCTCCCCCCAGGACGCGGCTCTGGCGCGCGATCTGGGCCGCCAGCCGGGAATGAGGCATGCCGGAGCCGGAAAATATCGGCAACTTCTGCCCGCGAACCAGCGGGTTCATGCCATCGATGGCTGAAATCCCTGTCTCGATAAAATCGGAAGGGTAAGCCCGGGCATAGGGATTTATCGGATTGCCATGGATATCGACCCGCTTTTCCGGCAGCAGTTTCGGCCCGCCGTCCATAGGCCGGCCGAGCCCGTCGAATATCCGCCCCAGCATATCTTTTGAAACACCTAATTGGAGGCCGCGGCCGATAAACTTTACCCGGGTCTGGGTGGTGTTAAGCCCCTGGGTGCTCTCGAAAGATTGGACCACCGCGATATCCGTGGATATGTCCAAAACCTGTCCGCGGCCTATCTTGCCGCTCGGAAATTCAAGCTCGACCAGTTCGCCATATTTGACGTCGGTCACTTTTTCGACAAAGAGAAGCGGCCCGACCACGTCTTTGATCGTCAGGTATTCTTTAGCCATCTTAAGCTTCCACCACCGCTTCTATCGTCATTGAGCCGGCAATCTCAGACTTTATCTCAGCGTATTGGTCCATCTCGTCATCGGTCAGCATCTTAGCGCGGGCTATCCTTCCCCTGACCGGACCGGTGACTATCTGTTCGAGCGGCATACCCCCGGTGGCGGCTTCCACTGCCAGACGGTGCCAGGTCATTATCAAATCCAGCAAGCGGAACTGCCGCTTGGGGGAAGTGAACGTATCCAGCTCAGAGAAGGCGTTTTGCTGAAGAAAATCCTCCCTGATAGATTTAGCCGTTTCCAGGATCAGCCGCTCCTCGTCGGAGAGAGATTCCACTCCCACCAGTCTCACTATCTCCCGCAATTCGGATTCAATTTGCAGGAGGCGCATGGCTTCCCGGCGCTGAGACCGGAAATCCGGATCCACGTTGGTGTCCCACCACTCCTCGAGTCGCTCGAGATAGAGGGAGTAGCTGATAAGCCAGTTGATGGCCGGGAAGTGCCGCTCGTAGGCAAGCTTGTCTTCCAGGCCCCAGAAGACCTTTACGACGCGCAGGGTCGCCTGAACAACCGGTTCGGATAAGTCGCCGCCGGGAGGCGATACGGACCCGATGACCGTGACGCTTCCCTCTCTTTGCGGGCTTCCCATGGCCAGGACGCTCCCCGAGCGTTCGTAAAAAGCCGCCAGGCGGGAACTGAGATAAGCGGGATAGCCTTCCTCCCCGGGCATCTCCTCGAGCCGTCCGGATATCTCGCGCAAGGCTTCGGCCCAGCGAGAGGTGGAATCAGCCTGTAGGGCCACGTTATACCCCATATCGCGGAAGTATTCGGCGATGGTGATGCCGGTGTATATTGAAGCTTCCCGGGCCGCCACCGGCATATTCGAAGTGTTGGCGATGAGGACCGTCCGTTCCATCAGCGGCCGGCCGCTGTACGGGTCTGTCAGCTCGGGAAATTCAATCAAGACGTCGGTCATTTCGTTCCCCCGCTCCCCGCAGCCGATAAAGATGATGACCTCGGCGTTGGCCCACTTGGCCAGTTGATGCTGTATAACGGTGTTATGGAGTATCATTGGCGTTTCGCCGCCGATAAAATTGTGATAAATAGGCACTTCCAAGTCATAAACATCGTGCGGCCCGTCAATCCGCTCAATTGAAACGATCTCGTCGGCAAATATGTTCTCAAAATAGACATCGCTCATCTTGTCGAGCCAAACGTCCTTAATCACGGCTGTAAAGCGGTCGAACGTCATTGTGCTCATGCGTTCCCCGGCCAAGTAGTTATGTATCTCTACTCCGGCTCGTTTTAATTCAGCATACGGCCGACCTTTTTGCGTATAGATATCTTGAATCCGGGAGCGTCCAAGCGGAACAACGTCAATGGACGTGTACGCGCGCTTGATCGTGCTCAGGTACTTGCTTATTTTGATAAACTTTCGGTCGCCATTAATGCTGCAATTCTCATAAAAAAGACTTATGTTATTTCGACTTGAAATTATTACCCTGTAGGCGCGGTGACCGGATATCGACCTTGAGCGGGCCCTAAACAAAATACCTAAGCGCATAAGCAGGTAAGAAAGACCGCTAACCATCTTCCCACTAGACGTTGCGATCTCAATCTCGTTCTTCGTGGATTGAAAATGCCCGTCGCAAGCAAAATACGCCCCTAAGAACCCCCCGACAGCATCATCCGAACCGGCCATTACGATATGCGGCACATCGGCTGATAGAGATTTCTTATAGTGAGGAAAGCCCAGTCTAAGCAGCAATTTCGCTAAAACAGAACTGTAAACCTCAGAACATCTAACCGTATTGCTAACGCGTCGATTACCTTTAAGACCAAAAAGCTTGTCAAGCAAGCCGTCGAATAGCTGCAGCATTGCCTCATCGTTGTTGAAGAATTTTACAGTATCTTTCTTTATGGTCCCGTCGCCCAACAGAAGCCCCAGGAAGATCGCGAAGTCTCGGTCGCAGACGCTCGGGATCTTAACTTGTGTACTGCGCCGCTCGCCTTTAACTAACCTGATCGGAGGTCTCTCCACCCCAGCAGCCTTGCACAGTTTCTCAAAAACGCCAACCGTGGGTCTATTCTTGCCTCTAATCAATTCAGTAAGAGCTAAATAGGAAATGCCTAGTTTTGCGCTGAGCAATTTGCGACTGCCTGAATTCTTGATGGCGCGCTTGATAACCGACGGCGTTTCACGAAGCACATCATCATCACATATGCGTTGATCAGGTAAGAGTGTAAACGCATCAATGGGTTGATTTTGCGTGTGCGTGTACAGCAATCGTGGCGCCGCTAAAAAGTCGCCCACTTTTAGGTCGCGGCCTTCGACTTCCACAACATGCAAGTCGTCCGCGAATTTAAATAACTTGTGAATCGGTGTAATTTCAGCTGCTCTGCCGGTCCTGGTCTTAATCCTAAGCAGACAATCGCTTTTTCCCTTATAAACCGAAGAGGCTTTCGAACGAACAAATCGCCCGTCGTTATACGAGAAAAGCTGTATTGGTTGGTTGAGTAGAGTGTATGCCTCTCTATGATCTTCATAGACTTTACCTGCCCCATGGTGAAGTTCGAAGACGTCTTTTACTGAGATAAGCAGGCCGTCGCCAAGCAAAACTTTCGTCTCTCCACTGACGCACTTCCCGCTCCCGAAAGGCCCGGGCACGCAAGCTGTTCCACCTTTGGCGATAGGAAAAAAGGTATCGATAACGCGTTGGCCGGTAATGAGCGGCTCCGTTGGGTTAGCTCTCCTCTGAACAGGGCGGCCGACTCGAACAGGCCACTTTTGCATCATCGTGATATCGACGCGGGCGCCTCCGGGCGCCTCGACAACCGCGACCGCTTCTTCAACAGTGAAATCCCCTTCTTTGATGTCTACGATCTTGCCGCCGATCCCAGTCGGCGCCATTATCTTATGCAAAATGATGTTGGTTTCCTGGACGGTCCCGAGCACATCGCCGGGGGCCACCTCATCGCCCTCTTTTACCAGAGGCTTAAAAAGCCAGCGCCTTGCCCGATCTAAGCCGGGGGCGTCAATGCCCCGGCCGATAAAATCGCCGCTCTCTTCCATCAGCACCTTCAGCGGCCTTTGCACGCCGTCATAAATAGAACTCAAGAGACCGGGCCCAAGCTCAACGCTGAGCGGCTCGCCGGTGGCTAGAACCACGTCGCCCGGCCCCAATCCGGCGGTTTCCTCGTATACCTGAATGGAGGCGAGATCGCCGCGTAGCTCGATTATTTCGCCCATCAATTTAGCTTCGCCGACGCGGACCATATCGTACATCTTGGCGTCGCCCAACCCCTCCGCGATGACTAGAGGCCCGGCCACTCTGACTATTTTGCCGTCTATCACTCCTTAACTCCTGACTTCCGACTCGTGACTGCTTTTTATGCTGGCGCCGATCGCCCGTTCCATAAGGTCTTTTATATATCGCTGACCTGCGCCGAGCGAGCCGGCTGTGGACGGAATAGCCAGAACCGCCGGAGTCGATCGCGCTTCGATCTGTTTTATCAGCGGCAGGGCCGCTTCGAATATGGGCTCGGTCATGAAGACGATCGCGTAATCTGCGGCAACGACCGAGGGCCAGATTTCGCTTACCTCTTGAGGGTCGTCCAGACTGTAAGCATCTACGCCGATCGGTTTGAACCCTAAAACGGAAGTCGAATCGCCGATAACGGCCAGCTTAGGCATAGATGCGACTCACCCTGTCTTTAATGCGCTCCGCCGGCACTCCGCTTAAATGGCTCAAAACTATCAAGCGGATCAATTTTACTTCATGTTCTCGCGCCGCTACGTAAGCGAAGACCGGCTCCGGGCCGGAGTTAAAACGATGCGAAGTGACCAACCAGTCGATAGCCGCGTTATCGGCGGCCAGATCATATTCGGCGATCGACGATACCGTCGCCATGACCTCGGCAAGATGCTCGGTGTCGCCTCCGGCGATCATCTCTTTACCGCCGCGCACCGCGATGCGCCCGTTGGCCAGGTCAATTAAAAGCTTTGTGTAAGCCGTTATCCACTTAGACTTTAATTTACCGGCCAAAGCGAGGAGGTTGGCAAAGTAATGCCTGTCAAGGACGATGTCGATTTCCTCGATCCGTTGATCTTCGTTGTATTTGGCCAACGCTTCCTGGGCCGCCGACTCCAGAGGCTCCGGTAGATCAGCCGTATCGATGTCGGCCGCCCCAAGGGGCGACAGGAGGACTTCCGCCTGCTGACCGAGGCCGCTCTTCAGGAGCGCCCGCAGGTTAAGAAAATCATATCGGCTACGGAAATAAGTCTCCATTTCCAGGGGAATATTTGACTCGTGCAGCAAGGCATAGGCGCTGCTCAACTGCTTGTCGAGCGCCGCTTCGACCTCGGCAATAGTCCCGGCCGAGCGCATGTCCTGGCCATAATCCGTTTCAGCCAGTACCCGATGGACTTCATCCATATTTGCCGACTCGATAAGACGCTTTACCCGCTCTAAGCTAACCATCTTAGTCTCCAGCACCCGGACCCTGCCGGTGGCGAAACCATATTTAATTATCTGAGCGCCGAACGCCATCAGTCGTCATCTCCGAAAATAATCCGCGCGACTTCCGCCTCAAGCTCCTCGCGGGCCGATTCAAGCAGGGCGTTAAGAGCGAAACTTTCCTCGATCTTCCCGGCGCTCAAAATAAACCCCTTGCCTATCGGCCGGATGTTTGAGGCTAAAGAAACCGGCGCGCGCCCGTTCAACTTGAGAGCGGTGTTAGCTTTTTGAACCACCGCTTTAGCGACGGCCGCATTCGCGTCGTCGAAAATGACCTCTTCCCCGCCGCCCGCCCGCGCGGCTACGAGCCCGGCGAGCATATCTATATATTGATCTTCGCTCACTCCCTCGATCAGCTCGCCGGCCCGGCTAAAAGCCTGGTCGATAACGGTTTGCTTGGCGGCGATCACCCGGTCGCGCGCGGCCAGACCGGCAGCGGCCAGCTGCTGTTTCTTTTTCTGAGCGCCGGCCCGACGCGACCGCGCCTGGGCATCTTTAATAAATCGGTCGGCCTCAGCTTTTGCGTCCGCGGCGATTTGAGCGGCGGTCTTTTTTGCCCGGGCTGTCAGCCGCTCGGCTTCGGTGGAAGCGTCCGCGATTATGCGGTCGCCGATCGTCTTTATCGGCACTCTTAGACCTGGCCTTTGATGTTTAAGAGGAACAGCATGCTGATTATCAGCGACAGCACCGCATAGGTCTCGACCAGCGCCGGCAGGATTATCGCCCGGCCACCCGCTTCAGGCCGTTTCCCGATCAACGACGCCGCGCCGGTGCCGGTCAGCCCTTGAAAGATGGCCGATACCAAGCAAGCGAACGCAACCGGCATGCAAGCGAGAAACACTTGAAATCCAACGGTTGGGTCGGCCAACAGCTTCGGGTCGCGCAAGAAAAACGTCCAGACGAGGAAGGCGGTAATAAAGCCGTAAATCCCCTGCGTGCCGGGCATCGCAACAATTGGAAGAATCCGCCCGAACTTATCCGGGTCCTCCGCAAGAACCCCGGAGCCGACATTAGCGGCATAAGTGATACCCATCGATGAGCCGATGGCCCCGCCGATAAACGCGGTCCCCGCCCCCATTAGAGCCCAATGGGTGCCGGCAAAAAACAGAAAAAATTTCATCCTCTACTCCTCCTTGACTATTAGATGGTCGGTTTCAAAGGCGAAAGGACGGAAGGCTTTTCCGCCGTCCTCGTAAAACTTGCTAAAAAATTCTACGAACTGCAAGCGCAGCGGGTGAACGAACGCGCCCAGTAAATTAATAACGAGATTGACGATATGCAGGGGTATCGCGATCGCGAGGGCCAACAATATCCCGACCGGCAAACCGACTACCGTCACTCCGGACACCAATCCGGCCAGCGTGTTGATGACAAACCCGATTAAAAAAGTGGCCAGCCCCAAAGCCATTAAGCGGCTATAGGAGAGTATGTCCCCGATAAAGCTCGACAGCCCGTATAGATTATAAAGGCCGGAGCCCAATCCGCCAAGCGCCCGCCTGGTCGATGAGCTAGTGAAAAGCCCTCCCACAATCGCCAATCCGGCCACCGGTAAAAGCGACACCTGCCCGGGCCTTACAAAGAGGGCCGCTATGACTGTGAGTAAAACGATTATAGAGACGATGTCGCCTATTAGTTCGCTCTTAGCCGGTCTCTTGCCTGACCGGTCCGCCAATTTGCGTATCACGTCAATATAGCCGCTAAACAGGCCGCCGCTAAAAAGGACATAAATAACCGCCGATATTCCCATGGCTTGAACACCGAGAGACAAGATCGTCTGATAGAAGCCGACCTTGGAAGCGAAGACCTCGATCGCCAGCCAACCCGTAGCGGCCGCTACGGCCGATACAACGACCGCCATCAAGGAAAGGTTGTCATAGATAGCGGCGCTATAATCCCGATGACGCCACGAATCCAAGAATTCCAATATCAGACCGGTCATTACCTGGACCACTCCGATCGCCCAGGTTATCATTAAAAACACAAACGCTTGCTGCAGAGGGTCGATAACCATAAGCGATCGCAGGACGGGCGGCAAAGATTTTATATCTACCCCGAAATAACTGCCTGTTAAAACCCCAAAAATCATGGATGAGAAGCCGCCTAACGCGAAGACTTCCAGCCAAAGCCGACCAGCCGCAGTCAGCAGCAATTTTTTACTAAGCCAGAGACAGAAAAGAATAAGCACCAACCCATAGCCGAAGTCGCCTAAGGCTATTCCGAAAAATATAAAGAAAAAGATTCCCATTGTCGGCGTTGGATCTAGTTCCCGGTAGTTAGGTACGCCATATAGGCGAGTTAGCACTTCAAACGGCCGGAGCCACCTGATATTCCTTAAGACGATCGGAACTTTATCGTCCGGCCCGGGGTCGGAAAAAGTGAAGTCGATGACGGCTTTATGCGAACTAAGGCCGGCGCTTAGCCGGTCGGTCGCGGCCTCTTCGATCCAGCCTTGCAGCACGAAAGTAGAATCGGTTTGAGCAAATCTGGATTGTGTCTCGTATCTTATCCGACGGCCGCGAAGCCAATCGCTGACAATCATCACCTCATCTTCAAGGGGCAGAAGCGCGGTGATTTCCCCTTCAATGCGGCGCGTCTCTTTTTGCGCGCGACCTAGACGCGCATCGATGGAGTCCCTCTCTTCAGCCGGCGTGGCCGACCAACCTTCGATCGCCGCAGGCTCAAACCCGCCGGCCGCCAGAGCCCCCTCTACGGTGTGGCGACGAGGGGCAAAGTACAGGACTATAGTGCTCAACGTCTGTGCGCCGTCGCCGACAAAGGCGACTTCCGTTTCCGGACAAGCCTCGGCAAGCGTCGCTTCGAATCGCTCAAGATCGTTCCGCTTGACCCGGCCGGCCGCCAAGCCCATGTACTTGGATGGTTTTAGTTCATCGAAGCGGGCATCGAGTCCGCGCCAAGACTCAAGCTCAGCCTGTTCTGCTTTTAGCTGTCCCTGCTCGCGCTGGAGCCCCGCGAGAGCCGCGTCAAATTCCTCGCATTTTAAATATAGTTCTTGAAAATTGATTTTCTGATCGATACTGTTGAAGCGCGCTCTATCGACTACCAGGCGATCTTTCACAAAGCCGGCTATAAGCCCTTTTTTCGGCGGTTTAGCTTTTTTGAAAAAATCGAGAACAAACTGGACTTTTGTAAGCTCGAGACCAAGTTGTTCGGCCCGGCCGGCAAACAGTTCTTCATCGGCGCCTTTTCGGGCCGGCCCGGCCTCGTCGATCGCCTCAATCTCGATGAATCCGGCTTCCTGGAGGTCTGTGACGATAGCGGGCTGGTCGTGGCGATGAGCAATGAGCCAGACCTTCTTCATCGAAGCGACAGCCATAATTACCTGCTTGCCTCCTCGATTACCCGCCGTGATATCTCAACCGCGGCTTTCTCTACCCCCGCCGTCGACGCCGCTTTGAGCGCGGTTATTGTTTGAAGGCAGGCTTCGTCGATCGCGGCGATTTCAGCCGTTATCTCAGCGTCGATCGCTTCCAGGACTGCTGTGGTTTTAACGGCGGCGTCCGCCGCGGCCCGGCGCCTGGCGGCTTCAGCGGCCTCTTTTGCTTTGGAGATTATTTTCACAGAATCATCTTTAGCCTTTTTAATTAAAACGGCTGCTTGAGATTCATATTTTTGGACCTGCTTTAGTTTTTCTTTAAACATGAATTGATTGTAACTATGGCGCATCGGACAAAAAAAGTCATCCAATTTTCAAATGTTATGCAATTGAGGTAAAATTGCTGCTAAACTATGCTGATTGTGAACCAACGAGCCATTAAGTTCTCCTTAATCGCCATAGCTGTCTTTTTGACGGCGGCGATAACAATAACAATCGGCCACGCCGCTATCTACAAGGACAGAATCTACCCCGGGGTCAGAATCAAAAATTTGGATGTCGGGGGTCTTACTCTGCCCGAGGCGACGGCGCGGGCTGATCGAGCTTTTACGCCTACCGGACAAATATATCTTTCCTTTAAAGACAAGAAATGGCCGGTCGATCTCGATCGGATCGGCGTCAAAGCTAAGGCGGCGGATAGCGCGAAATTAGCTTTAAGCGTCGGTCGCCGCGATGGGTTATTCGCTAATTTATCAACGAGGTACGGCGCGTGGACGCGCGGTGAATCAGTGCCCGTTAAGTGGCAAATAGATAAAGAAAAAACCACGCAGGTTTTGAAGAAAACCGCCAAGATCATCGATCAGCCGCCTATAGACGCAAAGCTGTTGCTCAGTTTGAACAGCGTTAAGATCCAGCCTGGTCAAGAAGGACGTAAGTTATCTTATAGTGCGACGCTGGCGCGCTTGAAATCACGCATCGACAACAAGACAAAAAAGATAGAGGTCGCAGTTCGGGTGCGACGGCCGGATAAGACGACAGCCGATATTAAGAAACTTCATATTGAAAAACTTGTGGCCGAATATTCGACTTCGCTCAGTCCCGGCGTGAGCGGGCGGAGGTACAATATAGAACTAGCCATGAGAACGTTGGACAACACTTACGTCCCGCCCGGGACGGTTTTTTCCTTTAACAAGGTGGTCGGGCCCCGGACCAGGAAGGCCGGGTTCACCGAAGCGCCGGTTATCGAGCGCGGTCAGCTCGTACAAGGCATCGGCGGCGGCATCTGCCAGGTAGCGACGACGATCTACAACGCCGCTATGATTGCCGGGCTGCCGACAGTCGAGAGGTCCGTCCATTCCAATTACATCAGCCATTACCCGGCGGGTCGCGACGCAACTGTCGTCGACGGCGCGATCGATTTTAAGTTCCGGAATGATACTAACGGCACTTTGGTCATCAAGACACAGGTGACAAGCAACGCGGTCATCTTTAGAATATATGGGCCGGACACCGGCCGGATAACTACTTTCAGCCAGCCGGAAGTGCTGAACATCGTTCCCTATGGCAGCCGGACCGAAACAGATACCGCGCTGCCGCCGGGCGTCAAAATCAACAGCCAAGCGGGCATTGAAGGCCGAACGGTCAGAGTGGTCCGAAAAGTGACATTAAATGGTAAGACATTAATCAACGAGACCATCGTCAGCCGTTATACTCCGAGAACGGAAATTATAAAAGTAGGGCCGGAACCCCCTCCGCCCCCTTCGACCGAATCCTCAGCGACGCCCACAGCCACGCCGTAGCAATTTCAATTTATTTTTGGATGAGTGGGTGGTCTAGAAGCTAGATTCCCGGTCGTGCTCACCGAACGCGGCCTGCTCGGTAAACGCCTTACCGACGGTGATACCTTCAGGGGTGATGATGAACTGCCGGATGGTCGGGTCGTGGTCGCTGGCGCGGGTTTTGAGTACCACGATCGCCCGCTTGACTTCTGATCCTTCCCTTATGTAATGGAGCAAAACGACGTTGTCTGACATTTGACTGATGCCGTATTCCGAAAGGTATGGTGTGCCGAAAAGGCTGCGGATCTCGTTGGTCATAATAACCGAGATACCTTTAACGGCCATCTGTTGGATCAGAGCGTAAATGTAGTTGCGGAACGTTTCCGGGGGATGGGTCGAGACTTCCAGGTCGTTCAAGCTGTCGATCAAAACCCGCTGAACTTTCTTGGTCTCAATGGTCTTGGCTAGTGTCTGTATGAACTCATCGATGTAGACCTCGATGGGCGAGACATACATTAACTCAAGCATCCCGCTGTTAATGGCCCTTTTGAGGTCCCAGCCGAAGCCGGCGACAATTCGAGCCAGTTGCGTGGGGTTTTCCTCAAGCGTGGCTATAAGACCTTTCTCTCCAGCCTCGATGCCTTTAAAAATGAAGTGCAACCCCAACAGTGTTTTGCCCGAGCCGGGCGGGCCTAATATTACGGTTGAGCTACCGCTCCAAAAGCCCTCGGCGATCATCCCGTCAAGGGCCTCGACCCCCGTCTTGGCACGCGCCTTGGCCAGGCTATAATCGATCGGCTGATCGGGGGTGGTGAGGCGGGGGAAGATCTCGAGCCCCTTGTCCGATATCTTATAAGCGTGCTCGCCGCCGAGAAAATTCGTGCCGCGTATCTTTAATATCCGTATATAGCGCGCATCCGTCACCCCTGTTTTCTTGATGACAAGCTCGATTATACTGTCGGCGATAGCGAATTCCGGCATGATCGAGATTTCCTCGGACGAATACTCGCCGACCCACAGGGTGGTGATCGCTAAGGAGGTGAGCATCGAAGCCATAGCCGATAGGGAACGGCGAAATTCCTCCGGGGAGCTGCTGAAGGCGTGCAAGGCTTTAAAGCTGTCGATGGCCAGGAAGGCCGGCCGGTGCTCCTTAAGCAAGGCGTTTATTTTGTCCACGGCTCCCTTTAAACCCGTGGTCCACAAGGTATCGCTTAAGTCCTCATAGATAATCGATTCCGCGATCGCCTCGGAGTCAAAGAAAGTAAAGCCTTGGAGATAACGGATTATCTTATCGAGCGGTTCGGACACGGTGCTAAGGTAGAGGATCTTTTTATCAGGGTCGGTGTTGGCGAAAAGCATCGACTCAGCCATGATGGTTTTGCCGGTGCCGGGCAGCCCGATAATCAGGTTGATTGAATTGTTCGGCAGCCCGCCGCCCAAGATGTAATCGAGTTCTTTGTTGCCTGTCTGTATACGTTCCATCAATTCGTCCTTTCAGCCGTACCCGTCAGTAACATATTCTTAGCTATCTCAATGAGGCGGGTTTTATCGATGGGCTTAAGAAGAAAAGCGTCCGCCCCGGCGGCCAGAGCCCTGTCTCGGGCGTTCAGCATACTGAAGACAATCACCGGGATATGCGCGGTTTTGCCATTATCTTTCAGGCGCTTACATACCTTGAGGCCGTTGAGTCCCGGCAGGATAATATCCAAGATAATCAGATCCGGCTGTTTCTCTTCGGCTTCAGAGACGGCTTTGGCGCCGTCTCTGACGATTAGGACATCATACCCCTCTTGCTTTAGAAAATACTCTTCAAGGTCGGCGGTGAAGGGGTCTTTCTCCGCGACCATAATCATAATGGCGCTCCGTAAATCGGGTTCCTTGGCCAGGGTCCCCTCTTCCACCAGCTTGCGGGCGAGTAGCATATGAGCTTCACGCGCGCGCAGGCCTTCCTTTTCAATCTTATCGCTTAGCCATTTTATCCGCTCGACATCTTCGCGGCTGTAGAGCCTGTGCCCGCCCTCTGTGCGTACGGGCTTAATTAAACCGTACCGCTTTTCCCAAAAGCGCAGCGTGGTGACCGGCACATCGGTCATATCGCTGACGGCGTTTATCGAATAAATCGGGATAGCCGGTTCATCTTTTCCCATAAGGAAAGCTATACCCAATTTAAAGCTAATCTAGAAATAGTTAAATTAGACTTCAAGTGGTTGGTTTTAGCTCCAGTGCAAGAATGGCGACGTCATCCGATAAAGTCCCCCCTGTGAAATCGATTATATCCTTAAAGACGGCTTGAGGCATTTGGCCTATCGGCAGCCCGGCATTCTTATTTATGTATCGGACCAAACCCTTTTCGCCAAGAAAGGTGCCGTTCCGCCTGGCCTCGATGGCGCCGTCCGTATAGAGAACCAAGGTGTCTCCGGGCTCGATCAAGATTTGACTTTGCTCCAGAGGCAAGTCGGTGAATATCCCGATGGCCGGCCCGCCCACCGAGAGGATCATCAGGCTGCCGTCAGTTTTCCTGAGTATCGGCGGGGGGTGGCCGGCGCTGCAGTATATGAACCGGCCGGTTTGCTTGTTTAAGATACCGAAGAAAACAGTGACAAAATTTGAGTCGCCGGAATTCCGCAAAACAACGTTATTCGTCCGGTCCAAAACCTCGGGCACCGAGATGCCTTCAAAACTATAAGCCTTGATCGAGTTTTTGACTAAAGCTGTGAGGCTGGCCGCCTCCAGTCCCTTGCCGGCGACATCGCCCATCACCACGGCGATTTGCTCGTCTTCGAGCTCGAATAAATCGTAGAAATCGCCCCCCACCCTTGCCGTTTCCGTAGCCGAATAATATAGATGGCCGAAATCGATTCCTGAGACCTTGTCGGGCATGGTCAACAAAACTTCCTGCAAGGTCTGGGCTATCGTACGCTCGGCTTCATACCGCTCGGCATTCATTATGGCTGTCGCCGTCTGGTTGACAAATAAATCGAAAGCGGCCAAATCGTCATCCGAAGGAGACAACCGTTTTTTATCAAGGCCGATAAGATAGCCGCTGAGCCGGTCTTCGATAAATATGGGCGCCAGGAGGCCGGCGATAAAACCTCTTTTTTTGATGTCGGCGAAAAACGGCGTCGTTGAGAAAGCACCCAAATCGAGCAGCCTGGCGCCGGGTCTATCGAGGCCTAAAGAAGCGGTTTCATCAAAGCTCAAGGTGGCTTTGACTGGCCGTTCACCGATGCCCTCGGAGGCGACGACCCGCAACTTTTGTTGCTGCTTATCGAGGATCAACAACGCCGTCGCCGGTAAATCCAGCAAAAGCATGGCGTAATCGATTATTTGCGGGGCGGCCTCTTCCATCGTCAGCGTTGAGACTATCAGGGTGCCCATTTGGGCTATCGCTTGAAACGTCCGGGTGCTGACCTCCGCCCGTTCGTGGAACCGGGCGTTCTCGATCGCCACCGCCGCTTGCGAGGCGATGCCTTCGACCAGGCCCATTTCCCGGGCCGTAAAGTCATGCTTTTCGCCCGGCTGGTCCACCGTAATAACCCCTATGGCCTCATCATCGATGATGATAGGGACCAGCAGGGCCAGCTTGGCGTCGTAGGCGCCGATGAACAGCCTCTCCTCATCGGACAGCCGTCGTTTCTCATAATCGATTCGGGTTGTAGTCTTTTTGCTCATCATCTGACTTATCGCCTTTAGGCTGTCAATCTCAAGTTTGGTCCCGACCGGCGACGATGGCTCTCCCCTAACAGCGACTACTTTTAATTCATTTGTCCGTTCGTCAAGAAGATTGACGGAAACTCGCACCAGCCCGATTGTGCCCATGACAATATCGGCTAAGCGCTCCAAGATGGGCGCCAACTCCAAGGCCGTCGTCAAGGTACAGGCTGCCTTAAGGAGCAGATTTGAAATTTCCAGCTCTTCGCCGGCCTTTTTTTCAGCCGCCATCTGGGCGGCGAAAACTCGGCGGCGGCGACCGCTTGGCTGATGGTTTGG
>JAUXSL010000066.1 GCA_030679975.1 Actinomycetota bacterium
AAAATAGTCTCTGTCGCCCGCATAGCTCAGTCGGTAGAGCACTTCCATGGTAAGGAAGGGGTCTTCGGTTCAAATCCGAATGTGGGCTCAAAGAGGCGCATTGCGGCGCCCGAGAATTGAGAATGGAGAATAGAAAATAGATTCAGTAGCGCATGAGACTATTCTCGATTCTCCATTCTCTATTTTCTGTACTATACGGCGGTGTAGCTCAGCCCGGTTAGAGCGCACGGTTCATACCCGTGTTGTCGCTGGTTCAACTCCAGCCACCGCCACGCAAAAAACCCCGCTTGCCGGCGGGGTTTTTATATTGTGGCTGGAGTTGAACCAGGTAGGGGTAAAACAAAGACCCCGTTTCAGCGAGGCCTTTGTGCCGCCAGTCTTGGATATGTCGACTTAAGATTATTTTTTCGCTATATGAACAGCGGCGGTCCCGCCGGCCGTTGATTTGGCTTCGATTTCCCTGAAACCGGCTTCCTTTAATATCTCGGTCAACTCATCGGACGTGTAAAAAAAGTTAATAGCTTCAATAAAATAGCTTCTCAGCTTGAGCGCGCTCTTCCTGTATCCCATCAATCCTTTGGTCCTGAAGAACGTAAACGTGGTAATCGGAATCATGACCTTTAAGTATTGGTAATAAAAGAACGCGACCACCGGGTTCTTTGGCTTGACCAGATCGTGGTGGCAAAAGAAGCCGCCGGGCTTTAAGACCCTATATATTTCCTCAAAGACTCTTTTTACTTCCAGGTGCCTCGTCGCCGCCTCCAGCGTCGCCCCATCGAAGGTTTCGTCCGCAAAAGGCAATTGATGGACGTCGGAGATGACGCTCTTAATCTTAAAGCCCTTCTCCTTGGCCCTGATCGCGCCCGTTCTCTGCATACCTTCGCTGCGATCGATGGCCGTGATTTTGAAGCTGGGGTTTTTTGCCAGGAGATCGATGCCCACGGCGTTTGTGCCGGCGCAAACATCCAACACTTCAGCGCCTTCAGGCAATTTTACCCGCCCGACAAAACTGCGTCGCATGACACTCCATAGGCCAAAACTGAAGAAATCATTGGCGCTGTCATAGCGCTCGGCTATGTCATTGAAAACCAAGTTAAGCTCATTGTCCCAATAGGAATCCAGCTTCTTTTGCCGAATATCTTCCTTGACCGCCAGCGGTGCTTGCATTATTAGGTCACCTCATCCTTGGTTTTCTCGCATTCAAGACCATATTGTTTCCTTACACTTGCCAGCATAAACTATTTATGCTTGTGAAGCTATTCTCAATTGGCTTGTTTGCTAGGTTGCCAATGGCTTGGAGTCTTTGATTTAACCGGGCGGCAACTATATAATGCTCCACTATGGAAGTTATCCGCGATCACGACAGCTTTAATCCAGGGACGAAGACGGTTGCCACGATCGGCGCCTTTGACGGGATCCATGTCGGGCATCGGAGAATCATCAAAAAGACGATCGAGGCCGCCCGCGCCGAGGGGCTGCCAAGTCTGCTTATGACTTTTGACGTCCATCCCCGGCAGGTACTCAAACCACATGAACAAGTGGAGATGCTGACCAGCTTAGAGGACAAGCTGGCTATGCTGGCTGAAACCGATCTGGACTTTGTCCTGGTCTTAAACTTTCGGGCCATCGCCAAGCTGTCGGCGGCGGATTTTTGTCGTCAGATATTGATTGCCAGGGCCAACGTGGCCCATTTATTTGTCGGAACCAATTTCAGGTTCGGCGCCGGCGCCGCCGGCAATGCCGGGTGGCTTAAAGACCATTGCGCCAAAGATTTTTCGGTTACACAGGTCCCTTTAGCCACACGCGATGAAACTATTGTCAGCAGCACGGTCATTAGAAATCTGTTAAAGACCGGCCTGGTCGAAAAAATCCCGGCTCTTATGGGGCGCAACATCACCCTAAGCGGGCGGGTCGTCCGCGGCGCCGGGCGGGGCGCCGGCTTAGGATTTCCGACCGCGAATCTCGAATTCACCCAGGGGCTTTGCCAACCGGGCAGCGGTGTCTATACCGGTTATCTAAGTCTGCGCGAACTGCGGCTGCCGACGGTTATCAATTGCGGGACCAACCCCACCTTTGACGGCGAAGGCTTCCACTGCGAGGCGCACGTCCTCGATTATCACGCGGATATCTACGGCTCAGAGGTCAAACTGGAGTTGACCACCCGTCTGCGCGATGAACAGAAGTTCCCTTCCCCGGAAGCTTTAAGCCGCCAAATAACAGACGACGTTCACCGCGCGAGAGAATGGTTTGAAGCGCAAACAGCGCGCGGCAAATCGTAAACGGGTGTGTCTATCTCTTCAGCAATCTCATGCCGTTGAAGATAACGGCCAAAGCGCTGCCTTCGTGGCCGATGATGCCAAGGGTCAGGTTTAGGTAGCCGCTTAGAGTGGCAATCGTCAGCACGGCGACGGCCGCGAGCGAGAAGGCTATGTTCTGCTTGATCACGCGCATCGTCCGACGGCTTAAATCGACCGTATACGCCAGCTTGGTGATATCGTCCGACATCAAGGCGATATCGGCCGTCTCCAACGCCACGTCGGAGCCGGCGACGCCCATGGCGATGCCGACCGTGGCTACGGCCAGCGCCGGGGCATCGTTCACCCCGTCCCCCACCATCGCCACACCCCCATACCGACGTTTGAGGTTGATCATAAGTTCGACCTTGTCTTCCGGCAGCAGCTCAGCGTGAAAGGCGTCAACACCTACGCCGGCCGCAACGAGGCCGGCGGTCGGCTCGTTGTCCCCTGTCAACATGACGATATGTTTTAGGCCCAGCCGGCGCAGAGACTTAACCGCTTCGCCCGCTTGCGGCCTGACTTTATCCGCCAGCGCCACGGCGCCTATCAATCGGCTCTCGGTAGCGACAAAGACCACGGTCTTGCCGCTCTCTTCAAGGTGGAGGATATCGGGTTTGGCCTCCAGCGGCAGCAACCTTTCCTCAAAAAACTTCCAACTGCCGACAAAATATAGCTCTTCTCCCAGGCGCGCGTAGGCGCCGCTGCCCGGGACGGCTTGGAATTCCGCGACTTTCGGAACCTCGATACCTTTGTCTTTTGCCGCTCTGATAATAGCTTGGGCCACCGGGTGCTCCGAGCGCGACTCGACCGCCGCGGTTATCGCCAGGATATCGTTCTCTTCCAGGCCGTTTAAGGAAATAACGTCGGTCACTTCCGGCCTGCCGGTCGTCAGCGTCCCGGTCTTATCGAAAGCAAAGACCGATAGCGAGCCGGCGGCTTCCAGATAAGCCCCTCCCTTGACCAGGACCCCGCTCTTAGCGGCATTGCCGATCGCCGAAACCAGAGCCACCGGCGTGGAGATAATCAAACTGCACGGACAAGCCACGACCAGCAAAACCAGCGCGCGATGGAGCCACTCCGCCGGAGGCGCCCCCAGCGCCAGAGGCGGAATGACCGCGACCACCGCGGCCAGCGACATCACTATCGGTGTATAGTATCGTCCGAATCTTTCGGTAAAAACCTGTGTCGGGGCCTTGTGCGCCTGGGCCTCTTCCACCATATGCGTAATCTTGGCAATAGTGTTGTCCGCCGCCAAATGCGTCACTTCTACTTCCATGGCGCCGTATTGGTTTATCGTGCCGGCGAAGACGCGGTCGCCGGGAACTTTATCGACCGGTATCGATTCGCCGGTGACCGATGCCTGATCGACGCTGGAAGCGCCGACGGCGACGATACCATCCATGGCTATCTTCTCGCCCGGCTTGACGATCATCACATCGCCTATCTTGATCCTGTCGATGCCGACTGTTTCCTCGTGATCGTGATGAC
>JAUXSL010000081.1 GCA_030679975.1 Actinomycetota bacterium
GGCATGTAGCTTGCGGATGATCACGTGGCGCTTGGCCATCGCCTGCACCCCGAGGGCCAGCGCGACCGACACAACGGCGGGCAGTCCTTCAGGGATAGCCGCTACCGCGAGCGCCACCCCGGTTAAGAAAATGTGACTGGGCTCGAATCCCCGGACGCCGTAGCCGAAGGCACAGACGACGCCGCTGATAGCCAGCGCCAAGAGGGCGACGGCTTTGCCGACGCTGTGCAGCTCTATCTGGAGCGGCGTCTTTTCGTCGGGCTGCTGAAGTAGCCCCGATATTTCGCCCATCTGCGTGGCGTCGCCTGTCGCGTAGACCAGCGCCCGCCCCCGCCCCGCCACCGCGACGGTTCCCATATAGGCCAGATTTATCCGGTCGCCGATGCTCAGGTCGACCTCGGACAAGGGACGGACAGTTTTGCTTACCGCCTTCGATTCTCCGGTCAGTGAAGATTCGTTCACCAGGAGTGAGTTGCTCTCGACCAAACGGACGTCGGCGGGAATCTGGTCACCGGCCTCGATCACTATTAAATCGCCGGGGACAAGGTCGGCCGCGGGCAACTGGCGCTCGGCGCCGTCACGGATGACCTTGGCCGAGGGGGCCGCCAGCTTGCGCAACGCCTCAAGGGCCTTTTCCGCCTTAACCTCTTGCCTAAAGCCCAATAAAGCGTTTAAGATAAGAATCGCTGTTATGGCAAGCGCATCTATTTGCTCTCTCAAAACAAACCCTGAAATCAGGGCGGCCGCAATCAGCACCCAGATCATAAAATCGTTGAATTGCGCAGCGAAGATTGCCAGGGGGGAGACGCGGGCCTTGTCTTCCAGGCGATTCGGGCCGACGGCGGCGAGGCGCTCTTTGGCTTCAGTTGCCGAGAGGCCGCCGGCTAGATCGGTTTTGAGCAGACCGGCGACGGTCTCAGCTGTTTGTATGTGCCAAAATGTTTCTGTTTCAACCAAGCGCAAAGCTCACTTATTAGTAGTTCGGAAGACGGCTTGGGCTCAGTATACAATAACGTGCGGTCTTAGTAGAAACGATGGGGTTAATTGATGGGGACACCATCACTTGTTAGTTTCGAATCATGGAACGCGTTGCGCTTGCAATAATTAATGCGCGGCATTATTGAATATGGATGGTGTCCCCTAAAGTACAGACATCGAGGAGGTAAGCTGGTAAATGGCAAAAGAGAAAATCACACTAAGCGTTATCAAAGCGGACGTTGGCGGGTTTGTCGGCCATTCCGACGTCCACCCGGAATTGCTGAAAAAGGCCGAAAGCGAACTGGCCAAAGCTAAATCCGACGGCCTGATCATAGACTTTCATCGCGGCAAAGTCGGCGACGACATCGCTTTGATCATGACCCATAGGAAAGGGTCCGATAACGCGGATATCCACAGGTTCGCCTGGGAGACTTTTGAAAAATGCACTGAAGTAGCGCGCAAGCTCCACCAGTACGGTGCCGGTCAGGACCTGCTGTCGGACGCTTTTTCCGGCAACATCAAGGGCATGGGCCCGGGCGTGGCGGAAATGGAATTTGTTGAGCGGCCCAGCGAGCCGGTATTGATCTTTCTGGCCGACAAGACCGAGCCGGGCGCCTGGAATTACCCGCTTTACAAGATGTTCGCCGACCCGTTCAATACCATCGGCCTCATTATTGACGCTAAAATGCACAATGGCTTTAATTTTGAAGTCGATGACCTGATCGAGCGTAAAAAAGTCATTTTCTCCCTCCCGGAAGAGATGTACGAGATGCTTGTCTTCATCGGCGCCCCGAGCCGGTTCGTGATCAAGAACGTCATGCGCAAGGATGACGGCGACATCGCCGCAGCTACCTCCACGCAAAAGCTTAGCTTGATTGCCGGACGCTATATAGGCAAAGACGATCCGGTCATGATTGTCCGCGCTCAGAGCGGCCTGCCGGCCGTCGGCGAAGTCCTTGAGCCTTTCGCGATGCCGCATATAGTCGCCGGCTGGATGCGCGGCTCGAGCCATGGTCCGCTGATGCCGGTCGGGTTTGATCAGGATACCCCGACCAGGTTCGACGGCCCGCCGCGGGTGGTCGGCCTCGGTTTTCAGCTTGCCGATGGGATGCTGGTCGGCCCGCGCGACATGTTCAAAGATATAAGCTACGACAACGCTCGCAAAAAAGCTCTCGACGTAGCCGATTATCTGCGGCTGCACGGCCCGTTCGAGCCGCATCGCCTGCCGCTCGACGAAATGGAATATACGACTATGCCGGAAGTGATGGAGCGGCTTAAAGACCGCTTCGAGCCGGCTGATTAAGAACATGCTCGAAAAGGCATCTGCTCTTTTGGAGCATGTTTTTCCAGAATGGGTAAAAAAAACGCGGAGCCATCTAGAGGTCCGGCCGAGAACCCCGTGGCCGGTCAAAATTGGAGAAACGCGGCCCAAAGTCCCGGATGCAAGGCTGACGAAGCCCGAGGCGAGGGAGCGTATGTGCGATTACGTGACTGAGCCGAGGGCGAGAAAAACGCCGCAGACGGGATTTTCGGCCGCGTTTCTAGGCTGGGGGGAGATCGTTGCCGGATAGTTTCCCGAAGCCGGTCGTAGCGGCGCTGGGCGCCGTGGCTATTTTTGAGCTTCTGTACGCGACGGTCTTCGACAAGTGGTTGGGCCAA
>JAUXSL010000092.1 GCA_030679975.1 Actinomycetota bacterium
CTTATGGCTTATTCGCCGCCAGAAGCAGAGCCGAAAACGGTTTCACAAGAAAAACCGCTTTTGATAACATCCCACCGACGATCGGCATTTTACGCGACGTATTTCGTTTTGTCTCGTTCGGCGATATGCCAAAGCAAATGGAATCTATTGTTGACGACATAACTGAAGTCTTGGCAATTGTCGACGTTAACAAAATCCTTCGCAAGTACTATGACGAGGGGAAAGGCCGAGACCCTGTGGTTCATTTCTACGAAACCTTCCTGGCTGAATATGACCCAAAGACCCGTGAGAAACGGGGCGTTTACTATACTCCGGAGCCGGTCGTCTCTTACATCGTGCGGTCGCTCCATAAAATCCTAAAAGATTACTTTGGGCGAGAAGACGGCTTCGCCACCGGTTCAGTCAGAGTTCTTGATCCAGCGGCCGGCACCCTGACCTTTTTGGCTGAAGCCGCCAAGGTGGCGGCGGAGGAATTTGAAAATAAATACGGTGAGGGCGCCAAGAAAGACCTGATTCACGATCACATTCTTAACGATTTCTATGCCTTCGAGCTGATGATGGCGCCTTACGCCATCGGACATCTGAAAATGGCTTTTCTCTTAGAGGAACTCGGCTATAGGCTAAAACCGGATGAACGATTCAAGCTTTATCTGACAAACACTTTAGACATGGAGGAGCTTGAGAAGAGCAAGCTTCCGGGGATGTCTTCGCTGGCTGAAGAATCACACCTAGCGGGGACAGTCAAAAATGAAACCCCGATTTTGGCGATTTTGGGAAATCCGCCATATTCAGGTCATTCATCTAACAAGGGGGACTGGATACAAGCGCGAATCCAAGACTATTACCAGGTAGACGGCAAGCCGCTTGGCGAAAAGAACCCAAAATGGTTGCAGGACGATTACGTCAAGTTTATCCGCTTTGCCCAGTGGAAAATCGATCAGGCCGGCGAGGGGGTGCTTGGCTTTATTACTAATCATAGTTATCTAGACAACCCCACTTTCCGGGGCATGAGACAGTCGTTGATGAACAGCTTCGACGAAATGTACATTCTTGATCTCCACGGCAACAGCTTGAAGAAAGAAAAATGCCCTGACGGTTCGCCGGACGAGAACGTCTTTGACATTCGCCAAGGCGTCGCCATTGCTCTGTTTATCAAGAAGCCGGGCCTTAAAAAACAAGTTGCCCATGCCGAGCTTTATGGGTTGCGGGAACAAAAGTACAATTGGTTGCTTGAAAGCGACCTAAGCAAGACCAAATGGAATACATTGACTCCACACACCGATTTCTACCTATTTGTGCCCCGCGATGAGGAATTGCTGGCTAGATATGAAACGTTTCCCCGGATTACTGATATCTTTCCGGTGAATAGCGTCGGTATTGTGACGGCAAGGGATCACTTTGTGATTGACTTTGATCGTGCGGAGTTGGAACGCCGAATCCGGATGTTTCGCGACAAAATTCTGCCGGACGAATCAATAGGCAGTGGGTTTAATCTGAAAAACAAGCCTAATTGGCGCCTTCATGACGCTCGTGAGAGCGTGCGACATGACACACAATGGGATCAAGCCTTTGTCAATATTCTCTACCGGCCTTTTGATGCACGACAGATTTATTACCATGATGCCGTTATCGAGCGGTCCCGCCGCGCCGTCATGCGTCACATGCTAAAGAATAATCTTGGATTATCGCTGGTCCGGCGCCCAGAGATTGGCCAGTTTGAACACGTTTTCTGCACGGAACAACCGATTACACACCATAGCGTTTCCTTAAAAGAAGTTAATTATTTATTTCCTCTTTACCTTTATGAGGCAGAAAAAAGTGCCAGGCGGGGGCCGATTACCACCATGATGCTTTTTGAGCCGGCCGCCGTCTATGGAGCCAGGAGACCAAATCTATCCGAGAAAGTGGTCGAAACATTGACAGCGACGTACGGTCGCCAGCCAGCCCCTGAAGAGATCTTTTACTATATTTATGGTGTTCTCTATTCACCTGCCTACAGAACCAAGTATGCCGAATTCCTTAGGTCCGACTTCGCCCGCATTCCCTTAACGAGCGATGTTGAGGTTTTTCAAGCGGTTGGCAAGCTTGGCCAGCGACTTGTCGAACTGCACCTGGTCAAATCCAAAGAACTAAGCAGTCCGACCACCAAGTTTCGCGGCTCCGGCGATAACCTTGTCGAAAAACCAATATTTCAAAGTAGCGGCCGCATATATATCAACGAGGCGCAGTATTTCGATGGGGTTGCGGAAGAAGAATGGAAATATCAAATCGGCGGGTACCAAGTGCTCGAAAAGTGGCTAAAGGACCGCAAGGGACGCCGCTTGTCCGCCGACGATATCCGACACTACTGCCGGACGGCTACCGCTATAAAGCGGACTATTGAGATTCAAGCCGAGCTGGGCGCTGTCTACTCAGACATTGAGAAGGAAACGATAATCTTTAATAGCTCTCGTAGGCCGTAGATCGGACTTACTCAAGCGCCGGCTTTTCTGCTATTCTATCCACTGACATGTTTGACATGCGATACCACATAGCTTCGTTGGTTGCGGTCTTCCTGGCGCTTACCATCGGTCTTCTCCTGGGTTCGTTAGTGGCCGACACAGGTGTGCTTGTCAACCGCCAGGAAAAGCTGGTTGAGAGCATCCGCGAGGACATAAGCAAGATCAACGAAGCCAACGTCACTCTCCGCACCCAAGTCAAGGAACTCCAAGGTTTCCAAAACGAAGTTCTCCCTATAGCGATCAGGAACCGCCTGGTTGGCCGCCGGGTCATGATCGTCACGATGCGGGAAGGACAAGACGATACAGTCGATGGGATAAAGAAAGCGCTGGGGACGGCCGGCGCGCAAGCGTTTATGCTGAGCCTCAAGACAGAGGGTCTGAATTTCGCCGACAAGAACCTGGTGACGCGGCTGGGGGCCAAATTCGGGGTCGCGGATGTCCTGGGCGGCGATTTCGAGCGGCTGTTTTGGCCGCGTCTCGCGGCGGAGTTAACGGGTCAACAACCACCGTCTTTAATAGATGAGCTAACGGCGATGGGTCTGCTCAAGATGGATGCGGATGCTTTACCGGTTGATAACATCATTGTGTTGGCGCCCGCCAGCAAGAAGCCCGGTAACCGTGACGCCCTGTTGGCGGAAGCGCTTACTCAGATTGGCGGTATACGGGTCATCGGGGTCGAAGCAGGCGATACTAAACCGTCGAGGGTGACCGCTTACAAGTTGCGCGACGTCAGTACCGTCGATAACATTGAAGCCGTATCCGGCAAGATATCCTTGGTCTACTTGTTGGAAAACAAGGATGTGACCGCCAATTTCGGGACCAAGTCGACGGCCGATAAATTGATACCGTGACCAGCCGGGTTATCGCGTTGGTCCCGGCCTTCAATGAAGAAGCCACAATCGAGGCCACAGTTGACGGGTTGATCGGCGCGATCGACGGCGTTGACGTGGTGGTCGTTGACGACGGCAGTCGCGACCGGACGGCCGCCAGGGCGACAGCCGCGGGGGCGACGGTCCTGGCGATCTCCAAGAACCTCGGTAAAGGCGGCGCCGTCAACGAAGCTTTTCGGCGATTGAATCCCGCGGACGAAGATATCCTGCTCTTTATCGACGCCGACCTCGGCGCGACCAGCAAAGAAGCGTCGAAACTAATCGCCCCGCTAATCGAAGGTCGAGCCGATATGGTCATCGCCGCGTTCGGAAAGTCTAAGAAAAAGGGTGGCTTTGGCCTGGTAAAAGGGCTGGCTCGCTGGGGGATAAAGCGGCTCGGCGGCCTTGAGGTAAAGTCGCCGCTATCGGGGCAGCGGGCGCTTAAGGCCGGGCTTTGGCGCGCCGTCGGCGGCTTGGCCCCGGGCTATGGCATGGAAACCGGTCTAACCATAGACGCGTTGCGGCGCGGCTTTAAAGTGGTTGAGGTCGATACGGTGATGAGCCATAACGAAACGGGACGCGATGTCGCGGGCTTCAGACATCGAGGCCGTCAGTTTGTCGCTGTCGTTATGGTTTTGGCGAAGCGGATGATCGGGTCGAGAAGATCATCAGATACAACCAACCGCAAATAGCGTAGATCAGCATTAACGCTGCCATGACCACGCCGGAGTCGTTAAAAATCAAAGCGGCGACAGCGCCTAAGGCAATCGTTTTGAAACCCGCCGGCATCAACCCGTAACTTTCATAGACGTGGTCGTAGATTTGACGGGCGCCCAATTGGAGCGTGGCTACCGCCGCGACCGCGGCGACTATGATCTTGGTCCAGGAAGAACGTGTAATAAGCATAAAGTTCGTCGATAATTTCCTGGTGATGATCATTAACGCCTGGCTCATGCCGCCGCCCCCGACCAATGTCGCGGCCCGTGCCGTATGCGACGAGCTAGGCTCTAAATAGTCGGTTATCAAGATCACGGCTAAGACCGCGACCATCCCGATCGCGACGTAAAACAAATGCTTGGCGGCCAGACGTGTATCGCGGAACAAAAATGTTGCGACGATACCGGTGGTAACGGCTGCCAAAGCGCCGCCCACGTTCGCTCCCAGGGTGGGCCAGCCGACGATCAGAGTGATGACGATAAAGAGTATTGCCGCCGCCGCGGCGGCATAATTCCGACTTCGCGGTCTCAACGTCAACCAGACCGTGAGGCAGATGACGGCGCTGCCCAGCAAGACACCGGTGTATTCATTACCGATGCCGTAAAACCGGGCCCCGATTATCGAACTCATCCCCATGACTGAGTCGCGCTCCAAGATGGAACCGAAGGGCAGCTGGACAAGGATTATGAGTGTAGTCAAGAGGCTGGGGACGACCAGAGCCAATAAGGGCTGGTCGCGCCAGAGCAACCATGTCACCAAGGCGCAGATCAGCGTGGCCGCCGGTATCAAGATAATCGGCAGCCAAGGTGTCGGGTAGACGGCGGAACTACTTATCAACATCACCACAGGCATAAACATCAAGCCGAGCAGCAAGGGCTGTAGGTAGACGATGCGGGCCGCCGGAGGCCAAAAGAGAAGAACAAGAACGACCGCTATTATCGCCGCGACCGCCACAGTAATATAGCTGCTTAACAAGATAGATCTGGCGCCATTGTTTACCAGGGCTTTTTGGGCGATATGATCGATGATCGCCGGCGGGTCGGCCGATGGTTCCGACGTTAATGTCCTTCCCGGCAGATACGTCGGTACCGACAATCCGAAGAAGTTCAATATAGTCGGAGCGATGTCACTGTTTGTGACCAGGCCCGGCCATCTGGTACCGGTGGAAGTAAGCAACCCCTTAAACCCGGGGCCGGCGACGACCAAAGGTGTCTGCAACGCTCCTGATTTCGCCAGCTCGATCGGGGGCGAGGGGGTTATTAAGATTATCATCGTGCGGTTATCCGCATATCGGGCCAGCAGTTTGCCGAATAATCTATCGACTTGCAGCAACAGTTGGCGCCGCTGCGACGCCACCGCGTCATCGCTCAGAAAATCGCGGCGGAAATCGACTCTGGATGTTGGAGCGTACTCCAGAACCAAGAATTGACTGTTCTTTAGTCCCGCATCGACAGCGGTCAGCGCCTGAGCGGGCGTATTAATGGGCCCGGCGACATTGCCGAAGTCGGTTGACCCCTTTTTATCCATGGCGATCAAGTTTATCTCGCGGTGATAGACGCCGAGCGTGTCCGCGTTACCGAAGACGGAGCGTTTGATGCCCCCCAGGCGGAGCAGGTCGCCGAGAGTACCCGGCGCGGCCTGGTAGGAAAGTTTGGTCGCCAGGCGGGACATCTCCGGATAACTGGGGCTGACGACCCGGCCGCCCGCGCGTAACAACGGGAGCTTTTGTGGAATCCCTTGAAACAGGAGCGTCTCGCCGCGGTCCACGGCCAGATTGCCAAATCTGCCGGCGTTCGCCCTGGCGCCGGCGCCGATCGAGAGATAGCTGCCTGATGCATTGGCCGCCGATTTAGCGGCACGGGCATTCATCAAGCCGATGGCGGCCCGGCTCCTCAGGCTTTTCTTAATATTAGGCGCACCGTTGATCATGATATCTCCGGTGCTTATGCCGTTGGCGACTATCACTATGACCCGTCGCCCGCCGGTTCGCCGGTCGCGGCCGGGCGATGAGGCTGTCGCCGCCAACATCAGCAGCAGCGAGGCGACAAGAATGACGGCTATCTTCTTCATTAATCAAATATGATAACAGAAGTCGGCTTATTATCTATCGCTGCCATGGTCTGCCCACGCTTGATTGCAAGACTGGTATACTTGAAACCGATGAATAAAAAATCCCTTATCTTCGCCGCGGCCCTGGCGGTATTGCTTTTTTCGCTCGCGCAGCAAGCTGTCGCGGACCATCGGATTCCGACTTTCGGACGCCCCCGCGCGGTCATGATCATCATGGATAAGGTCACTTGGGCGGACCTGGCCAAGGCGGACGCGCCGAATCTGAAGAAATTGGCGAAGAAGGGGAGCATTGGTCTGCTCAGCAACCGGACGGCTAAGCCGGAGACGACCAGTCTCCGCTCATATCTGACTATCGGGACGGGTGCGCGCGCCGATGGCGAGGGGCAGATGGGATACCCCTTAAGTAAAGCGCGGTTCAGAGCGCTGGTGGAATTGAACCGGCGAACCGGCTACGGCGCCAAAATAGGGTTGTTGGCGACGGCGCTACATCGCCGCGGTTTGAATATCGCTGCTTTTGGCAATGCCGACGCTGTCGATACGCGCGATAAAGCATACATCTTCGGGCGTGAAGTCGCATTGATCGGGGTCGACGAAAATGGGGCGCCGCCTCCGGGCGAGACCTCGGGCCGTATTCTCGCCGGAATATCCAGCCGCCGCGCCAAGCGGGCTTCGGGCTTGCGGACGGACTACGAGCGGCTCCTGGCCGCCATAGAACAGTACGCGCGGCCGGGGCTGATCGTCATCGAAACCGGCGATACCCGCCGCGCCGATATGAGCGGTCTAAGCCTTGACCGGTCAAGAGCCTGGTTGCTGAAGAAGACAGCCATTAGGAACGCGGACAGGTTCATCGGCCGGGTCGCGCGGCGCCTCGACTTTTCGCGCGATCTGCTCATCGTTGTGGCGCCGTCGCCGCCGCTGAAACGGGACGGCTCTGTGGGCCGGGGGCTGACGCCGATAATCGTTGCCGGCAAAGGGATTAAGCCCGGACAACTGAGCTCACCTTCGACCCGGCGGGCCGGACTCGTGACGAGCACGGATATCGCGCCGACTCTAGCTGATTATTTCAGCCTGAAGCTGGGAGATGGCAGCATCGGGCGGCCGATTACTTCACTTCCGGGTGAAGCCGCTTTCAGCCAAATGGCGGCGCTGGCGCATGACCATCTGCTGGCCGAGGAAATGTCCAAGGGCATTATCTTGAGTTACAGCTATGCCGAAGGAGTGTTGCTGGCTCTGATTGTGCTGGGCCTGATCTTGGCGCCGGGGCCGTTGTCCCGTGCTTACCAGGCGGTCCGGCTGGCCCTGTTGTTGATATTAAGCCTGCCTTTGGGGATATTCATCGGTCCGTTGTTGCCTTTTAGCTTTAGCGCCAAGCCGGTGTATGTCGGCACAATTCTGGTCGTGGCCTTGAGTTTTGCCATTATTGCCTGGCTTCTGCCCGAAAGGACACTATCTCCGCTCATTTTTCTGACGGGGACGACAGCCCTGTTCGTCATTGTGAATCTACTAGCCGGCGGCCCGGCCGAACCTAAGTCGGCATTCGGTTATACAGCTATCACCGGCGGCCGTTTTTACGGCATCGGCAATGAGTTCTTATCGGTATTTGTGCCGGCGGTCCTGGTCGCGGTCTTGCTGGGGTTGGAAAAACGCCGGGGGGACCAGCTCGCTATGCGCCTCCCCGTAGCGGGGCTCTTCGCCTTCATCGTCTTCATGGTCGGGTACGGCGGCCTGGGGGCCAACACCGGCGGCATCATTTTGACGACCCCGGCGCTCACTCTGGCGTATTGCGGTCTTTTCAGCCGCCGGCCGCGGTGGGCTCAAGCTATCATTGCCGCTGTAACCACAGTGGCCGCCCTGAGCGCTCTGGCGGTCATCGATGCCGTTCTTCCCGGAGAGCCGACCCATCTGGGGCAATTGACGCGGCAGATCGATAGCGGGACACCGGCGTTATTCGTGGCGTTCATCAAGCGCAAAGTCATGCTAAATGTAACGGTTTTTGACTTTAGCCATTGGTCCTATGTCGTTATCGGTCTTCTGGTCGCGCTGATTATTTGGCATCTCCGGTCGGGCCGGCGCGGGCCGACCTGGGCGGCCCGGCGGCACCCTAACGCCGGCCTGGCCCTGATCTCCGGCCTGGCGGGCGGCGTGGCGGGTGCTCTTAGCAACGATTCCGGCATCGCCATACTGGCCATAGTTCTCGGCTATCTCTTGATGGTCATGCTTTACTTGGAAGTCAGCGACCGGGCATCGGCGGGCTGATATGGAAAACTTGCCCTTTATCGTTCATTTAATCAGACCGGCGACGGGCGGCATGCAAAACCACGTGCTTGAACTCGTCGGCGGCCTGAGCAAGAAGGGCTATCCTGTGGCCGTGATCACTCCGCCTAATGAGATGCTGGAGTTAAGACTAAAGTTGATCGATGTCGCTTCGTATCAAGTGCCTATAAGCGATCGCCTGAGCCCGACCGACTTGATTAACATCATCCGGCTCGCCCGGCTGCTTAAGCGGCTGCGGCCGGATATTCTCCACATCCACGGCAACAAAACAGCACTGGTCGGGGGCATTGCCGCGTTCCTGGCCGGAGTGCCCGCGACCGTCGTCACCGTTCACAGCTATCTAATGTATCAAAATGCGAAGGGGCTGAAAAAAGCGGTCGCGAGCTTTATCGACCGCCGCCTGGCCGGGCGTGCGAGCAAAATAATCACCGTCTCCGACAGCTTAAAAAGGAGCTTAGTCGATAGCGAGCGCTTTGAGTCTTCTAAAATCTCCGTGATACACAATGGCATCGATTTAGACAGATGGCGAAATCAGCCGGCGACGCGGTCGATTCCGACCAGGCCGAATTTAAAAGTCATCATCGCCGGAGACGGCCCTCTCTTTGACGAACTCTCGAAGTCGATAAGGGACCGGAGGCTCGAGGCCAATATTTGGCTCTTAGGGCATGTTGCCGACACGAGGCCCTTGCTGGCATTGTCGGACATATTTTGCTTGCCCTCTAAGAATGAGCCGTTTGGCCTGGTACTATTGGAAGCTATGGCGGCCGGCTTGCCTGTCGTTGCCGCTAATTCCGGCGGTGTGCCGGAAATAATAGAAGACGGCCTAAGCGGTGTTCTGGCGCCTCCGGGCGATGTCGCCGCCTTAAGCGGGGCGATCGAGAGCTTAGCCGACGATGAAGGAAAGAGGCGCCAACTGGCCGCCGCGGGGTTGGCCGGGGTCAAAACCCGGTTTACTCTTGGTCGGGTAGTGGAACGGACTGAAACGATCTATCGCGAAGTTCTAATAAATCGACATTCCGCTTGAAGATTTCCGCTAGAATGTAAGCGGGACTTAAAGAAGGAGAGCGCCTCTGTTTATTTCGACCCTCGTCGTCTCGACCATCCTGACGCTTATTTTTTATGCCCCGGTCATGCGTCTGCTAAGCGGGGCCAACTGCACCAAGCCGAACTGGCGAAAGCGATATGTCGTCAATTCATTCGGCTTGCTCTTGCCGACGGTTATGCTGGCGGCTACGGCCGTCACCATGATTCAGGTCTTCGCCGGAGGCCCGGGAAATATCAACGCGACCGAATTGTTGGCCCTCCTGGCGTTGGTGGTGACGACTTCTTTTGTCGGTTTTATCGATGATCTAATAGGCAACCGTGTCATCGGCGGCTTGCGCGGCCACTTTTCTCAGTTGCGGTTTGGCATCATGACGACCGGGACGCTCAAAGCGATCGTCGGCTTCGCCATCGCCGTGACAATCGCCGGTTTTGTCTCGACCGACATCATCGTCTTCTTGACCAACGCGGCCGTCCTGACATTATCGATAAACGCCGCCAATCTCTTCGACCTACGTCCGGGCCGGGCGATAAAAGTTTTCAGCTTGGGAGCGATAGCCACGTTCATCGCCACCTGGTCGTCGTCTTTTTGGGGTTTATGGGGCCTGATAATCCCGCCGGTAGCGGGCCTTCTTTGGGGGGACCTCAAAGAGCAGTCGATGATGGGGGACGCCGGATCGAACGCTTTAGGGGCTATCCTTGGTTTTGCTTTTGTGATTAACTTGTCGGAGACTGCAAATCTGGCGATTTTAGCTGTTTTGGTTGTTTTGCACCTCATAACGGAGAAATACTCTATCAGCAATTTTATTGAAAAGGCGCCGATACTGAAACAACTGGACGAGCTGGGGTTAAGGCAGTGACGAGGGTAAGAACGTAGATGGCGATTGTCGGGCGCGCGGGGGGAATGGCAAAGCATATTTTCGTGACCGGCGGTGTCGTCTCATCGCTGGGCAAAGGTATCACTTCCGCCTCTATCGGACGCCTTCTCAAATGCCACGGCCTTAAGGTCACCATCCAAAAACTTGATCCTTATTTAAACGTCGATCCGGGGACTATGAGCCCGTTTCAGCACGGGGAAGTCTTTGTCACCGACGACGGTTCCGAGACCGATCTCGACCTCGGCCACTATGAACGGTTTATCGATGAAAGCCTGGGCCAGGACAGCAACGTCACCGCCGGGTCCATCTACTGGTCGGTTGTGACCAAAGAACGCCGGGGAGATTTTCTCGGCGGCACCGTCCAGGTCGTCCCTCACGTCACCAACGAGATAAAAGAGCGGATACTGGCCCTTACCTCCGGTGACGCCGATGTCGTCATCACCGAGGTAGGCGGCACGGTCGGCGACATCGAGAGCCTGCCGTTCCTGGAAGCCATCCGCCAATTTCGAAAAGATATAGGCAAGGACAACGTGCTCTATGTCCACCTGACGCTTATCCCATATCTAGCCGGCCCGGCCGAGCTAAAAACCAAGCCGACCCAGCACAGCGTCAATGAGCTGCGGCGCATCGGTATACAGCCGGATATTATCGTTTGCCGTTCCGACCGGCCCATCGACCAGTCCGTGAAGGCTAAAATCGGCTTGTTCTGCGATATCGAACCGGAAGCGGTCATCTCCGCGGTCGACGTCGGTAACATCTACGAGGTTCCGTTAAAGCTTCACGCCGAGGGGATGGACGACATCGTCGTCGAGAGTCTTAAGCTCGATTGCGGCCCGATCGACCTGGCGGAGTGGAAAGGACTGGTCGACAAGATCGGGAGTATCAAGGAGAAGATAAAAATCGGCATCGTCGGGAAGTATGTCCAATTGCCCGACGCCTACCTCAGCGTGGTCGAGGCCTTAAGGCACGCGGGTTTCAACGCCGGCGTTGATGTCGAGGTTAATTGGGTCGATGCCGAGCGGCTCACCCCCGAAGAAATAAACGCCAAGCTTGACGAGGTCGACGGCGTTCTTGTCCCCGGCGGTTTCGGCGTTCGGGGTATCGAGGGCAAGATAAAAGCGGTCACTTTTGCCAGGGAAAACAAAGTGCCGTTTCTCGGTATCTGCTTAGGGATGCAATGCGCGGTCATTGAATTCGCCCGCAATGTCGCGGGCTTGAATGAAGCCAGCAGCTCCGAATTCGACCGGGCCACACCTTATCCGGTCATCGACTTGATGCCGGACCAGCGCCAGGTGGCCGACATGGGCGGGACGATGCGTCTCGGCAGTTACCCTTGCCGGTTGGAGCCGGGGACGAAAGCCCAGGAAGCCTATGGAGAAAAACTGGTACTTGAGCGCCATCGCCACCGGTACGAGGTGAACAACGCTTGGCGCAAAGAGCTGGGGGCCAAAGGTTTGAGGTTCAGCGGGACGTCGCCGGATAATAAATTAGTAGAGTTAATCGAGCTTGACGACCACCCTTGGTTCGCGGCCTGCCAGTTCCATCCGGAATTCAAATCGCGACCGACAAAACCGCATCCACTGTTCAGGGAGTTCATTAATGCCGCCGTCAGCAGGAGTCGCCGGAAAGACCGCTCGGTCACAGTTAGCGGCGGGTAGACATGATTGATAAAGATCGGCTCTTGGCCTGCTTCCTTGAGCTTGTCCGAATCGACAGCCTCACCTTCAATGAAAAAAAACTTGTGGACCATCTGGCCGATAAGCTGACAGCCATCGGCTGGCAGGTGAAAATCGACGGCGCCGGCGCGAAAATCGGCGGCGATACCGGGAACTTGATCGCTCATCGCCCCGGGAATAAGGCCAAGCCGGCGATATTTTTCAGTTGCCATCTCGATACGGTCGAGCCGGGCGTCGGCATTGAACCGGTAGTGGTCGACGGGGTCGTCAGCGCGAAAGGCGACACGGTCCTGGGGGCCGATGATAAAGCGGGTATCGCCGCCGTTATGGAGATGGCGCAGGTCATTGTGGCCGATCCGGGCGAAGTCGGCCCGATAGATATTGTCTTCACGGTCGGTGAAGAAAAAGGCTTGCTGGGCGCCAAGAATCTGGATTGGCGAATGGTTACCGGCCGGTGCGGTTTTGTCCTTGACGCCGCCGGTATGGTTGGTGATATAACCATCGTGGCGCCGTGGCAGAATACGGTCAACGCGGTTTTTTTCGGCAAGGCCTCCCACGCCGGGGTCAGCCCGGAGACGGGCGTGAGCGCCATCCAGGCGGCGGCCCGCGCTATCGAGACTATGCCCCTGGGACGGCGCGACCGGGAGACGACGGCGAACATCGGTATCATCCAGGGCGGGCGGGCGCCCAACATCATCCCCGATAAAGCCGAGATAAAGGGCGAGGCCAGAAGTCTAAAAATAAGCAAGCTTAACCGTCAGACGGACAGGATGGCCCAGGCCGCCAACCGGGCCGCCAAGGCTTTTGGAGCGACCGTCGAGGTCGACATCGCCCGGGAATATGACGGGTTCAAACTCTCGCTCAAGGACGAAGTGGTCGTCTGGGCCGGCCGGGCGCTGGAATCTATCGGCGTCAAACCAGCTTATGCCGCCACCGGCGGCGGCAGCGATACCAATGTCTTTAACAGCCAAAGCGTCTCCACCGTCAACCTTGGTGTCGGCTATATGGATCCCCACACCACCAGCGAATCCATCTCCGTCGACCAACTAACGTTGGCCGCGAGGTTGGCGGTGGCCATCGCGCGCGTTGCAGGTAGTTAGGGTGGAAAGAACTTCCCGGGTGTCATTCCCGCGAAAGCGATGCAATCTCAGGCAAGTGTCATTCCCGCGAAAGCGGGAATCTACTAATGATTAACTTCAAAACAGCGATTGTTCAGAAAATCATACAGCCAAGATCAGGCTTAACCAAGATTGCCATCGAAATCGACGGTCAAGCCGGTAAGGCGATCAATTACGATAACTTAACCGGGCCGGTAGCCGTCGGCGATAAGGTGATCGTTAACACCACGGCAGTCGACCTGTCCTTAGGTACAGGCGGCTACAGTTTCGTTCTCTGGAACCTAAGTCGCGGCGAGTCCAATCGAAATGCAGCGGCAGGCATCCCCGGCTCCGGACATCTGATGAAACTGCGCTATACCCCGCTGCAATTTGCCGGGCTCTCCGTTGAGGAAGAAGACAGCCCTTATCATGAAGCGCTCAAAGATGTTACGAGCATCGACGGCCTGCCGGTCATTGCCTGTGAACTCCACAGTCAACTTTTGCCGATCGCGGCCACACTCAAAGAACTCAAGCCGGAAGCTAAAGTCGCCTATATAATGACTGACGGCGGGGCCTTGCCGGCGGCTTTCAGCAAGACCGCCACATGGCTGCGGGAAAATGGCTATCTGGAGGCGGTTATCACCGCCGGCCAGGCCTTTGGCGGCGATTTTGAGGCCGTCAATATTTACAGCGCTCTGGCCGCTGCCAAATACGTCGTCAACGCCGATGTTACCGTCGTCGCTAAGGGCCCCGGCATCGCCGGCACCGGCACGGCCCTAGGCCACAGCGGCATCGAACAAGGGCAGATAATCAACGCCGCCGCCGCGCTTGGCGGACGGCCGATAGCCGTCCCGCGTTTGAGCCAAGCCGATCCCCGTCCCCGCCACCAGGGCTTAAGCCATCACACAATCGCGGCGCTTACAATCGCGGCCTTGGCGCCGGCGATCGTGCCGATGCCGGAATTGCCCGATGCTCTCTCTGTTTTTGCCGGTTCGATAAACGAGCGGATCGAACATACCGGCATCAAAGACCGCCACGACGTTCGTGTTGTCGGCAACGACATAACCCTACCGGCCCTGGCCAAAATCGCCGAAAACGGCGGCCCCAAAGCCTCCACCATGGGCCGGGGCTCGGACCTGGAGCCGGCCTTCTTTTTAGCTGCCGGCGCGGCGGCAATTTCTGCCCTTAATCTGGTATAATTAACACATGGTCAACCCACCGGAATCCATGCGCGGGCTATTTTGGGATACGGCGCTAGCACAAATTGATTGCGACCATCATGCCGCTTATGTCGTCGAGCGCGTGAGTGATCACGGCGACGTTAAGGACTGGCGTTGGCTGCTCGATTATTACGGTCCCGCCCGCGTGCGAGAAATTGTTAGCGGCAGTCGCCGTATTTCTAAGAAAAGCGCCAACTTGTGGTGTCTGATTTTAAATATCCCGAGAGAGGAAGTCGCTTGTTTGAGAAGGTCCTCCCACCGAAAAGCCGCGAACTTCTAGTCGAGTTGGCGCGCCGCCAACGCATCGGCGATTTCTATCTGGCCGGGGGTACGGCCGTGGCCCTAATGTTAGGCCATCGCCTCTCTGAAGACCTCGATTTTTTCACCAAGAAGACCTTTGATCCCCTAACGCTCGAAGACGGCCTGCGGGCCTTTGGGGAACTATATATCGTCAATCAAGAAGCAGGCTCCTTGACGGTCCGATTGGCGGGCGTGAAAACAAGTTGGCTTGAATATCCTTATCGCTTGTTGGAGGCGCCAACCGTCTTCCTTGGCGCCGAAATAGCCGGCTTGCTTGATGTCGGCCTGATGAAATTGACGGCGATTTCGTCTCGCGGGAGCAAGCGGGATTTTGTTGATGTTAAGGTTATTTGTGACGCTTTGGGTGGGTTGAACGTATTGATCGAGGCCATGCCAAAAAAGTACGAAGGAATCAATTACAATTCAGCGCATTTGTTCAAAAGCCTCGTCTATTTTGACGATGCGGAGGCCGAGCCTGATCCAAGAATGCTCATTGATCTACAGTGGCCTGCGGTCAAGGCTTTCTTTGAAGAACAAGTAAAGACCCTAATCGAGAAGGATGAATAGTGCCTGACAGCAAGTATGAGATTGTCAATTCAAAAGAGGTCTGGCGGGGGCACATCTTTACCATCCGTGTCGATGAGGTGCGGATGCCGGCGGGCAACGTTGCCGAGCGGGAAGTCATAACCCATGCCGGGGCGGTCGGGGTGGTGGCGGTCACGGCCGATAGGGAAGTCGTCCTGGTCCGCCAGTATCGCCATGCCGTCGGTCATTATCTGCTGGAGATCCCGGCGGGCAAGCTCGACCGGGGTGAATTTCCGGCGCAATGCGCCCGGCGCGAACTGAGAGAAGAGGCGGGGGTCGAGTTCCGCGAATTGATTGAACTGACGGAATTTCATAACAGCCCGGGCTACAGCAGCGAACTATTTCACCTCTACATGGCCGAAGTCACAGCCATCGGCGAGATGGAGCCCGACGGCGATGAAGAGCTGGATATGGAGCGCATCATCATCCCGCTCGATGAAGCTCTGGCCATGATCGACAGGCGCGAAATCATCGACGCCAAGTCGATAATCGGTCTGTTGATGGCGGCGAGGCGTATCTCTACCTAGCTCTCGGATGGCTCTCCCGATAGATCTCTCTTAAGTCGTCCCGCGACAACGATGTGTATATCTGCGTCGTCGAAATCGACGCGTGGCCGAGCATTTCTTGAACGGCCCGCAGGTCGGCGCCGCCTTTTAGCAAGTGCGTGGCGAACGAGTGGCGCAGGCCGTGCGGGTATATCCGCGTGATACCGATGTTGGCGGCATATTTTTTCACTATCTTCCAGGCGCTTTGACGGCTCAGGCGCGTCCCGCGGGTATTTAAAAACAAAGCCGTTTCGCGATATCTGTTCCGGCTCAAGACCGACCTCAGGGCGAGGTAATCTTTCAAAGACTCCCTGGCTCCGCTGCCAAACGGGACAAGCCGTTGTTTCGACCCCTTGCCGGTGCAGATAAGATAATCGCCGTCAAAATCGAGATCGTCGGTGTCCAGCCCGATCAATTCCGAGACCCTCAGCCCGCAGGCGTAAAGAGTTTCAAGCATAGCCCGGTCGCGGCCGCCGCCGGGCGTGACCGGGAAAGGTTGCGCCAGCAGGGCTTCTACCTGGTCGATAGAGAGAACCCCCGGCAGGCGCAGCGGCTTCTTCGGGCTAGCCAGGTCTTCAGTCGGGTTGACGGAACTCATCTCTTCCAAGATCAAGAACTTATGAAAGCCCCTCAGACAGGCGACGGTCCTGGCGATACTGGCCGGGCCGAGGCCGGCCCGCTTCAAGAGATCCAGGAAGCCGGTAATGG
>JAUXSL010000094.1 GCA_030679975.1 Actinomycetota bacterium
CGGCGGCCGGCGCGTCGAGACCGGTTCGACCGCCAATCTTACCGAGGAAGAGCTGGCAAAAGGCTATGTCCTGGCCTGTAAGACCCCGGTCTTCCGCGACCTGAAAATCGAAATTCCGGTCGAATCGGAACTGGTGGCCAAAGGCCGCTCAAAAATAAAGACCCTGACCAGCAGCATCGACAGCTGGAACGAGCAATTGGCGGCTCTCGAATTCGACCCGCCGGTCGTCAAGAAATATTTTGAACTGGCCAAGCCGAGTTTGAGCGACTCGGTCAGCGATATGACGCGGATCAGCCGGTTGCTCCGGCGCGAGCTGGATGTCGACGAGGTCAAGATAGACCTGGATACCGTCAAACGGGTACCGGATATCGTGCGCCGGAGCCATTGGCGCATCACGGTTACGGCTCTGCGGGAAGCCGACCATTGCCGTGTTATAGCGATCGAGCCCGGCGATACGACTAAGAAATATTACGCGCTCGCCGTCGATATCGGGACCACAACGTGTGCCGCTCAGATCATAGACTTAAACGCACGTCAGATATTGGCGGAGGCGTCCGAATATAACCGTCAGGTAGGTTTTGGCGACGACGTCATCTCCCGGATGGTCTATGCCAAGAAGGCCCGGGGGCGTGAAGTGTTGCAGGCCAAGGCGGCTCAGACGATCGACCGCCTGGTCGCGACGACGACCAAGGAAGCGGGCATCGAACCAGGGGATATTACCGTGGCGGTCATGGCCGGCAACACCATCATGACCCATCTGCTCTTAGGGGTCGGCACGGATGAAATCCGGGAAGCGCCGTACGTACCGGTTTTCCGGTTCGCTCCGACGGTCGACACGGATGAGCTTGGGCTGAAAACGCTTAGCGGCGTGCCGGTCATCTTCTATCCGTGTGTCGCCGGCTATCTGGGCGGGGACATCACGTCCGGAGTGGTGGCGGCGGATATGGTCGGTCATGAAGACTTGACTCTATACATAGATATCGGCACCAATGGCGAGATCGTCCTGGGCAATAAGGAATGGCTGCTTGGTTGCTCGTGTTCGGCCGGTCCGGCCTTTGAAGGCGCCGGCGTTAAAGACGGGGTGCGCAGCATAGACGGGGCCATCGAGCGGGTGATTATCGAACCCGGCACGCTTGAAATCGTCTTTACGACCATCGGCGGTCACCTGCCTATCGGTATCTGCGGCTCGGGCTTGATCGATCTCCTGGCGGAGTTGTTTAAGGCCGGGGCGGTCGACAAACGCGGCAAATTCCATCAAGATTTAGAGAGTGACCGTGTCCGCCAGGGCGAATACGGTTGGGAATTTGTTGTCGCCTGGGCAAAGATGACGGCTGTCGGTCGGGATATCGTCTTGACGGAAGTCGATATCGATAATCTGATGAGGGCGAAAGCGGCGGTTTACGCGGGTATTACGACGCTGGCCGCCAGTGTCGGGATTGACCTGGCTGATTTAAGAGAGATAATGATCGCCGGTTCTTTCGGTAACTATATCAAGGTCGAGGAAGCTGTGACCATTGGTTTGCTGCCGGACTTGCCGGTCGATAGATTTACTTTTGTGGGCAACGGCTCGCTCCTGGGTTCGGCTAAAGGCGCAGTCTCGCGGCGGGTGTTGGCCAAGGCGATGGAGATAACCCGGAGCATGAGCTATATGGAGCTGAGCGCGGACAATACCTTTATGGACAAGTATGTGTCGGCGCTCTTCCTGCCCCATACAAATGAAAAGCTCTTTCCCTCCGTGCATATCGGGAAAGCGCTGAAGAAAGTGGTGTGATAAATGTCTGAATTAATCGCGGTCGCCGGCAAAGGCGGGACGGGCAAGACGACGTTCTGCGCTTTGACGGTCAGACATCTTATAAAGAAAGGGCTCGGCCCGGTGCTGGCCATTGACGCCGACGCCAACTTAAACTTCAATGAAGTCCTGGGCGTCGATATCAAACAAACGGTCGGTGAGGTCAGGGACGATCTCTTGCGGAACATGGGGATGCTTCCGGCGGGCATGAGCAAAGACGCCTGGATAGAGCTGCAGCTGGCCGATTCGATGATCGAGACGAAAGACTTCGACCTGGTGGCGATGGGCAGACCGGAAGGGACCGGTTGCTATTGCTATGTCAATTCGGTCCTGCAGAGATATATGGAAATATTGCAGCATAACTATCCGTACGTGGTTATGGATAACGAAGCCGGTCTCGAGCATATCAGCCGGGGGACGACCAAGAACGTCAGCTATCTGCTGATAGTCTCCGATGCCAGCCCCCGGGGCGTGCGCACGGCGGCCCGCATCCGCGACTTAGTCAAGGATTTAAAGGTCCCGGTCGGTCAGATGGCTTTGGTCTTAAACCGCCTCGGAAGCGTTGAGATGACCCGGGCGGCCCTGGCCGAGGCCGACGAGCGCGGGCTGGAACTGGCCGGCGTTATCCCGGCCGATGAGCTGGTGACTAAATTCGATCTAGCCGACCGGTCGCTCTTGGAGTTGCCGGACGATTCCCCGGCCATAACGGCGGCGGGCAAGATTTTGGAACGGATTACCGGTAAGCTGGCGCTGGCTGGGTGAAACGTGATGTGTCATTCCCGCGCACGCGGGAATCTCGTGGTGTAAAGGGGGAACTGTGGCCGCAACCATAATAGACGGTAAAAAAGTAAGCGCTGATATAAAAGCCGAGCTGAAGATGGAAGTCGCGCAGCTGAAAAGCCGGGGCATCGAGCCATGCTTGGCGGTCGCCTTGGTCGGCGACGATCCGGGGTCGCACATCTACGTTCGCAACAAGGAAGAAGCGTGCGCGCTGATCGGCATTCGTTCGATCAAAGAACAATTGCCCGCATCCACAAGCCAGGAAGATGTGCTGGCCCTAGTCGAATCTTGGAATCAGGACAAAGCGATCGACGGAATCCTGGTTCAATCGCCGCTGCCGAAGCAGATAGACGAACACCGGGTCTTGCTGGCTATTGACTCCGCGAAGGATGTCGACGGCTGGCATCCGTTTAATGTCGGCCAACTGATGATCGGTGAATCTATTTTTGAATCGTGCACGCCAAGCGGCATCATCGAGCTGCTTAAAAGATATGATATTGAGATCGCCGGCAGCCAAGCCGTGGTGGTCGGGCGGAGCAATATTGTCGGCAAGCCCGTGGCGATGTTGCTGCTGCACAATAATGCCACAGTCGAGATATGCCATTCCAAGACCCGGGACCTGGCGGCGGAGACGCGGCGCGCGGATATTCTGATCGCGGCTGTAGGCAAGCCGAAATTCATAACCGCCGATATGATCAAACCGGGCGCCGCCGTGATTGACGTCGGCATGAACCGAACTGAAGCAGGTTTGTGCGGCGACGTCGATTTTGCGGGGGCAAAGGAAGTGGCCGGGGCAATTACGCCGGTTCCCGGCGGGGTCGGGCCGATGACGATAGCGATGTTGATGAGAAATACAGTTCAGGCGGCAAAAGCAGCCGCCGGGATCTAGCTTAAGGAGGAAACCATGCCGTTTACGGCTCCCATAGAGACATACTCGGGTCGGATTGTTGAGGTAAAGATCGGCGTTGAGCCGAATGTGGTCACGCTCGGCGGCGAGAACACCTTTCCGCTTTACGGCTTTGAAGGCGAGGTGCCGAACAAGCCGGTCATAGCGATGGAAGTCTATGACAACAACCCCGTTGATTGGGTGGACGCCGTCAAGGCGCCCTTCGCGGACGTGCTGGGGGACCCGGCGGCGTGGGCGGTCAAGTGCGTCAAAGAATACGGGGCGGAGATGATCTGCCTGCAATTGGCGAGCACGGACCCGAACGGCGACAATAAGAGCGGCGATGAAGCCGCCGCTACCGTGAAAAAAGTGCTTGACGCCGTGGCGGTGCCGCTGATGGTCTATGGGACCGATAACGCTGAAAAAGACAGCGAGGTTCTGCCGAAAGTGGCGGCCGCCGCAGAGGGCAGAAATATCGCCCTGGGGCCGGCCACCGAGGACAATTACAAAACTGTGGCCGCCGCGGCCATGGGTTTCAATCATAATGTTGTCGCCCTGACCCCGTGTGACGTTAATCTCGCCAAGCAGTTGAATATCCTGCTGACGCAGTTGGGTTTGCCTCATGAGCGGGTCATCATCGATCCTTCGACCGGGGCGCTCGGTTACGGGCTTGATTATACCTATACGATAATCGAGCGCTTAAAGCTGGCCGCGTTGCAGCAGGGCGACGAGATGACCAAGATGCCGGTCGTCGCCAACCTGGGCGTCGAGGTCTGGAAGACTAAAGAAGCCAAAACGGGCGATACGGCCGAATGGGGCGACCAAGTGACCAGAGCGGTATCCTGGGAGATCATGACGGCCGTCTCTCTGGCCACGGCCGGGGCGAACTTGCTAATCATGCGCCATCCGCAGGCGGTGGCGGGAGTCAAAAAGGCGCTGGGGGCATTTTTTAAATGAGGGCCGGAAAAAACCATTACTTTGAGGCCGATGAGATGATATACTTAAAGGTCTACATCTGATAGCAAATGACTTTTATATAGCTCCCTGGGAGGATTTATTATGAGCGACGAAGTCAAAAACAACGGCCAAAAGAGCGTCGACCCGGCGGCTCAGGCCATGATCGACGAAGCGGCATCCAAAGGTATCGCCACGATGTTCAGCCGGGCTGAGGCGATGAGGCCCTGCCCGATGGGCGACGGTAGCTGTTGTAAGCTCTGCTCTATGGGTCCGTGTCGATTGGTCGGCAAGGACCGCGAAGAAAAAACCGGTGTCTGCGGCGCCACGATGTCGACCATTTCCGCCCGCAACATGGCCCGCCATGTGGCCGCCGGGGCTTCGGCCCACAGCGACCACGGTCGCGATATCGCTATGGTCATGCTGGCTGTGGCCAGGGGCGAAGCCAA
>JAUXSL010000095.1 GCA_030679975.1 Actinomycetota bacterium
CCGCCGACTAGGGCCAAGCTCACGGTTCGAGAGCACCTTGATGGCGCCATCCACCTGGTCTATGAGAACCGTGAACTTGAATTCGTCGAAAGAGCCAAGGATGCTCAGCCTCAGTCGGTGATCGAACAGACAAGACCTAAGAAAAGCATGGCGCGCATGCCGGCGGCGGACCATCCCTGGCGGCGCCAAAAGTGGGGAAAGCAGCTCATTGGAGCAGCCCCTTAAAAGAGGACATTTTTAACGAGTTAAGGAAGAGGACATTTTTAACGAGCTTTGACACAATTGGCCTGAATCCTTGCGCGGCTGGCCGGTTTTTGTTACTATCCTACCGGTGCTAAGAGAGCCGGCAGTCGGCTCTATTTTTTTGGCTCGGTAAGACCGAAACCCGACCTTTTTTAAAAAGTTATGGGTCACAAGGTCCGGCACCGGATATATAATGATTCTAGCCCCCATCGTCTAGTGGCCTAGGACACCGCCCTTTCAAGGCGGCGGCGCGGATTCGAATTCCGCTGGGGGCACGGCAAGCTACCGCTCTCCGCTATTCCACAGGCGCAAGTGTCTCGGCAATTTTCACAAGTTGTTCGACGGTCAGAGCCCTGAAGGGCACCCACGTGCCGTCGGAGCTAAGCTTCTCGCCGCTGCTCGCGGAGAGCCTTACATCCACGCCGTCAAGTTCTAACACGAGTACAGTATAAGTATCCTTCTTGGGTGTCGCGCCTGGTCCTCCCGACCTTATAACCTGGTCCTCGACAGCGACTGCCGGCTTGCCCTGCACCGTGTGGCTGGTAACTTTCGCATCGGAAGTCACCTTGACCTCCTGTGTTGGCGAGGCGCCCGGCGCCACGAGCTTCTTAAGATCGGCCTCGGTCATCGATTTCTTGGCCTTGCGTTCCTGCAAATTAAAGCCTTCATAAACGAATGAGACGCCTTGATCCGGCGCCGGCAGCGCATCGATGGGCAGGGAATCTGTCTGCAGCTTCTGTCTTTTTGGCATAAGAGCCGTAAAGCCTTTCGCCTCGGCGATCTGCCGCGCGCGAGTCGTGTATGGAAAAATCCCCTCGACATTAAGTCCTATTATCCCGGACATCATCATCGAGAACGCGGAAAAGGCAATGCCGGCGGCTATAAAGAGTCCGACGAGTGCAAGGAGTCTGTTCGGCCGCCAGCGGACATCCATGCCGATGAGAGCAAAAAGAGTAGCGACTGTAATTCCCGCAGCCGCAAGCGCGACTATCCAACCCACCGGCTTCACATAGTAGATCGAGGCGTAAGCCCACATCCCGATGGCGACGATGGCCGCCAGCGCGAAAGCCGCGCACAACCAGGTGGTCCGAGCCCTGCCGCGCACGGAGTTCTTCCCGATTAATTTGATAAGCGCCGCCGCACCCGCGAATGCAAGCGCTCCTATAGCAATAGTGACGACAAAGACAATGGCATTGGGTCCCATGGTTGTCCCCTTTCCACTCGAGGGTTTAAGCCCCTCGCTCAATCTCTCCCGCTATTATGGCAAAAAGCGGCTCAATAGGAAATTGAAAAAAGTCGAGGCGATCGCGATTTTCTATCTGACTACAATCACCCGATAAGGAGGTGATTAAGATGAAAAGAATATCGGTTTTTTTGGGCGCCTTGGTCTTGGCGCTGGGTCTGTTCGCTCTAGCGGGCTGCCTGGGACAACAGCCAACGGCAAAGAAACAAACCATAAAGCCGGCGCCGGCAACAGGGAGCAAGAGCGCCTCGGTCAAGATCGTGGATTTTTCCTTTGGTCCGGCTGAAGTCAACCTCCTCAAGGGAGGCAAGGTTACCTGGACAAATGGAGGCACTGTTCAGCACACCGTAACGGCCGAGGGCCGCTTACAGACCGCGCGTCTGCGGCCTGCTACGGACGCCCACCAGCTTAACATCGAATACGAGGGCGTGGCCGGCAAGCGGATGGTTGGCATCGATAGTGACACTCTCAGGCGACGTCTTAAGGACGGTCACCAGCGCCACCGCGCCGTCCGGTTGGTGCATCTCTAATTTCTCGCCGACTTTTGGATCCATCTCCGGCGGGAACTCTTCGCGGCCGAGCACCAAGATCATATCGTCGCGGCGGGGACCATACGCTTCGTTGACCGGGATTGTGATCGTCTTCGACTCGCCCAGATCCATCCCCACGACACCCTGCTCATATCCGGGTATTACTTGACCGGTGCCGATGATGAACTCGAGAGGCTCGTTCCCTTCAGAACTATGGAAGACAGTGCCGTCATCGAGTTTGCCTATATAGTGAGTCTGTACTGTATCGCCTTGTTTAGCTGGTGTCATTTTCACGTCCTTTCCCGGAGCAAATTATTTATAACGTCGCCCGCCGAATATGCGGTTTCACCCGGTTTGATGAATTTACCGATGTTGGCGAGATCGTCACCGGCGGTGATGATAGGGGGCTCGACATAACCGTTCTTCTGTACCTGGGGATGGCCGATGTTGGCGATGAGACCGTTGCAAAGACATTGGCGCCCCACCGTCTCTTCCAGCTTGCCGCCTTTGCGAATATAAGCGGCGACCGGTTCGGCCGGGCAGCGATAGCCAAGAGAGCCGTCGGCTTTCTTATACGGCTGCCTTAAGTAGCCAAGGTCGCAGAGTCTCGGCCGGCCCTCATAGACATCGGTCTCGGATAGAGAGCCCGGCACTTTAGCAACCTTAAACGGAAACCCGGTCGGGGAAGCGGTCGGGTCGGTAAATACGCTCGCCTCGCCGGCGATTACCTGCCGAATAACTTGCGCCTTTATCTCGTCGGTCAAGCTGGATTCCCGGCAGAAAGCCAACGCGGTACCGACTTGGATGCCGGCCGCGCCGCTTTCCAGCGCTCTTTTTAATTTTTCTACGTAGGCACAACAACCGGCCAGCCAGAACGGCAGACCAAGGCTCTTGATCTTGGCGAAATCAACCTCGTCCCGGGGGCCGTAAACCGGCTCGCCGGTATCGCCCAGGGTTACCCCGCCTCTTGGCGGAGCGTTGTGCCCGCCGGCTGTCGGGGCCTCAATGACGAAACCGTCCACTTGTCCTGTTGATTTCTTAGCTAAGGATATCGCTAAAACCGCTGAGGCTATAATGGCCAGGAACTTAGGTCTTTTAAGTTTGGGCAGAGACTGGCCGAGCAGTGCCCGGGGATCAAAACGGGTCCGGAAGTCATCGTCCGGCGACGCGCCGTCGACATCCAATCGCAGAGTGGCCGCATCGTGATCGACGAACCTGTCGAGCACTCCCGGGATCTCTCTGGGAATGCCGGCGCCCATACAGACATAGTCGACGCCGGCCAGCATCGCCCCGTATATCGGCGCCAGGTTGGCCAGCTGAAGTTTTTCCAGATAATTTATGCCCACGACCCCGTTGTGGCCCTGCTTTGCCAGCCAGACCTCGGCGAAATTAGAGACTACCCCCAGTTCAAGGAGGGCCGCGCCGGGATTGACGGTAAAAATCGGGATTTTCTTGTAGGCATCTCCCGCGGCCTTGCCGCCCGGAATAAAGTATTGATCCCAAACCCTCCGGGCGATCCCAGGTACCGGGAAATGATCCAACGCCCGGCGCATATGGCCGCCGGGGTCGCCTTCCTGCAGACGGCGGGCAAACACCACATCCAACACCACCCCGGAAACCACGCCCATCTGGCCCAGACGCGAAACAGCGGCGGCCAGCGGCCACCCGGAAACCCCGACCCCCATACCGCCCTGGATAATACATGGCTGACTCAAGAAACGCCGCTCTCCTTTTCTGGTCCGCCCCGGCGCTCACCGATCACCGAGGCATTGCTTGTCCGGTCACCATGATACAGGTTCGCGAGGTAAGTGTGAAAGAGAAAAAGGGTAAAAGGTGGCGATGGATAAAATCTTGATAATCGATGATGAGCCCGCCGTAGTCGAGCTTGTTGAAGCCAAGCTGAGAACATCAGGCTATGAGACCCTGACGGCAACCAACGGACGGGACGGCATAGAGGCGGCCCATGCTTCCAATCCCAACCTCGTGCTTCTCGACATTTTGATGCCTGAAATCGACGGGTTCGAGGTCTGCCGGCGGCTGAAGGCCGACAAGGAGACCGAAAGTATCCCGATCATGTTCCTCTCCGGTAAGCTTCTCGAACGCGATGTGGTAAAAGGGCTGGAACTGGGTGCGGACGACTACATAATCAAGCCGTTTAGCCCACGCGAATTGGTCGCCAGGATAAAACATATCCTGGAGTCGCGGGCGACGCCCAAGAATATGCCGTCCGCCCCGGCCCTGGCCCACCTGGAGCAGAAGATAGG
>JAUXSL010000101.1 GCA_030679975.1 Actinomycetota bacterium
GTCACTTCCCGTCCATTGTGGAACCGGACCCCGCGACGAAGCCAGAAAGTCCACTCATTGCCGGCCTTGTTTGAGCTCCACCGCCGGGCTACGGCCGGCTTTAAGGCCAGAGTTTTCGGGTCGTAGTCAACGAGGCCGTCAAAGAGCTGTTTGACCACCTCGATGCCCTCGCCTTCGGTGACAAAAGCCGGGTCGATAGCGACCGGTTCGCCAAGAAAATAGTTGATTGTGCCGCCATACCTGGGAGATGCCGCTTTACCGGCCGGGCGTTTAGCCGGCCCGCAGGCGGACAAAGATAAGATCAGGAGCAGTGCGAGAGCCAGGACAGATAAGACCCGCCGGGACCGATAAGCCAACAACGTGTTGATTCTCCCCTCCAACCAAAGAACAGCTTGGCCTAATCATAAAGGCAAAATAGGTCGGATAGCAAGAAGAAGCAGGGAACTAATGATTAAAGACTTAAGACTAAGGCGATGGAGGTGAAAATAAAAGTGACGGCCAGGCCGATGGTGATGCGGTCGAGGTTTCTTTCAATGACCCCGGTGCCGCCGATAGCGCTGGGGATACCGCCGCCAAAGGAACTGGATAGCCCCGTTCCTTTACCGGAATGCAGTAACACGGCCCCGATGAGACCCAAACTGACTATTGAATGCAGAACCACAAAAACAATTACCATAGCGGCGATAATAACATAACGGCCTTACCCTTGTCTAAATATTCCCCAACTTCTTACCCAAGCCGGGCAATTTTAGTAATTCAAACCAGATGACGCTCAAGACCCCGACACCGACGCTGATCAATATATCCGCGCCCCCCACTTGCCCGAGCGAAAAAAGCCGGCGCAAAAAGGTATTGCCCAAAACAGCGCCCAGCAAGAGCAAGGTACCGCCGATTACCAACCATAAAGCTTTGTTGGGGGAGTGGATTTTTTGAAATATCGTGGTCGACCAGGAGCGATTTATCAGTATCAAGCTTAAATTGGCGATTACCAGAGCCGTGAATACGAGGGCGCGGGCGTGGCGCATCCCGTAACCGTGAGCTCTCGCCACAGTAAACAAAATCAAAAGCGCGACCAAGACGCCGGCCCCCTGCAAAAGACTAAAACCAATAGTTTTCCGGCTGAATAACGGCTCCTGCAGGTGTCGCGGCGGCTGGTCCATAATGTCGGGGTCGGCGGGTTCGGATTCAAAAACCACCGAACACGTCGGATCGATTATTAATTCCAAAAAAGCGATGTGGGCCGGCGCCAGGATAAGGGGCCAGCCAAAAACGACCGGGAAAAACGACAAGCCGACAATCGGCACGTGTACGGAAAAAATATAAGCCACCGCTTTCTTGAGGTTGGCGAAGATCCTGCGCCCTGATTCAACGGCCTTTACAATCGATGAAAAGTCGTCATCCAAAAGGACCAGCGATGCCGTTTCGCGGGCAACATCCGTTCCTCTGGCCCCCATGGCGATCCCGATGTGAGCGGCCTTTAGAGCCGGCGCATCGTTGACGCCGTCGCCTGTCATGGCGACGATCTCCCCGTTGGCCTTCAAAGCGTTCACAAGCCTTAGCTTCTGTTCCGGGACTACCCTGGCAAAGATGGTTACCGTCTTGATCCGGCGGCTTAACTCGTCATCTCCCATCAGGCTTAATTCCGGTCCCGTGATCACTTGATCTGTTGACCTTAAGCCGATGCCGCCGGCGATATTCTGGGCCGTGCTTGGATAATCACCCGTGATCATGATGACTCGAATTCCGCCCCGATAACAATTCTTAACCGCGTCCGGAACAGTCGGTCTGATTTGGTCCCTAAAACCAACCAAACCAACAAATTCAAAATCGTAGGCGTGCTCTATCTCCGGGATTTTTTCAGTCACGCTAAAATGGGCCTTAGCTATGCCGAGCACCCTTAAGCCGGAGGAGGCCATCGATTCAAATCTCTTGAAAATCCGGTCCGCCTGATCAACGCGTAGGTGACAAAGGTCCATGATCGCTTCCGGCGCCCCCTTTGAGGCGATCACATAACTGCCGCCGCCCGGCGACTCCCAGACATGGGAGAGGGCCAGCAAGTCTTTGGAGAGGGGATATTGGCGGATCAGGTGCCAATTCGCATGGATATGTTCGGTTCCGGCCAGAGCCCGGGCGCCTAAGTCTTTAATGGCTTTTTCCAACGGGTCATAAGGTTCCTTTTGGCTGGCGAGCATGGCATATTCCATCAACTCGTGGAATTTTTCCGGCAGTTGCCGGCCGGCATCGCCGACATCCAGAAATTCGCCGTCCGCGAAGATCTCCCCGACTGAAAGTCTGATAAAGGTGATCGTGCCGGTCTTGTCGGCGCACAGCACCGTCGCCGCGCCCAACATTTCGATCGCCGGCACCCGGCGGGTGAGGACCCGGCTTTTGGAGATGCGCCAAGCGCCCAGAGCCAGGAAGACCATCAACACGACCGGAAATTCCTCCGGCAAGACCGCCATGGCCAGGGCGATGCCGGCCAAGAACCCATCCAACCAATTGCCTCTCGTCAGTCCGTAAACAACCACTATCAGCAAGCATATAGATAAGCCGATAATTGCCAGCTTACCAACCAGAGCTTTAGTTTCCTTTTGGATCAGCGTATCTTCCGTACTGATCACTTGGAGCGCCTGGCCGACTTTGCCCATTTCGGTAGCCGTGCCGATCGAAAGGACGTGGGCGACGGCATAACCCTGCACGACCAGGGTCCCGGAATAGACGTATGGAGAATCATCGCCGCCCGGACATCTGTCATCTTTGTCGCCCTCGGCCATTTTTCGCACCGGAATCGACTCACCCGTCAGCAGGGACTCATCGATATGCAGATTGGTGGAGATCACCAGGACGGCGTCAGCGGGGACCCTATCGCCTTCAGTCAAGACCAGCATATCGCCTATGACGACGTCGCGCCCGGCAATACGCCTCTGCTTGCCGTCGCGGATGACCAGCGCCCGGGGCGACGAGAGATTGCGCAGCGCTTCCAACGCCCGCTCGGTTTTGCGTTCCTGAAAGAAGGTGATGCCCATGACTACAACGACAAAGGCCAAGAGCATGAGGGCTTCATCAACGCTTCCGAGCAGGAGATAGACCAAACCGCTGGCCATAAGGAGCAGGAACATCGGTTCCCGGGCGACACTTAAGGCGATCGCGAAAACGCTTCTTTTGCCGGCTGAGGGAAGTTCGTTGTAGCCGTCTTTCGCCAGCCTCCGGGCCGACTCGGCTTCCGAGAGGCCGGTTATCGTGTCTACATCAAATCGCGGCATGATCAAAGTCTAACAGAAGCGGCCGAAAACCTCGTCTGCCGCGTTATCCTCCGCCTCGGTTCGGTCACGTAATCACACATACGCTCCCTCACCTCGGCGTTCGTCTGCCTTCTGCCCCACAAAGTCAAAGGCGGACTTTGCGGGGACCCCAAAATTGCATCCGAGGCTTTGGGCCGCTTCTCTCAATTTTGACCGGCCTGAGGGGTTTTCGGCCGGGAGTCTAACAGACTTGTCCCGGTCATTTCGGGCGGGACCGGGATGCCCATGACTGTCAGGATAGTCGGGGCTATGTCTGCCAGGCGGCCGCCGGATTTCAGGGCGGCGTCGCGATCATCGCTTATATAGATCATCGGCACCCGGTTGACCGTATGCGCGGTTCGGGGTTTGCCGTCGGTCTCAGCCATCTGCTCGGAGTTGCCGTGATCGGCGGTGATAATAACAGCGCCGCCCCGGCGGCGGACGGCTTCAACGACACGACCGATAGCCCGGTCCACTGCCTCGATAGCCCGGACGGCGGCCGTTAATATGCCTGTGTGTCCGACCATATCGCAGTTGGCGAAGTTGACGACGATAAAGTCATAACTGCCGCTATCGACCGCCGCGACGACTTTGTCGGCCACTTCCGGCGCGCTCATCTCAGGCTTTAGATCATATGTGGCGACCTTCGGGGACGGGACGAGGATACGGTCCTCGCCCGGATAAGGCTGCTCGATGCCGCCGTTGAAAAAGAAGGTAACGTGGGCGTATTTTTCGGTTTCCGCTATATGGAGTTGCTTCAGACCGCGCGCCGAGATCACCTCGGCTAAGATATTATCGAGCGGCTCAGGGCCAAAGGCCGCCGGCAACTTATAGTCGATATCGTACAGGGCCAGGCAGACAAAAAAGACCTTCGGCGGGGCCGGACCGCGCTCGAAACCGTCAAAGCCCGGTTGAGTGAGGGCCGCCGTCAGTTGTCGCGCCCGGTCGGCGCGAAAATTAAAGAAGATGACCGAATCGCCGGCCTCTATTCGCCCATCGACGCCGTCGATGACCGTCGGTTGCATGAATTCATCATTGGCTCCATCTTCATAGGATTGCTCGACGGCCGCCGTCGCGGATTCCGCCCGCGCCCCCTCGCCGTTGACGAGCGCCTGATATGCCGCCAGCGTGCGCTCCCAACGATTGTCCCGGTCCATAGCAAAATACCGGCCCGAGACTGTGGCTATCTTACCCGCGCCGATAACCGCCAGCTCATCTTCCAGGTCCTTAACGTACTTGAGCGCGCTTCGCGGCGGCGTATCCCGGCCGTCAAGAAAACAATGAACAAAGACCTTTTCGAGACCCCGGTCTTTAGCTAATTTGAGTAAAGCATAGAGATGGGTATTGTGGCTGTGGACGCCGCCATCGGAAAGTAAGCCCAATAGGTGCAGCGCCGCTCCGCCGGCTTTGGCCTTATCGACCGCCTCGATAAGGACCGGATTAGCGCCAAAAGAGCCGTCTTCAATGGCTTTGTCGATGCGGGTCAGATCCTGGTAGACAATGCGCCCGGCGCCGATATTCAAATGCCCGACCTCGGAATTGCCCATCTGACCGGCGGGCAGGCCGACATCAGTACCGGCGGCGTTCAGCGTGGTATGCGGATACATGGCCGTATAGGCGTCGTAGTTCGGCTTATCGGCAACGGTGACAGCGTTAGTCCGCCCTACCGGGGCGACCCCGAAGCCGTCCAGGATTATTAAACAGACCGGATCACTCACGCTTTTTGAACAGTTTCCGGTTCAGGCTCGCCCATTAAGTATTTATGGATATCGTTGGCGGCCTTGCGCCCGGCGCCCATGGCCAGAATGACCGTTGCCGAACCGGTAACGATGTCACCGCCGGCGTAGACACCCGGACGGCTGGTACGGCCGGTTTCCTCATCGGCGATAATATAGCCGCGCTGGGTCAGCTCAAGGTCGCGGGTGCTTCGCGGCACCAACGGGTTGGCGCCCGTCCCGATGGCCATGATAACGATATCCGCCGGGACCTCGAATTCCGAGCCCGCTATCGGCACGGGGCGGCGGCGACCTGAATCGTCAGGTTCGCCCAGCTCCATTTTGACGCACTCTATCGCTTTGGCCCAACCGTCTTCCCCAACGATGCGTATCGGGCTGGTAAGCATCTCAAAGCGGATACCTTCTTCTTTAGCGTGGTGGACTTCCTCTCCCCGGGCCGGAAGTTCCGTCTCGCTGCGACGATAGATGATCGTGGCCTCTTTAGCGCCCAGGCGCAGAGCGGTGCGCACTGAATCCATGGCGACATTGCCGCCGCCGACGACCGCGACCCGGTCCCCGACCTTTATCGGTGTATCGTATTCAGGGAAAGTGTAAGCTTTCATCAAGTTGGTGCGGGTCAGGAATTCGTTGGCCGAATAGACCCCATTTAGATTCTCGCCTTCAATGCCCATGAAATTCGGCAACCCGGCGCCGGTCGCGATGTAGCAGGCGTCATATTCTTCCATAAGCTCGTCGACGGTCATCAGCTTGCCGACGACGGAGTTGGTGCGGATAACGACCCCCATGTCGGCCAAACCGGCTATCTCGCCGGCGACCATCTTCTTGGGCAGCCGGAATTCGGGGATGCCATAGAGCAGGACGCCGCCGGGTTCATGCAAAGCTTCAAATATTGTCACCTGGTGACCGAGCTGAGCTAAGTCGCTGGCGCATGTGACGCCGGACGGACCGCTGCCGATTATCGCGACTTTCTTGCCGGTCGATGGGGCTATTTTTGGTTTGAGTCTATGGCCGTGCTCGCGCTCCCAGTCGGCGGCGAACCGCTCCAAGCGGCCGATCGCCACAGGTTCGAACTTCTTGCCGACAACGCAGGCCTTCTCGCATTGATCTTCCTGCGGACAGACCCGCCCGCAGACCGCGGGCAAAATATTTGTCTCTTTTATCTTGTTGATGGCTGATTGAAAATCTTGCGCTTGAATATACGCGATAAAATCTTTGATAGGCACGTTGACCGGACACCCCTTAACGCACGGGGGCCGGGCGCAGCCTATACACCGCTCGGCTTCGAGTAAAGCTTGTTCAACTGAGTAGCCCAGCGACACCTCGTTGAAGTTTTTGCCTCGCTCCTTTGGGTCTTGCTCCGGAATCGGGGTCCGGTTAGGTATTAGCTTAGGTTTCTTGCGCTCTTCATCAGTCACTGTTTAAGCCTCCGTGAGAATATCTGGATGGCGGGCCTTCCAGGCTTCGAAAGATTCTTTTTCTTCGCCCAGATACATTTTTTGGCGGCTCATCAATAGGTCCCAGTCGACCAAATGCCCGTCGAAGTCGGGGCCGTCCGTACAGGCGAATCTTGTCTCCCCGCCCACCGACACCCGGCAGGCGCCGCACATGCCGCTGCCGTCGACCATAATGGGATTCAAACTCACCATCGTTTTAACGCCGAAGTTCTTCGTCGTCAAACAGACGAATTTCATCATGATCGCCGGACCGACAGCGACGACCAGATTGGTGTCGCCTTTTTCAAGCTCTTGTTCAAGGGCGACGGTGACGACGCCCTTGACGCCTTTGCTGCCGTCATCGGTCGTCACCAGCACCTCGTCGCAGACTTCGCCCATCTCTTTTTCATAAATAAGCAGGTCCGCGCTACGGGCGCCCATTACGCAGACGACTTTGTTGCCGGCCGCCTTAAAGGCCCGGGCGATCGGAAAGAGCGGCGCGACGCCGAAGCCGCCGCCGATAACGATAACTTTGCCGAGCTTCTCAATGTGAGTCGGCTGGCCCAAAGGCCCGCAGAGGTCGGAGATCTCATCGCCGGCCTTCATGCGGACGAATTCCGCGCTGGTCTTGCCGACAGCCATAACGATCAAGCTGATAGTACCTTCGTCCGGATCGATGTCCGCCAACGACAGCGGAATGCGTTCGCCGTGATCGTGCAGGCGGATGATGACGAATTGGCCCGGCTGCGCTTTACGCGAGATCTGCGGGGCATCGATTTTGAAGTAAAAAACGTCCGGGGGACGGATCAATCTCTTTTCAAGTATCTTGGCCAAGTCTCATTTCACCTCTTAAATTAGGATAAAAAAAAATAAGCTAGAGGTTAATTAAATCAATATCGCGCCGACTTGGCAAGGCAAGCTTGGCTCAAGCCAACCTTCTTATATAGACCTTATACTCGCCGCCAGAACCTTCGACGCCTAAATATTCGTTTCCAGTCGCGCGACACCAAGCCGGCATGTCCTCGATTATCCCCTCGTCGGTCGATAGGACCTCGAGCACCTGCCCGACTTGCATCTCCTTGATCTTCGCCGCGGTCTTGACGATCGGCATCGGGCAGAGAAGCCCGAAACAGTCTAAACCGGCGTCCGCTTTTATGGTTTCCATATTCTCTCCTCTAAATGAATAAGTTGACGCTGCTTTCCTGCGCTTCCGCCAAATATGTGACGACGCCGGCAAAGCTGTCGATCTCCGGCCGCAGGGCTTCTTTTTCGATGCCCATGATACCCATGGTGATAGTGCAGGCCACAAACTTTATCCCCAGCTCTTTTCCGAGGACCATCATCTCGTCGACGCTGGGCATCTTATGTTCGCGCATCAGTTTTTTCATCATCCAGGTGCCCATACCGTGCATGTGGAACTTGGATAGCGGCAAGCGGTCGGTCCCGCCTTTATTCATCCAGCCCAACATCTTCTTCATCCAGCCTTTTGCGGTATTCCCGGCATCGTTTTTCTTTAAGACGTTCAGCCCCCAGAACGTGAAAAAGAGAGTGGCGTCCATTCCCATCGACCGGGCACCTGTCGCGATATTGAACGCCGCCAGAACCTTGTCCAACTCGCCGCTGAAGACGATGATCGTCACCTTGTTCTTCGTCTTCCGCTCTTTCAGTCTCTCCAGTTCGTCTGCGGCTTCAACGTGTTCCATATAATAACCTCCCTAGCCGGCTTCGCCGGTGAATGGGCTCATCGCCCGCAGCCTCGCGACAATGGGCGGTAAGACCTCGATAACATAATCTACGTCGGCTTCGTCATTCTCTTTCCCGAAGCTAAATAATAACGAGCCGTGGATCTTTTCGGGCGGCACGCCCATAGCTGCCAACACATGCGACGCCTTCAATGCCCGTGAAGTGCAAGCCGATCCGCTGGCCGCGGCCACGCCCGCCATATCCAGCATTATCAGCATCGATTCACCTTCAATATATTCTATCCCAATGTGGGCGTTTCCCGGCAGTCTAAGGGTTGGATGGCCGTTCAATCTGGTGTGCTCCATGGCTCCAAGCAGACCGGCTACCAACCGGTCGCGCAACGGAGCGATTTTCCCGGCCCAGGCTCCCATCTCGGCCCCGGCCAGTTCGGCGGCTTTACCCATGCCGATGATCCCGGCGACGTTTTCAGTCCCCGCTCGCCGTCCCTCTTCCTGGATGCCGCCGTCGATCAGAGGTGTGACCCGCACTCCGTGACGCACGTAAAGGGCGGCCGCTCCTTTGGGTCCATAGAATTGATTGGCGGCCAAACTGAGCGCATCGACCCCGAGTTCATCGATGTTCACGGGGATCGTCCCCGCCGAGGCGACGGCGTCCGTGTGAAAAACTATTCCCAGCGCCCTGACCGGCTCGGCTATCCGCGCGATCGGCTGGATGGTCCCGACCTCACTGTTGGCGTGCATTATCGAGACGAGCACCGTATCATCCCGCAGAGCGGCAAGAATATCCGCCGGGTCGACCAGGCCGTTCTCGTCGACTGGGACCAGCGTCACTTCCCAGCCGGCCGTTTCCAGTCTCTTGGCCGCTTGGAGAACCGAAAAATGCTCTATTGCCGAGATAACGATATGCTTACCCTTCTTAGCCCGCGCGGCGGCTAGCCCTTTGATCGCTAGATTATTCGATTCGCTGCCGCTGGATGTGAAGATCACCTCTTCAGGCCGCGCTCCAATTAAGGCCGCGACCTTGGCTCTAGCCTCGTTTACATCTTCCTTGGCCGCCTCGCCCCACTGATGGAGGCTGGCGGGGTTACCATAATTCTCGGATAAATAGGGGACCATGGCCTCAACGACACGGGGGTCGGTCTTAGTAGCCGCGGCATTATCCAGATAAACTTTTCTCATTTTAGCCTCCTTTATGAACCGGCGATAAATCATCCAATGTGACACCCCTCAGGACTTGCTCGTTGGCTGATTTAAGCGCCGACCAGACATCTCGAAGCAGGCAGTCCGCCCCGCCGATCAGGCAGGCGTCCAACCCACTTGTCTCCAAACAGCCCTTAGGCATCACCGGGCCCTGAAGCCGGGTGACTATATCCAATAGGGTTATGCTGTCGGCCGGCTGCGCCAGAAGATAGCCGCCATAGGGCCCGCGGCTGCTGCTGACCAGCCCGGTATTGACTAGCGCCCGCAGAACCTGGGTCAAAAACGGTATCGGGATACCTTGCCGCCGGGCGATCGCGCTTCGCTTTAGCGGACCATCGGAGGCGGCTATCTCGACCATCGCCCGAATACCATACTCAGCTTTAGATGATATGTTCATATGCATATTTTATATTGTGCATCTACTTTGTCAACTATATACCCGATTCCCATTGTTCCAGACAAGATCCTCGTATTTCAACGCTGCTTGATTTGGGTATTAATATCTGGATGTCAACGCCTAGATTCAGCTTGACCGCCAAGTTCGCAATTTATAGCTTGCTAGTTATAGCGTCGATCGGTCTGGTCATCGACTTCGTTCTAACCAACCAGATCCGCGCCCAACTTTTCGATGAGTACGTCACCCGCGCTTTAGCCATCCAGCGCGCGGTCGTTTCGCATCACGTCAAACCTTCAGATTTCGCGCCCGGCTCAAAGAGGCTCGCCGGGCCGGATTTCGACCATTTCGTCAGCAAAAACATGATCTCCAAAGATTTAGTTTTTGTGCGCATTGTCAGGCGCGACAGCACCGTCCTATACAGCAATGACCGCGGCACGATCGGCACACGATTAACGTCTAAGAAAGACTTTGAAGAGGCGCTCGGGGGGCGGATCATCTATAAAGAAGAGTCGCATCCGGCAGACCGGGCGGGCGCGGGGCCGCTGCTGGATATGTACTCGCCGATCAAATTCAACGGGCGCACGGTCGGCGCCTTCGAAACGTATTTCTCGCTGCAGCCGCTTTACGCCCGACAACGCGCAATGCTCCTGACCGTCGCCTCTCTGCTCGCCGGCGGTTTAGGTCTCCTCTGGTTGGTTCTCTACGGAATGGTGCGGAACGCATCGATCATGATCGAAAGGCAGAATGTCGGCCTGCGCCGGCTTTCAGACAGCCTCTCCGGATCGCTTGATCAAACGCTTAAGAACTACTTGGGCACGATGGAGTCCCTGGCCCAGGCTGTGGAAGCCAGAGACCCGTATACAAGCGGCCATTCTCATCGTATGGAGGGCCTAAGTTCAGCCATAGCCAGACAGCTCAAATTGAGCGAAGAACAGGCCGTGAGGCTGGATCGCGCCGGTGAACTCCATGATATCGGCAAGATAGGCATACCCGAGGCTATCCTGTCCAAACCCGAGACTTTAACTCCGGAAGAGTGGGGCATCATGAAAAAGCACCCGGTCATCGGCGCCGAGATAATCAGCCAAATTCCATTCTTGAAAGATGTGGCGCCAATCGTCCGCCATCACCATGAGCACTACGACGGGAGCGGCTACCCGGACGGCTGGAGAGGCGAGGCGATCCCCTTTGAGGCCCGCGCACTGGCGGTATTGGACGCTTTTGACACCATGATCAGCGATCGTCCATACCGCCACGCCCTCCCGGTAGAAGAAGCGCTGCGCCGGCTTATGGAAGCGTCCGGCACGCAATTTGACCCGACTGTGGTCGAGGCTTTTCTCACTCTCTACGACCGGCGTCCCAAACTCTTTAGGCGATTAAACGCGGCTTGATTCCCGATGCCTGGCCCTCCTTCCTTCTGCTACACTGTTTCTGTCAGGAGTTGAGACATGACGGAATACAAAGTGCAGCCGGACGCCACTCATCAAGAGTTGCATCGGGTCCCGCAGCAATATTTAACTGTCCCCGCCCACATTCATGTGGTCGGCTATATTAACGACGCGAATATGTCGCCGGATGCGCGGCGGCATTTTACGGCGCTGGCCGACCTGTTAGGTATCGAGCCAACCGATATTCATTGGCAAGACGCTCGAGCTTTCGCTATACGGTCCGACCGCGGCGGCCGGATACTACTGAAACTGGATGTTGCCCGGGACCATTACACGATCCAAACCTGGTGGGTAGACAACGCGCCGCCGACCTTTGGACGCCTACCCGCCTACCGGGACAATCATGAATTCCCCAGTAAGGGCAAGCTTACTGAGCTGGACATCTGCTGGCTAGGCGCGGCTCTATCCGCGGAGGGAGTGCGCTCCCGCTTCGAGCCTAATACCGAGGTTTTGAGCAGCGCTGTCTTGGGCGGCAAGCTCCACATCGCCACAGACTATGAACCCGACCACGAAGGACGTGAGTGTCAAGACTCGATTAAAATGTCCTCTCCCTTAACTCGTTAAAAATGTCCTCTTTTACGGAGCTGCTCCAATGAGCTGTTTGCCCCACTTTGGGTGCCGCCAAGGGTGGTCCGGCGCCGGCATGCGCGCCATGCTTTTCTTGGGCTTTTCTTGTTCGACGACCGGTTGAGACTGAGCCTCCTTGGATATTTCGACGAATTCAAGTTCACGGTCGGAATAGATAAGGTGGAAACTGCCGTCAAGGCGCTTTTGGACGGTGAGCTTGGCCCTGCAGAGAAGCATGAACGAGACGGCCAGGAGCCAGATGGCGATGCAGACGACCATCGAGGGCCTCTACATCTTTATTGTCGCTTTTTATCTGACCGAGTTGGCCCGGATCGTCTTTGAAGCGTTAAAAGAGCAGGGAATATTGAAAACTTCGCCCAATTTGCTGGCGGCGATATTCATCCCCTTTGCCATCGGCGCCGGTCTGGTCTTATCCGGCAAGGCCGGCCATTGGCTCCGCGAACAACGCGCGGGGGGAAATGAGGGCCACCCCTAGACAATAGTCGTTTCCGCCAGTAAAGCGTCCACGTACTCTTTGATATTGTCGCGAATCATCGCCCCGTGACCCGAAGCGATTATCTTGACCGGCAATTCCTCGACTCTGGCCAGCGCTTCTTTAGTGTATCTGGTATTGCCTAGTTTCATTTTCTGCAACATTTTCAGCGTTTCGGTCTTATCGCCGTCGGTAAAAACGCGCCACTCGGCCGGGCCGGAGGACGCGAATAAGTCGGCTGAAAATAGCACTCCGTCGCTTTCCTCAAAGACCATCATCGTCCCCGGCGTGCAGGTAAACGGGGCCCCGACAAACCTTAGCCGGTGATGGCCGAGGCTGAGGACCTCGCCATCGCGGACCGCCTGAATATTGGCCGGCTGAACACCCCACATGCCGAAACCCCCGGCTTCCAATTCGGATGCGACAACCGTGGCTTGCGGGGCCGCTTCTAAAATGGCCGCCAGCCCGCCGCCGTGGTCGAGGTCGGTATGGGTCAAGATAACGTAGTCGATTTCTTTAGGGTCTACCAGGGTTTTTATGTTGGCCACCACCGCGCCGGCGGTCGCGGGCGCGCCCGTATCGATAATCGCGGTCTTGTTATCTTTTATCAAGAAAGCGTTGAGAGAGCCGCCGGGAGCGGGTGCCGCAAAATGGACGCCCACCCAGTAAATGCTGTCGGTGATCTGATTTTCCATTTAAGCGGCTAACTTGCCTTCGGCCCACATCTGGACATGAGCGTTAAATTTAGACGGGTGCTCGAATTCCGGCATCGACCTGGCGTCGGGAAACGCTTGGAGGACGGCATTCTCATTCGCGTCCAAAAACTCCTGAGCATCGGACACCGGGATAGAAGAAGGCATCTCTCCCCAAAGTATCAAAATAGGTTGAGTCAGCTTGGCGTAAGAAGACCTGATATCGACATTGAGTTGGCCGCCGGAGACCGCCATCGGCGCCCACTTAGCGCCCGGCTGATGCGTCTCGCGATACATGTCTTCGTCGGCGCTCGGAGTGATCAGGCTTGGGTCCTCGACAGTTTCAGTTCTGAGCCGGCGCGAAATTTGACGCTTGGAAACCATAGCGAAATAAGTGAGGGTGCCAACGACCGGTAGGCTCGACCAGCGATACGCCAACCGCTGTCCCATCGGGGCCGGACCGGCGAACCTCGTCAGGCCTGTCGGTGAATCTAAGACCAGGCGGCTTATAAGCTTGGGGTCCGAAGCAGCCACGTCGATAACAAACGGCGCCGACTGGCCGCCGGCCACGACAATTGCCGGCTGCTCCACGATTTCTTTCAGAAAATCCGCGATCAGGTCTTTATAGAGGTCCGGGCTGTAAGCCAGCGCCGGCCGCGATGACCGGCCGAACCCCAAAAGGTCCGGCGCGAAAACCTTGAATTGTTTCGACAAGGCGCTGAAGTTGCTCTCCCACTGCGCGTTGGAAGCGCCCGGATACATGCCGTGGATAAAAACAATCGGCCGACCCTCGCCGGCGCTCGCGAAATTGATATCGTAATCCCGCCACTGCCAGACCTGGTTGTCGCCACCCAGCACGGATTCAATCGGGCCGCCCCGACGACTAAGCCACCAGGACAACCCACCTGCGGCAGCGGCCACGGCTGCCAACGACGCGACAATGCTTCCGACTATGTTTCTGATTTTCATGCGCATTTCTTACCCGTGGCGTCGCCAAACATAACTCGGTATTGGAATTTGCCGCCACTCAAAATATAATGCGACTAGTTAATTCTACTGGTCCAATGCCCTCGTAGCTCAGGGGATAGAGCACAGGTTTCCTAAACCTGGTGTCGCATGTTCGATTCATGCCGGGGGCACGTACATTTACCAGGGAAGATACAACAAGAAGGCCCCTACGGTTTGCCGCCGAGGGGCCTTTTGCTAATGGATTGCTAATGGAAATATTTTCAGACGGCTTCACACACCCGGTCAGCGCCAAAGATGGCCGCTTCCAATTCAGCCGCCGCCGCGCTTTCTGTCTCTGGCAACAGGTGGCCGTAAGTATCGGCGGTTATCTGTATCGAGCTATGTCCTAATTGGCGCTGTATGACCTTTAGAGGCACGTTGCGGCTGATCGCCAGGGCTGCGTAACTATGTCTTAGATCATGGAACCTGACGCGCCTTAGCCCGGCTCTGGTAAGCGTCGGCCAGAAGATGCGCCTAAGTAGATTAGGGCCGTCTATCGGAGTTCCCACTTCACTTGGAAATATCAGGCCAAGCGGATTATCCGGGCCGTCTACCAGTAGCCGGGTTTGTAGTTCCCTTAAAGCTTTTATTAATGTGTCGGAGATCGACACCCGCCGGACGCTATGAGCGCTTTTAGTCTCTACTAGGATTGTCCCCCTGACCGAGCGCCTAACGCTGATCGTCTTAGCGTTAAAGTCTATGTCTTCCCACTTTAGGCCTAAGAGTTCCCCGCGTCTTAGTCCCGTCATACAGGCCGTTAAGAGTAGGGCATAATGGCGCTGATCGGTTGCGGCCAAGAGCTTGTTTATCTCCGCCGGGTTCAAGAAGTCCATTTCCACCTTGGGGACGCGTGGCTTTTTGACGGCTTTAGCCGGGTCTTTGCTTAAGTACCCCCACTGCTCAGCGGTCTTAAAGATGGTCTTTAAGACGGTCAGGCTATGCGCTACCGTCCGGGGGCTAAGGCAAGAGGCCGACAGCTCGGAGACAAACAGATCAATAATTTCCGTAGAGATTGCCCTTGTCTGTAAGTGTCCGAAAGCCGGTTTTAGGCGGCGCTCAATCTGGACGCGGTAAAAATCCAAAGTGGACGGCTTGATAGCGGCCTCAGACTTCTTTAACCACTTGTCGCATAGATCGCGGAATAAAATGTCTTTCGGCGCTTGATATTCCCCCCGGTGAACCTGGCCCATAATCTGAGTCAAGGCCCGCTCGGCCTCTTTTTTATTCGGCCCGATGGTTTTCCATTTCTGCTTACCGTCCACATAGTATACGACCGCATAATTCCCGCTTGCCCTCTTGACGATTGAACCGCTTGCCATGATTTACCTGCCTTTCTGGTTTTTCCGTCTATGATAGTGAGCGCTTTTACGGCATGGCTCAGAACAATAATCTTGCCCCCTGCCCCTTGTTGCCGTTGGATAAAAATATTTGGCTCTGTTGCACCTTTCATATTTACAGCGTTTCGGAAACTTTACCCCGGTTGCTTCCAGGTGGAATTGCACATACATAGCGCCAAGAAGTGTTTGTGGAGTCAGGTGGCAAACTATTTCATCCCAATCCCCTCTTTTCCCGGCGGTTAGTTGAAGCATTGGCCTTAAATTATGCTCTGCTAGCTCGTTGTTTATTAGATCACAAAAAAGAATACGTGCAGCTTGCTTGTAATGGTAAAAACCAGTTTTTTTCCACCTTCTAAAGAATTGCGGATGTTGCAGATTATTGTCTGCGATCGAATATAAGTTAAAGTGCCCGGCGGTCGGCCAGAATTTTGAAGGCCATTTAATATAGCGTTCAATAAGATGCTTCTCGTTTCTTTTGAGATATTGAAGGCTGTTTCTTTGAGCGTCCAAAAAGTCATCGCTTGCATTAATGAAATAAGCGCCGAAGTCATCATCCCAAAATATGCGCTTTCTTAGATAGGGTTCATCTTCAAGATGTTCCCACAGAGCAAGAAGGAACTGCATTTTGTCGATTTCTTCTTGCCATTGCCGGCCACTTTCACATAGTGCCCAAATAGTTGACCAGGACAGGTCCCTTTCGCTTGGCTCAGTGTGCAGTGGCCCTATAAACGGGGCTAGCTTGTCATTTATCTTCACGCAAGGTTCACGTCCTATGCCAAGCATTCCATACTGGTTAACAAAGGCCAATATCTCGCTTAATTCCCCAGAAAGGTCGGCAAATGTTCTATACAGCGGAAAATCAAGATCGAATGGCGAGTAGAAACGCGGTTGTTCGTTTTTCTCTAATCGGTTCTTTCCTTCCGTTAAGAAAGGAATTAGGCACTTAGCGACTAAAAAAGGTGGCTTCTCTTCGCCCGCCGATAGAATATCGTCTCTCCATTCATGCCCGTCAGCCTCTACGCCCCAGCTAAACGTATTTAGACTATATTTAGACGTAATAAAGCCCTGTTTTGTCTCATTCATAAGCTAAAATTAAATTAAAAGTTAGCGAAAGTCAACTAGGAGGTTACTTATATGTCTAAGCTGCGAGAATTTAGACAAGCAAAAGGACTAACTCAAACTAAGTTAGCACGCAAAATCAAAATGGCCAATAGTTGCGTGTCTGCCGTAGAAACCGGCAACCGCCAACCTTGGCCGAATTTCCAAAAGCGCGTTTCTAAAGCGCTTGGCGTACCGGAATCTGAGATTTTCTGCGATGAATGAGCGGCTTTTTACGCTAGACCAGGTGGCCGAGCGTTGGCAAGTCTCGAAGGGATTGCTATATCGAATGACTGAGGACGGACGCCTTGACCGCGTGAAAATCGGCAAGTATGTGCGCATACCGCAATCGGCGATTGAGGCTTTCGAGAATCAAACTAACGGCAACGGTGACGGCCAATGACTAGGCTTGTTTCCTGGTTTTTTGGCCGTCTACCAAGATGGTTAGCTGATCGCTTTGTCTGGCGGCGGCACGAAAAACAAATTCAGACCCGCAACGCTGATTTTTTAGCTGAGCAGAAGGAGCGCCGCCCATGACACCCCTGCAAAACGTCCTATCCCGGCTTCAAGGCGTCAAACAGCGCGGCAAGGAATACTCGGCCAATTGTCCCGGCCCGAATCACAAGCGCGGCGACAAGCGGCCCAGCCTTAATGTCAGCGAAGGCGAAGATGGCCGGGCTTTGGTTAAATGTCAAACCGGCTGCGAGACAGCCGATATTTTAACGCCTATCGGCTTAGAGCTTAAAGACTTGTTCCCCAAAGCCAAGAGCGACCGGATAGAGATAGCGGCCTATCGCTATGACGATGCAAGCGGCAATCCCTCTTATGAAACCGTTCGCTTTCAGCCCAAAGAGTTTGGCGTTAAAACAATGGACGGCAAGTGGGGACTTAACGGACAAAAGAAGATTCTTTACCGCTTGCCACAGCTCATAAAGGCCGACAAAGAGCGCCGGGTTTTTATCGTGGAAGGTGAAAAACACGTCGATAAACTCATTGAGCTGGGCCTTGTCGCCACCTGTAACCCTTTTGGGGCGCTCAAGTGGCTGCCTGAATTTTCAGAGGATTTAAGAGATCGGCATATCGTCATATTGCCGGACGCCGACCCGCCGGAAAAGAATTTCCCGCAAGGCAAAGGCAAGGCACACGCCGAGCAGGTGGCCGAGTTGTCCAACGGCATAGCCGCCAGCATTAAGGTTATCGAGCTTCCCGGCCTTCCCGAAAAAGGCGACATAATGGACTGGTTGGCCGCCGGACATACCAAAGCGGAATTGATCGAGATCGTCAAAGAAGCGCCACTATGGGAACCGAACGCGGAGCCGGAAGCGCCACAGACGGAACCCTTTGCTTTGCCGCTGGTTGATTTTATGGCCGGGCCGACGGAAGTCCCTTGGTTGTGGGATGAGATCATAGCCGCGCCGTCCCTTGCTATCCTGGCCGCCAAACCTAAGTTTGGAAAAACGCTTTTGAGCTTCAATCTGGCAATTGCGGCCAGCCGTGGCCGTGACTACCTAGGCCGGGCCGTTAAGCAAACCAATGTTTTAATCGTTCAGCTCGAAGACCCGCCTATCATCATTCGCAACCGGCTCTTGACTATGGGGGCCGAAGGCGCAGGAATCTTTATTCGGGCCGGGTTGCCCATGATTAAAGAGGACTGGCAGGCTTTGCGCTTGTTCATTGTCGAAAATCAGATCGGCTTAGCGATTATCGACCCCTTTATTTTCGCCATTAGAGGCAACGAACAAGACGCGACAGCAACCGGCACGTTTTTGCGGGAAATCCGGGAACTGATATTCGCAACCGATTGCAGCGTTTTGCTTGTCCACCACCACCGAAAGGGCGGCGGCGAACACGGCGACGCTATCCGGGGAAGCTCTGCAATTCTTGGAGCCGTGGACGTGGCGCTTGAGATCGTCCGGGAAGATGAAAACGACCCGGCCGCTACACTTAAGATAACGTCGAGGTTTGCCAGCATTGAATCTGAAACGCTATCGCTTGACGTTGAATCCCTAACTTGGCGAAGTATGGGGAGCGCAAAAGAGTACAAGAAGACAAGGCGCGAAAATGAGATCATGACGGCGATTGAAGGCGAAGGCGAGGCCGACATACCGACGCTAAGCGATGCCCTCAACCTTGACCCTTCAAACTTCCGAGCCGACCTAAAGCGCCTTGTTGCCGATGGCCTAGTTAATGAGCGTAAAGAGGCGACAAAAGGACGGCCGAAATACTGGTATTCCCTTGCCGCCGATAAGTCCCTTAAAAGTATGCCTGTCGCCGAAAACTTTGATAGTCCTGACCTGCCAAAAGATACCCAAACAGACCTTTTAAGCGAGATTCCTAACCCTGGGGTAAGTGAAACCGCCGAAAAGCCTGACGACGATTTAACCGGCTTTAGCGAGGTGGGAATATGAGCGCCGAAACCTTAATCGCGGAACTCGAAAGCCAAGGAATCATGTTAGCGATAAAGGACGGCAAGCTGTTAAGCAAACCAGCAATCCCCGCCGAGCTTATCCCGACGCTGAAAGAAAACAAGGCCGAGATCGTCCGGGCGCTTAAATGGCGGCAAAACGTCGAGCGCCTTAAGGCGACCTTTGGGGCCGCGGCGCTGACCGGCCCGGAACTTCTAAAGAGTGAATATAACTTCCACTTGGCGGAACTCCGGCGCGTGGAATCCTATCTTGACGACAAAGGAATACCGCAAGATCAGCGGGAAGCGCTGATACCTGAGCTTCAACGCCAAAGCCGTAAGCTGTCCGAGCTTCTTAATTGCATTGGCGAATATACCAGCCAAGAGGTAAGCGCGGGATTTTCGGTATGACCAGCCCGAAACTGATCGAGATCAAAATACCCAAGGCCGTGCTTTTCTTGACACAAGCCGAGTATTGCCGGGCCTTAAAGCGTGGCAAGGCCATTAAGAGGCGACGTAACTTTGATGAAAGAAACAACGTGGAAAGGAAATCCCATGAGTGAACAGGATAAAAAGGAAATTCGGCATAGGAACGGGGCCAAGTTATGCCGTGCCACTTCAAAGCGAACTAAAGAGCCGTGCGGGGCGGTTGCTATGGCCGGTAAGGACGTTTGCTATCATCATGGCGGCAAGGCCGGAAGGCCGATTAAACACGGTCTGTACTCTAAGAGGTTTGCCAACCAGCCAACAATTGCCGAGCGCATTGAACAGTTAAAGAACGACCCGGAACTAACGAACATAGCATCTCACCTAGCCGCCGTTGTTGCCGTCTTGGAAAAGGTGATCGAGGGGTTAACCCCCGACCATCAGGACTATGAAAAGACGGTTGAAACCTTAAGCCTGGTGGTTGACCGAATAGCCAAGATCAAGGAAAGAGAACACAAGATTCAGATCGGGTATTATCTGAAACCCGAGCAGGTGGAACTGTTAAAGGTTGCGCTTGCTGGTTGTATTAAGAAAACGTGTGCCAACTGTCCGAGCCTGCCCAAGCTCGCTGATGATATAAGCAAGATTCCGATGCCGGATTAGTAAGCGCCGGTCTTCCGAGACCGGGGAAAAATTTCCAGGCGGCTCATTCCTTGGCGGGTCGTTATTCGCTTAGCCGTCATTAGCAAGGTGCTTATCTACCAGCAGCTTTATGGCCTTAATGGGTTTGTTTAACCTGGTGTCGCTTTGGGCTAAATGTTTGCTGGTCTTGCCGTCTCTGCTTTGCGTTCTTGCCCTGCTCTACCCTTAACGGAGATCTGAAAATGCCTTAGATTAGCGCTCAGCGCTTTGTTTACCAGGGGTTTTGTCGAATAAAGATAACTTGGCCTGACCGGGCTGTTAAGGATTCTTGTCTGCCTTGTTTCGCCTCAATAGATACCAGATACCGATAAAGGCGGCGGCTGATGTTAGGTAAAGGTAAAAGAGGCGCACGCCTTGGCTAAAGATCGCGGGATACACATATTTGCCTGTCAACCAGGAAACCGACAGCTTGTATACCATCGTGGCCGCCAGCGCTGAGAACAAGAGGGCGATTAGAAGCGGGATAAATAAGGACATTCTTTTTAGTTCTTGCCGTTTCCGAACAAGCAGGTAGATGAATGTTCCCAGCAGCAGCAAAGGAATAGCTATTCCAAGATAGTTAAGTATTAAGGTTTGGTTGCTTGGCTTCGGCTTTACTGCCTTATATGTAGCGAGCGGTTTCCAGTCACGCTTATATTGTTCCCATTCACTTTGTGCCATTTGCCCCCCGCTTGCGATGCACCGTTTTCAGTCTAACCGTGTACCGCCCCCCGGGGCAACCCCCACCCCCCCGGTGGTCTCAAGTAACTTTAATAGCGTCTCTGGCTAGATTATAAATTTAGCTCTCGGCCAAAAGTGCCTTAGGGAGGTTATCTCAATTTTTGTGAAAATAAATTTTCCATAGCCGAACGATTTAGAAATCTTCGGTAGTGGGTTCAGTTGAATTGGAAAATTTGCAATTACGGAGCCGCAGCCACTGCAGGCTTGGACTTCTTTTTCTTTTTGGGGTCACGCTTCTTATGCGGCGTAATTTTCATTTGTTGCATTGGATGGTCAAAGGCAACCCAAAAGTAAGCGAAAAAATCATTGCGTCCGAGAAGGTTCTGCCCTATCTCGCGCCCTTGTTTGTCACGTAGCTCCCTGAAACAAGGATTCTTACATACAATGTCAATGCCCTCGAATTCAATAGTGATCTGCGGGCCAACCCAATAATCAAAGGGGCCGCCAGCGCCGACCCCTTTCACTTGTTTCAAGCTAGTCCTCTTGATGCCACATGCCTCTAATAACTCTATATCAAACGACGAAGCATCGGCCCCAGAGTCTACAAGTGCGCGCGTGCGCATTATTACCCCAGGCAAAATCGTCAAGTTCACCTTGACTAAAGGCAATAATATGGACTGTCCGTTAGGAAAAGTAAATTTTTGGTAGGTATGGAACACCCTAGAAGAAGAAGCAACCGTCCTGGGCGGGGACAGGGAACACTACAGGGTCTTTAACGTCATTAGCGTGTGCTTGTTCCACTGCCTCTTGCACTGTGTCGCCACAACCTACGACGCGATCATCATCAGTAGTCGCAACCCATTTGCCAGCGCAATTACCAAGTTCCTTCGCGAACTCTTCTTGCCTGTGTGTCATATGACTACCCCCTTTAGACAATTATTCCCTCAGTCTGACTTCTTTAAAGATATTTATCGGCAGCTGAGGGATAACTCCTGAACACATTGCTAATATTGTTCCCAAGTATGCGGTCTGTCAATAGCAAGCATATGTTCGCAGGTGCTGCGTAAGGCAATCAGCGGTCAACGCTACCAAGCCAATAGGGGGCGCGTTTTTTTATGAAAATATTTTTGCCATCTTCAATTGACTGAGCCAATTTCAATCCGATTCAGACGCTTGTGGTATCTTCTATTCTTTCATTTGCTAAAACTATCTCTTTGATTTCGGCAAGCTGCTCAGCAATCTCCTGCAACTCAGGCGAGTGTTTTTGGTCTTCGGTGATTAGAAAGGCAGCAATGTTTGCGGTAAGCAAGCTGAAAAATGCGATACCTGAAATCATTAAGAAAACCGCCACGCCGCGCCCGGCGGGACTCCGGGGAAAAGCATCGCCATAGCCGACGGTCGTAATGGTCGAAATCGCCCACCAGAGACCGTCGGCCATCGTGCTGATTGTTCTTTGGCCCTCTGGCACTGCCTTTTCAAACTCAACAACTAAGCCCCCTGCTACCAAAATCAAGATAAGCGTGACAGCCAGTGCATAATGCAGATGATGGCGTCGCAACATCAGCGTTAGTTCGTGGAGCGCCTCTGAGAAGAACGCGCCCAATCGCGCCAACCTGATAAGCCGCAGCATCCGCGCCGACCGGACGATTCTAAGCGGCCTCAAAAATGGCAGAACGACAATTAGAAGATCGGGGATGTTGCCCTTGAAGAATTTCCAGCGACTAGGAGCCAGGGCAATCTTGACGCCATATTCAAGAGCAAAAGCGGCCCAAATAAACCATGAGGCGAATTCAAAACTGTTCTCGGTTGGCTTGGGTAGCTTGACGGCAATAGGTATTACGACCATCGGAATCATAAGCACTGCCAAGACCAACATGGGTATCTCGGTGGCTTCGCTCACTTTATCGAAAAGTACTTGGCGACCGACCTGATCTGCAGGCTTCTTACTTAACATCATAAGCCCTAAGGCCACCTAAAAATCTTGCTCACAATTCGGCGGCCCAGCCATTTATTCTTGGCCCGACGCGCCATTTTTTTAGGATTGCCTGACGCCAGGACTTCAACGTCTCGACTGATCCGGGCGATTTTATACAGCCAACTTGTAAGTTTCATGTTTCTACCATCCACACTGGCCGCATTGACACGGCGTGTATCCTTGAGCAATTGCCTGGCTCTTGCTGATTGCGAATTTGCTTCTGCTTAAGTAGCTATGGCAGCCGTCCGGGTGCGCGCGGTGATACCTCTCGCCCGTCTTAGTTATGTAGACCGTTTCGTCATTAGCGGGCGGCGGTGGTGGAGGCGGTGCATAGACGGGCGCAGGCGGGGGAGGTTCTTTAGTACCGTCCGCAATGATCTTAGGTGTTGGCTGAATGGAGACAACTTCATTCTCAAGTGTCCGAGTTACTTCCACGTCGTCTTTAAGCTGCACCTTGTAGACAAACGTCTTTACGCCGGTCGCCCCTTCTTGGCGCACTTGCGATTGACCTTTCTCAAGGTTTGGGTCTTGCGTTCGTTCTTCGACAAAAGGAACTGATTCAGTTACTTCAATCGTTTTGTAAGTTATCTTCGGTGCAGTCTTTTTCGGCATGGCTTGAGGCGCGGTGGATGTAGATGGAATAGGTTCCGGTAAATCATTTGCTGGCGGTGGCGAAGTTTGGGCCGCCGCAAGCCCGATGAACACAAAGGCGGCAACAATAGTCACGACCCACTTAACGGGGTTTGGCCAATCGGTTTTTGTCCAAGCGTAAATCGGGATGATGATCGGCCAGAAGAAGATTAGCGTGAGTGTTTTCCAGTACCACTTAAGCGGATTGAACCAGTTCCAGAATGTTTCGGCCATGGCTGCCCCTCTTTACAGTTATTTAGGAGGACTGCTTATTTTCGTTGAAGGCTAAGCGGGTGGTCATAAGCTTTATTTAATTCTAACCGTTTGACGCATGTAGACAAGAGAACAGTTGTTCGTTCCTGCAGACTAAGCTTTAGAAAGGTTAACCGCTTTTTTTATGAAAGGTATTTTTGCCAACGCCGCCTTTAATGTTTAGTAAAAGCGCTTGGCATTTTTTTGGTCGCAGGAAGAAAAAGTTAAGGTACAATTGCCTTTATGAAAAGACGATACCTTTTTGTACTGCTGGGCCTAATTTTGCTTTTGTTCATCGGTATAACCTTTGGCGTCAACGAATATCAAACCCGTCAAAGCTTTAAGCTGCTTGCTAAAACTGTGGGGACACTTTCGATAATAGACGCAAAGGCTAACAAGTTAATGCTGACGGACATAACACAGACTGAAAATATCCCCGCAACCAATGGGCCAACGCCTGAACTTATTGAGCGCGCTATGCTCATAAAAGAACGGGGCCGGAAGAATGTCGAAGAAGTGGAGGCCGAGCTGCAAGCTGAAGCTTATGAGCAGCTAACGATCCAGTTACTCAAATTGTCCGACCAAACGAAAAACGCACACATCACAAGCGCCTTCTTGCCCACTAAGCGAAACATCCTATTAGTATTGAATACAAAATCGCGGGCATTAGCAGCGCTTGTCAGCACTAAGCGTGACGAAAAAAGCAAATCAGCTACTAGTTATGATGCCTTAAAGGCTAAAGCAGCATGGGAAGCAGCCAACGAAAGCTTGAGCGCTTATGCGCAATCGCATGGTTATTCTGCTTGGTATGATTCTTTAATCAAGTAGCTTCAAGGCGCTGCTAATGTACTGCTAATGGAATTAGCCACAATCGGGATTAAAGCCGACTAATACCGTCTAATTGCTTAGCGCTGTTTGTGCTGGTACTAGCTATAATTAGCGAAAACCGACTAAGAGCAAATAATACCCTAAAGCGTTTCCTAAACCTGGTGTCGCATGTTCGATTCATGCCGGGGGCACGCAGTTCAGAAGGGTTGTAAGGTAATACGTGGCCTTAGGCCGCTCGGTGCGGCTTCATCGTCACTTTCCCGCCGGGGGTAACAGTGAAAGCAACTCCTAAAACCTCGGTCAGCTTAAGCAAGGTCGTCAGTGTCGGCATCTGCCGGCCGCTTTCAAGTCTGGCTATGGCCGACTGTTTTAGACCCATGCGCTCAGCCAGTTGCGCTTGTGTCAACTTTTCCCGGAGCCTGGCGCCGATTAGTGCGCTCCTGAATTCATATTCCGGTTGCAGCTTCTCATACTCCTCGCGGAATTTCGGGTCTTTCACTTGTTCGTCTAAGTATTCGTTAACGTCCATCACAACCCTTGCCCGCTCAGATTGATTCAAGCCATCAAGAAACTGCTTGACTGGAATCTTGCCGCTGTCCGTCTCATAGAAAACAACTGCCCACATGCAAGAGGAATATAACATAGACGTTATATTCTTATCAAGCCTCCGCAATTGTCCGCGATTGGACAATCGGCCGCCGGGTGGCTACAGGCCGTACTCCTACTTGTATAAAACAGCGGCCAAGCTTTGAGGGCGCGGCCATGTCCTAAAAATCTCAAGTTCGCTTATTCTCCTTGCAAAACTGCACACAACTGCACACAAAACACCCCACAACACGGGTTAACACCGACTATAGCCGACTAAGTAATTAACTTAACGCTCGGCTTGTATGTGCTGGTCATCGCCGGTGACAGCTACAACTGGCGAGAATCAACTAAGACCAAATAAGACCACAAAATAGGCCTTTAAGCGTTTCCTAAACCTGGTGTCGCATGTTCGATTCATGCCGGGGGGGTTATATTCTAAGGACTGGAAAAGGGGTAAACAACTGAGCATGGGAAAGAAGCTTCTCTTATTGATCCTGGTCTTGTTGGCCCTCAACGGCTCGGGCACTGTCGCCGCCAAGGCTCAGACGGGGACCGAGGGCGCCAAAAGAAAACAGATTTGGATGATGGGCCGCTCTGTGATGGCCGGCTGGTTCGCGCACATGGGTTCGGACGGCATCCGGCCGGTCAAGCGGGGCCGGTTTGTCTTTACCTATAAGGCGATCGCGCCGCCGCCCAAGATAGTAAATAGCGTCCGCAAACACCTGGCCGCCGCGGAGCGCCGGCCGATGGTCTTCTTTAAGCTCTGCTTTGTCGATTTCGAAGGCGGCACTCAGGAGGACGCGCAGGCCAACCTCACCCGCAATAAAACTTACATTCGCCGGGCCTACCGGGTGGTTGTGACCACATATCATAAGCGGCTGATCATCGGAAACGCTTTGCCGAAAGTAGCGGGGGAAACGGATACATGGCTGGTCTGGAACCATCAACAATACAATGCCTGGCTCAACGGTTTCGCCGCCGGCCACCCGGGGCAGGTCTATATCTTCAGCATGTACGACGTCTTGAGGGACGGTAGCGGCAACCTGCGCGCGGATTACGCCACCTCCGCGAGTGATTCCCACCCTAACGACGCGGGCTACTCGGCTTTGGACGCCGTCTACCTGCCCTTCTTAAGATCTAACTTTTAAGAGAGGCCCGGTTCCTGAACCAGACGTAGATGAAGTAACCGGCGGCAAAGAGAAACCCGAAGCCGAACAAAAAACTGACAGCCAGCAACGCCAACAACTTGGGGTGCTCTTTGACCAGCGAGACCTCCCGCTCTTCCGCGGTTTTAGCGTAACCGGCCAGCTTATGTTGCGACTTGGGCCAGAAACGTAACGCTGTTGCTTTCATTAGAAGGATTTAACCAAAAAGTTAAGTTTTTAAAACGGGGACGGTCCCTTTACGCGGGTAGATTGCCCGTAATGAGGTAAGCGACCCAGATGGCGATGTTGACGGCATGGTCGGCTATCCGCTCGAAGTAGCGGCCGGTCAAGACCATGTTGACGGCCAGTTCCAACGAACTCTCTTTTTCCAGCCGGAAAAGTTCCTTGATCAACCGCTTGTATAGCTCGTCTATCTGATTGTCTTTAGCATCCAAAGTCTGGGCGAGGAGCAGGTTTTTGCCGGTGAAAGCTCTCATGGCTGTCGACAGCAGGTCGCGGGCCATCAACCCCAGTTGGCCTATCGTCTCCGCCACCGGTTTTAATTTGACCATCTGTATGTCGCTTCGCACGATCTGGCCGATGTTCTTGGCCAGATCGCCGGATCTCTCCAAGTCCTGGATTATCCGGACGATCGCTAATATGAGCCTGAGATCTTTAGCTACCGGCTGTTGTTGGGCTAATAAACTATAGCCGCGGGCCTCGATATCCAAATAGAGAGCGTCGATGGCTTCGTCACCGGCAATCACGGCTTTGGCCAGCTCCGTATCGCCTTCAGCTAGGGCCGTTGTCGCCCGCCGGACAGCTTCTATGACGTACTCGCCCATGCGCAGCGTATCGCCGCGTAAATCGCGCAGCTCTTGGTGGAAAGTCTCCCTCATTTAACCAAACCGCCCCGTGATGTAATCCTCAGTCCGTTTGTCCTGTGGATTGGTAAATATCCGGCTGGTATCGTCAAACTCGATCAAACCGCCGTTGAGAAAAAAGCCGGTGTATTTTGATACTCTAGCCGCTTGCTGCATATTATGCGTGACGATGACGATGGCGTAGTTGTTTTGCAACTCGACCAAGAGGTCCTCAACCCGCTGGGTGGCGGCCGGGTCAAGCGCCGAACAAGGTTCGTCCATTAGCAATATCTCCGGCTCAACAGCCAGAGCCCTGGCTATGCAAAGACGCTGCTGCTGGCCGCCGGATAGACTCGCCCCCGCCTCGCCCAGCCGGTCTTTCACCTGGTCCCACAGAGCCGCCTGTTCCAGGCTGCGTTGGACTATCTCCTGTAACTCAGCGCTGCGCCGGAAGCCGTTGAGCTTAAGTCCGGCGGCGACATTATCAAAGATAGACATGGTCGGAAAAGGATTGGGCCGCTGAAAGACCATACCGATACGCTTGCGGATAGCCACCGGATCGACAACCTGGGCGTAGATATCGTCTTTATCCAGCAGGACCCGGCCCGACATCCGCGCGCCGGGCACTGTTTCGTGCAAGCGGTTGACGCACCGTATAAAGGTCGACTTGCCGCAGCCGGATGGGCCGATGATGGCTGTGACGCATTTGTCTTCAATGGCGACATTGATGTCAAAAAGCACCTGTTGCTCATCGAACCAAGCTGACAAGTCGTGAACTTCGACCCGGTTTTTCATCTTCTCCTCGCCCCTCGAACTAAGGAACTCCTGGCGGCCAGAAAGCGCGCAGCCAGCCCTATCAGAACGACTATGCCGATCAAGATCAACGCCCCAGCCCAGGCCTGGCGGTGCCAGTCTTCATAAGGCGAGATGGCGTAGGTATATATCTGGACCGGCAAACTGCTGATCGGCTCACTTACCGACAAGCTCCAAAACCGGCTGCCGAGCGCTGTAAATAGTAGCGGCGCGGTTTCCCCGGCCGCCCGCGCCAGAGCCAGCATTATGCCGGTCAAGATGCCGGGCGACGCCGTCCGCAGAACCACCCTGAAAATCGTCCGCCATTTATTGACGCCCAGCGCCAGAGAGGCTTCGCGCAACGATGTCGGCACTAATCGGATCATGTCTTCAGTGGTGCGCGCGATTATCGGCACCATGATCACCCCCAAAGCAAACCCGCCGGCCAAGGCCGAAAAATGACGCATCGGCGCAACAATAATTGTATACGCAAAGATGCCGATGATGATAGACGGCGTAGAATTGAGTGTTTCACTAAGAAAACGGACGATAAAACCGAATTTGTTATCGCCAAATTCGGCCAGGTAAATTCCGGTCATGACACCCACAACCATACCGAAACCTGAGGCCAACCCCAATAACAACAAGCTGCCGGCAATGGCATTGGCCATCCCGCCGCCGGACTCGCCCACCGGTTTCGGCATTTGCGTAAAGAGGGCAAGATTGACGGAGCTGATACCCTGATATATTAGGTAGCCGATGATCAGTAAGAGCGGGACGACCACGACGACCACGCTGGCGGCGCAGAGGCCCAGCATGATCCGGCTGACCAACCGGCGACGGTTGTATGGGTTCACACACGCGCTCTTTTCTGTCCGCCGCCGACGCGCCATATCAGCAACCGGGCGGCGGCGTTAACCAAAAATGTCACACCAAAAAGAACCAGCCCGACCTCGATCAACGCCGACACGTAAAGCCGGCTCGAAGCTTCCGTGAATTCATTGGCGATCACCGCGGCCATCGAATAGGCCGGATTAAACAGGGAAGCGGATATCCGGGGTGTATTGCCGATCACCATGGTCACCGCCATAGTCTCACCCAGCGCCCGGCCCAACGCTAAAATGACGGCGCCGATTATCCCGACCCGCCCATAAGGTAAGACCGCGTGGCGTATCACCTCCCAGCGAGTCATGCCCAAAGCCAGAGCCGCCTCCCGCTGGTCGCGGGGGACCGTGGCCAATATCTCGCGCGAAACAGAAGTGATAAACGGCAGGACCATTAAGGTCAATATCAACCCGGCGGTGAGCAAACCGACCCCGTAAGACGTCCCCCGGAATAGCGGCAGCCAGCCAAAATAGTGGTTGAGCCAGGGCGCCAGATGGTTCATGACTAAAGGCGCCAGAACAAATATCCCCCACAGGCCGTAGATGACGCTGGGGATACCGGCGAGCAGTTCGACCAAGAAACCGACCGGGGTTTTGAGCCAGGGAGGCGAGACTTCCGACAGGAATACAGCCACCCCCAATCCCAACGGAACAGCCAGCAACAGCGCGATGACTGAACTGGCGACAGTCCCGAAGATCAGCGGCAGCGCCCCGAACTTGCCGGCTACCGGGTCCCAATCGCTGGACGTTATGAACCGCGGGCCAAACTTGATCAGGGACGGCCATGACATCACCGCCAACTCGATGAAAATAGCGGCGACGATAAGTAAGACCAGCCCGGCAAAGATAAAGGTGGCGATAAAGAAGGCCCGGTCGGCCAGCCGCCCTCTGGCGAGGGCCCCCGGGGCCTTCAGTCTCTTGACGATGGAATCAGCGGCCATTTGCCTTACTGACTCTTATCTCTTTAATCTTGCCCTCCGCCAGCTTGACCACTTGCTCGGGAAGACGCGCGTAATCAAGTGGCTTGACCGCCTTCTGACCGTCATGAATCACCCACCATAAAAAATCGGTCAAGGCTTGGCCGCGCTTCTGGTTTTCCTGCCCGGCATAAACAAGCAGCCAGGCAAACCCGCTGACGGGATAAGCCCCCTTGCCCGGCGCGTTGGTTATTGAAACCCGCAGGTCGGCCGGTATGGTATTGGCAGCGCCGGCGCCGGCCGCCGAAACGCTCGCCGCTGAGCCCTTAATATACTGACCCGCGGGATTCTTCACCGCGCCGAATGTGATCTTGTTCTGCAGAGCATAGACAAGCTCAACGTAGCCGAGCGAGCCCGGCGTGCGCTTTATCTGACCCGCCACGCCCTCATTGCCCTTGCCGCCCAAGCCAACCGGCCAATTCACCGAGGTGGCCACGCCTACCTTAGCCTTCCACTCGGCGCTGACTTTGGCCAGATAATCGACCCAGATATAGGTAGTTCCGCTGCCGTCCGCCCGGTGAACAACGACGATCTGCCGGTCCGGCAATTTAACCCCGGGGTTTAACGCCGCCAAGGCCGGATCGTTCCATTTCGTTATCTTGCCCAGGAAGATATCGGCCAGCATCGGGCCGGAGAATCTTATCGCCGGGTTGCCCGGGAGATAATAAGCGGGAACAACCGCCCCCATCACGACCGGTATATGCAGAACGGGTTTCTTGGCCTCTTGCAATTGCTCATCGGTCATCGGGCCGTCGGTGGCGCCAAAATCGACCGTCTTGGCTATGACTTGGCGTATACCGCCGCCGCTGCCGATTGATTGGTAATTGACCTGAGCACCGGGTTTAACCGAATCATAAAGGGCCGACCACTTAGACATCATCGGGAAAACGAAAGTCGAACCGGCGCCGTTCAGTTTGACCTTGTTACCCGCGCCGCCGCCTGTTTCCGGGGTCACTGGTTTGCCGGGTCCGCACCCGGAGACGCCCGCCGCTATGGCGACGATGAGCGAAGCGGCCAGCACCGCTTTCACAATCGAGCTTGCGAAGAATCTCCTCATTTCCCCTCCCGCTATCGGTTGAGGTGAAGATAGCCAATATCGGCGGTTTGTTGGTGAATAAAACGTTAAAAAAATGAAAACAAATTGTTAACGGCGCCGCTACTCTTCCGTAACTTTTAAGCCAACCCCGAGGGTTAAGAAAGCAACCGACCAACGGCAAAGCCGACGGCGGCGGCAACCGCGGCCACCATGACCATTTCCGCGCCGCTCCATTGCCAACGCTTGCCGGTGACGGCGGTCTTGAAAGCGCCCGCGGAGAACAAGGCGATCGCGGTTAAGGTGATTGAAACCAACGCGGCCGCGTAGGTCGCCAGCAAAAAATACGGCAAGATAGGGATGGCGGCCCCCAGAATATGGAAGCCGCTCATAAACAGGGCCTCTACCGCCGGGCGGCTCTTCTCGGGCGGCAATCTCCTCTTCGGGAAAACGGCGGAACTCTTCTCTTTCCCGGTCGAGCCAATGCTCCCAGACCTCTCGCTGCGATTTAGCCGCTAAATATTCTTCGCTGAAAAGTGTGACCGCGCCTGTAAATAAGCTCACGAGGCCCGCAAAGATAATCGCGGGCTCCGGCGCGCCTCCCGCGGCCAAACCCGTAGTCAGCCCAACCAGAGATACTAAGCCATGCCCCAGGCCGAAGACGATTTCACGCAACCGCTCGGTAAAAGCCGATCGCTGGTGGTGGCCTTGCTTCTCCATCGATTATCTCTGCGGTTCCATCAACCCCAACATAGTCTTATTCTTCCCCGTTACCTTATTCAGTTAAGAGCTTGGGGGAAACGTTTTATTAACGAGCGACGCTGCTATACTATGGTCATGCATCGCATCCTGATCATCGAAGACGACTCGACGATCCGCGAGACCCTGGAATACAACTTGCGGGCGGCGGGGTTTGACGTTGCCACGGCCGCGGACGGCCGGGATGGGTTAGAAAAGGCCCTGGCCGGTTCGCCGCATGTCATATTACTCGATCTGCTTTTGCCGAGAATGGGCGGTTTGGCGGTCTGCGAAGAACTTAGACGCCGGGAGAGCGACAGCCGCATTATTATGATAACCGCGCTCGGCACCGACGCTGATAAAGTCAAGGGCTTGACGGTCGGGGCCGACGACTACGTGACAAAACCTTTTAATCTTGAGGAACTCACGGCCAGGATCCGGGCCCAGCTCCGGCGGGCTTCTGCGGAGACTAAGCCGCAAGTGTTTGCCTTTGGAGATGTCCGAATCGACGCGCTACGCCATGAATTGACGGTCGGGGGAAAGGCTGTAAAAGTCCGTCCCAAAGAATGGCAATTATTGGTGGCCTTAGCGGCCGGCCCGGGGGTCCTCTTTTCCCGCGAGCAACTGGCCGATCTCGTCTGGGGCACTGACTTTGTCGGCTCTTCGCGAACGATCGATGTCCATATCCGGCGTCTTCGAGAGAAAGTCGAAACGTTGTCGGCCTATAATTTTATCGATACGGTTCACGGGCTCGGCTATCGTTTTGAGCTCGCGCCCAAGGTCGAGCCGTGAAACGCCGGCTCCTGATTACCCACATAGCAACAGCCCTCATTCTCCTGGCGCTGGCCAGATTGGCGCCGGGACTCAACTTATTGGTAATTGTCGCCCTGGCCCTGCTGACCGCCTGGATCATCGCCGGCTCGGCCTGGGACTATGTCAGGGGCAGTTTAATTGAACTAGCCGGGTGGATAAGAAACGACGACCGGGAACAGCCGCCCCCGGCGGTTTCTGATGACTTCGCCGACATCATCAAGGCCATCTCCTCGGTTCGCGACCGGTTCCGGTCCGGCCTAGCGGAATTGGTGGCCGATACCCATCGCGCCGGACTGATCCTGAACAATATGCGGGACGGGGTCATCCTGGCCGACCCCGAGGGTCTGGTTATTTTAGCCAACCCGGCCGCCGGCGCCATCTTCCGGCGCCCGGTCGAGGAATTCATCGGGCGACCGCTTGTCTACGCCATTCACAGTCACGAGCTGGACAAGCTGATGAACGACGTCATCGCCGGCGGCCAAGAAGCAGAAGCTGAAATCGATGTTCTCCTCCCTCGCCAGAGGCGTCTTCGGACGGTCGCTTTGCCGGTTGTCGACGAGAACAAGCTATCGGCGGTTTTGCTGGTTTTTCAAGATATAACCGGCCGGTATCGCGTCGACGCTGTCCGGCGCGCTTTTGTCGCAAACGTTTCCCATGAACTGAAGACGCCGGTGGCCGGCGTAAATCTCTTAGCCGATTCCTTGCTCGCCTGCGTCGGGGTCGACGATGAGGCGGCAAAAAGGTTCGCCGCCAAATTAAGCGGCGAAGCGAAGCTTCTCTCCCAGCTCATTAGCGACCTGCTTGATCTATCGCAATTAGAGGCGCCGGAGGTAGGGGCGATCTTCACCCCGGTCGCAGTGTCGTCCGTAGCGAAAAAGGTGGTCATCGGGTTTACCGAAATCGCCGCCGCCAAGGGATTATCTCTGCGGACCGAGCTCGCCCGCGGACTGCCAAGAATAAGCGGCAATGAAGACCAGATAAGACTGATGCTCAGAAACCTGATAGAAAACGCCGTCCACTATACCCCAACGGGTGGGGACATCCTGGTTAAGACCGTTTCCGCTAACGGTGGTGTGGCGCTCGAGGTCATCGACACCGGCATTGGCATCCCGGTCGCCGACTTAGGCCGTGTCTTCGAGCGCTTTTACCGGGTCGACAAGGCCCGCTCGCGTGAGACCGGCGGGACCGGGCTCGGCCTTTCTATTGTAAAACACGTGGTGGAAAATCATGACGGGGAAATCAAGATCTCGAGCACAGTCGGGGTCGGCAGCACGTTTACAGTTTACCTGCCCGCCAAAGTCAAATCTACCTTCGCCTCGGAGATCAGGCAGCCGAAGTCTATCTCTTAGGCCGAACCGGCCCATGCGGAGTCGGCAGGTACTCGACGGACGGCCGGCGCTGGGCCGCTTGGGGGTAAAGGTCCATTAAGGCGTAGACTTCTCGTGGAAGATCCGTGCCGACATTTAGACCCATGGCTCGGGCCTCCGCCACGGTGATGGCGTAATCGTGGGTCCAACGGCCGGACGTCAGCGACTCAGCCAGGCCTTCCACCTTGTCTTCAGACATTTTATCCCTCACAAGCTTTATGACCGACGCCTTGCCCTGCTTGACGGCCTTGGCCGCGATATCGCCAAGCATCAGCGTCTGGTCGTCCCGGTTGGGATTCTCGGTCTTTAAGGCCGCTAAGATGGAAGCGGCCGGATAGCTGCTCCAAGCGCCGCTTGTCACAATC
>JAUXSL010000105.1 GCA_030679975.1 Actinomycetota bacterium
GCGGCACAGATAGAAGAAGCGACTTCAGCTATTGCGGATTTTGTGCGGTGGCTTAGCGAGGACTAGACTTTTATTAGCTCGACCCGGTTGCGGCCGTTCTTCTTAGCGGTGTAGAGGGCGTGGTCGGTGCGGGCGACCAGGGTATCGACGGAGTCGCCTTTGGTGAAATATGCCAGACCGACGCTGACGGTGAAGTTGATCTCCAGGGCGGCGCCTAGTACGGCGGTTTTTTCCACTTCGCTCAGGATGCGGTCGGCTACCCCCCGGGAGCCTTTAAGCGGGGTCTCCGGCAACATGATAATGAACTCCTCGCCGCCATAGCGGGCGACCATATCCGTCTTGCGGGTATTGGCCCGCAAGACATCGGCCAACGTCCTTAAGACCTCATCGCCCATCTGGTGGCCATATTTGTCGTTTACCGCCTTAAAGTGGTCGATGTCGAGCATGATGATCGACAGAGGCGATTCGTACCGGCTGACGCGCTCGATCTCGCGCGTCAACTCCTCAAAGAATTTGCGCCGGTTGTACAGGCTCGTCAGCGGGTCTGTTTCGGAAAGATGCTGAACTTGTTGGTATGATTTATAGGCTATATAGAGGGAGGATATCCCGCTGACCATGGTCGAGAAGAGGGAAAGGTCCTCTTTCTTAAAGGCGTTCGGCTGGTCGCTGAAAAGGCCGGCCACACCATTAACAATGGCCAGCGGCAGTAATATCTGGGAGCCGACCGTAGCTTCGGCCGGCGGGGCTATGTTGGTCTTGCGCTCGATAACATATTCGACGTCGTCGGGATCGATGTTGTCGCCAAGTTCCGGTAAGACGTCGGCGACGCAACTGCGCACGTCATCCAGAAAAGCTTTCTTAGTCTTGCTGCCGACGCAGATCGTCGCCCTGGTGTCGTTGGGCTCGGCCAGGACCAGCGTGAAGGCATTAAACGGCAGAGTGTCGCTGAGCATTCCTAAGATGCGGTCGAGCATCTGGTCGAAATCCTGGAGCAAGGGCAGGGTGCGGCTCAGCTCGTGAAGGAAAGATATCTCCTTCTCCGTCAAGATGAACTGGCGTTTTCTTTCACTGATATCCTGGAGGACTATTTGGATGGCTGAAGCGGTCTCACCCTGGATGAGCCCGGCGCGCCCGTCGAACCAGGAGGAGTCGCCGCCATGGTGATTGAGCATCAAGTCAGCGGCCGTGGATGTGCCGTCTTGAAGCGAGCCGGCGATAAATTCCTTTATCCGGCGGCGCTCGGTTGGCGGGGCCAGGTCGGGCAGGAAATGGCCTGTCAGCTCATCCGTCGCGTAGCCGAGGAGTTCGGCGGCGGTCCGATTGGCTTCGATTATGCGGCCCGCTTCGTCAACCACGACGACCACGTCATTTGTCGATGACATCAAGCGCTCATAACGGGTGTTGGCCCTGGCCAGCGTCGAGCGTAACCTGCCGTAGGCGACGGCGATCGCCGTCGCCATGAAGCCGGCTACCAGAGCTAAGGGCAGACTGTTTGTTAGTCCTTCCACAGTGGCGCCTTAGGGGAGCTCGAGCCCCTCGACTTCTTTCATCAATTGTTGGACCAATATGTTGCCGGTCAGCTTGGCGAGGATATCAAAGACATTCGCGACCAGTTCTTTGAAACTATCCTTCAGCTCATCTTTGTCTTCGCTATTTAGCTTGGCTTTGATTTGAGTAAAGACAAAACCGGCGTCATTTACCGTCAGGTCGTTCAAGACGGGGTGACGGGCGGCGGTCCGGCTGATAGCCCGCTGCATGATGGTCGCTACGGTCACTGTGCCAAGGGTCGGCACGATCTTAGCCCAAACCGTCCTGATTAAATCCTCATATATCTCGATGACGCTGCTCTTAACCTCCGCGCTTACTTGACCTGCTACCGAGGATAGAGTTTCTTCGTCAGAGTGGATGTCGTTGGCCATTGCCGTCCTTTCCGTCGATGCCTACTTCTGTTATCGACCGATTCGGTCGAAGGCCCCGGCTGATTGCAGGCCAAGTTGGTATAGATGCTTGACGTCATCTGGTTGAAAGGCGTCAACTTTAGTGTTTGCGGTAGTCAAAATGCCGATTACTTCACCGCCTGAGATCAGGGGGACGCTGATAAACGACGGGAAAGACTCTTCCAGCAGCGGCAGCTGCTCTTCTTTAACAACCTTGGTCACCCGCACGTTCTCCCCGGTCATCTCACCATCGTCAAGTACGTTGGCGGCGGCCAGCACTTTTGTCGTCAAATCATCGCTGGTCGTTTCCGACATCGGCTGCAAAGAAACCAGGTAAAGGCTGTGAGCGCGATCTTTGCTTAGTAAAAACAAGCCCATAACATTGCAGTGAATGACCACTCCGATAGTGCTCAGCAGCAGCGACAATATCTGGAATCGATCCGAGGTCATCGCTACCTTGCCGTTAAAAGTGGCGATTTCCATATCTTCGAGCAGTAGACCTTTCGATCTTAAGTCAAGGTTGTCGAAGATATTCTGAATATGGTTGACTAAGAGCGAACCCTCGTACGGTTTGGTGATGAAATTATCCGCGCCGACCCCGAGTCCTTTGATTATATCCATGATATCGCCCTTTGTGGTCAGCATGACCACAGGGATGCGGCTGGTCTCATCGCGAGATTTGATCTCCCGGCACATCTCATATCCGTCCATGTTAGGCATGACGATATCGGTGACGACCAGGTCGGGCTGGTCGGCCAGCGCTCGTTCCAGACCCTCGCTGCCGTCAGGCGCCAACGTGACGTTGTACCCCTCACGCTCCAGGATCAACTGCGCTCGTTGCGCTTGTGTCGGACTGTCTTCGACTAATAATATTTTTTTTGACATATTCCTCCCCTTCGCGGATTCACCGAGATTTATAGTAGAGTCAAGATCGTGGCCGCTATCTTGTCTATGGCGACGACTTGATCGACCGCGCCCAGGGCGACCGCCGATTTCGGCATTCCGTAGACGACGGAACTCTTTTCGTCCTGGGCAAGGGTTTTGCCCCCGGCCTGTTTTATTTCACGCAGACCCAAGGCGCCGTCCTCGCCCATCCCGGTCAACAAGATTCCTAAAGCTTTAGTCCCATAGCTTTTAGCGACAGTTTCGAACATGTAGTTTATCGACGGCCGGTGGTGATTGTATGAGAGTTTTTCAGTCGTCAGGCTGACTTTGCCGGTCCGGTTTAGGCCGAGATGGTAGTTGTCGGGCGCGATGTAGACGGTGCCGGGCTTTAAAGTCTCGCCCAACTCGGCCGTCTTGACCGGTATCGGGCTTTCACCATTGAGCCAGGCCGCGAAAGCCGGGCCGAACCCGGAGGTCATGTGCTGGACCACCAGCACAGGCAAACTGAAATCAGCGGGCAACCCCTTCAGCAGCAGACTGAGCGCGGCCGGACCCCCCGTGGAGGCCCCGATAGCGATGATCTTTGTCGGGGCCGGCGTCGGCTTGACGCCGGCCGGCGTGCGACCCTTCGGTCGCCATCTGGTTACTACTTTAACGCCGGACATTGTCTTGACGGTCTTAACCAGATTATTCCGGATGCTCTGAAAATCTTTGTGATTTAGTCCCCAGGGTTTTTCGACCAGGGTTAGAGCACCCGCCTTCATCGCCTCAAAAGCCGGTTGGGATTCGTCCTTGTCAACGCTGGCGCTAACGACGATTATCCGGGTGGGGGCTCGTTCCATGATCACTTTGGTCGCCTCGACGCCATCCATTTCCGGCATCCGGATATCCATAGTGATGACATCCGGGTGTAATCTCTGGGCCATGGAAACAGCTTCAATGCCGTTCTTGGCTATACCGATGACGGTGATCTCGGGGTCGCTTTGTAAGATATTTACCAGCAATTCGCGAACGACAGGGGAATCTTCAGCAATCAGAACTTTTATCATCCCACAACACTTTCTATATTAACTGCTCGATAGTTTCTAAAAGGTTTTTCTGATCGAATTCATGCTTTATCATGTACGCGTCGGCGCCGGCTTCGAGCCCGCGCTCGCGGTCGGCGGCTGAATCGAGGGCCGTTACCAGGATGACCGGCATGTCTCTTAGTCGATCGTCTCCTTTAACTTTTTGCGTTAAGTCAAAGCCGTTCATCCGAGGCATGTCCACATCCGATACAATGAGGTCGCAGCGGTTGGTTCTCAGAGTCGCCAGCGCCTCGATGCCGTCGTTGGCCAGGAATACGTTGTAGCCGGCTGATTCAAGGATGTTTTTTTCCATAATCCGGGTCGTGATAGAGTCATCGACGACCAGGACGGTCTTGGTATCGGTATCGGCATGGGCTAGATCGGCGGCGGCCTCTTCCGGCAGAGCCTTGTCATGTTTCCGATGCCCATACGTTTTGGCTGACTTGATCATGTCTCCGATGTTTAAGATGATAACGACTTTTCCGGTGCCGAGGATGGTGGCGCCGGAGACATTGCGCACTCGTGCCATCATCTTGCCGAGGCTCTTGATGACTATTTCCGTCTCGCCCTCAAGGGCATCGACCGCGAACGCCACCCGTTTTTCCGCCGTGCCCAGGATGATGACCGACAGCTTATCTTCAGCCGCGGCGGCGGTTTGTTCCGGCAACTCCAGCATCTGCGCTAAGCGAACCAGTGATAGCGACCGCCCGCTCACATCGATCGTTTCTTTAGTTCCGACGGTATAGATGTCTTTTTTCGCTACCCTGACAATCCGTTCGACTGAAGAAGTCGGGATAGCATATATCTCCCCGCAGCAATTGACCAGTAAGACCCTTGACGTCGACAGGGTGAGAGGCAGATTTATCGAGAATCTTGTCCCGCCTTGCCGGCGCGTGGAAATATTTACCAGGCCATTGAGCTGTTCGATGTTTTTTTTGACGACATCAAGACCCACGCCGCGTCCCGAGACATTGGTAATAGTCGAGGCGGTGGAGAAGCCTGAGTAAAATATCAGGTAATGAGCGTCCTCATCGGTGAGTGTTTTTAGTTCCTGGCTGCTGATGAGGCCCCGGGCCAAAGCCGTCTCTTTTACGCGTCCGACATCGATGCCGCCGCCGTCATCTTCGACCTCTATCAAGATGCCATTGCCTTGTTGGCAGGCAGACAACCAGATGGTTCCGCCCGGCGGTTTACCTTTTGCTATTCGCATCTCAGACTTTTCAATACCATGGTCGATGGAATTCCGCAGCATATGCATCAACGGGTCTTTGATGCCTTCGATCACTTTCTTGTCCAGTTCGGTTTCGGAACCCGTGATGACCAGCTCTACCTGCTTTCCTTGTTCGCGCGCCAAATCGCGCACCATGCGGCCATAACTGTTAAAGATAGTCGCGACCGGCAACATCCGCACCCGCCTGATATCTTCCTGCAAATCCTCCGTGATGAGCGACAAGCGCATAGTATCTTTTGAGAGATCCTGATGAAGATTGTTCGTTTCAAGCCAGGCTGTTTTTAGGTTCTGGCTGTTGCGGGCCAGGAATTCGATTACGTCGGGAAAGTCGGCGTCGCTGTTTCGGCGCATCCGGTCGTAAGACCCGCGGGTCTTGAGCCAACTTTTATGCCAATCCCCCAGCGCGCTCTTAATGTCTTTCAGTTCGGCCAGGCGTTGTTCGGTGCGGATCTTTGAAACCAGCAACTCTTCCACATGAGTCATGAGCGCGTCTAATTTGCGCGTCGATACCCTAATGGTCTCCTCCAGCGGCACTCCGCCTTTGCTTTTTGTCACCCGCGGCTCGGCATCGGTCGGCTTTGACCCTGAGTCGGGCTTCACTCTATCGGCCCGGCGCGCTGTTTTCCGGACGCCGACCTTAGCCGCCGATTCCAAACGCTGTAGCAAGTCGCCCGTCTCGTCTTCCGGTTCGCATCCTTCAGCCAGGGCCGCCAGACCGGCGGAAATCCGGTCTAAGGCTTCATACAACAGATCGAAGAGGGCCGGTCCGGTCTCGATCTCGCCGCGTTTGGCGGTCGCGAATACATTTTCAACCCCGTGGGCAACCGATTCAATGACACCGGCGTCAACGGCGCGAGCCGCCCCTTTTAAGCTATGGGCTTCGCGAAAGACCTCTTCTATCAAGGATTGGACGGCGCTATTATCTTTGTTCTTTTCTAACTTTAAGAGCAGCTCATTCATGGCTTGAAGATGTTCATCCGCTTCAAGTTTGAACGTTGCCATAAGTTGGCGCATTATTTCTTCATCGGTTGTCGGCATCTTAGCTCCTCTTATGAGGTTTTATATATCAGGGGGACGCTATTAAGCCGCTCGCCCAGCGTTGCCAGCCTTTGTGTGGCCTCCTCCGTCTGTTTGGTCGAGGTCAAGGCCTGGGTCGTCGACTGGTTGATGTTGTTCATGGCGGCGGATATCTGATCCATACCGGCTGCCTGCTGTTGAGCCGAGGCGACGATCTGCTGAGCGGCCGTAGCCGACTCATTGATGGCTTCGGCCAGCGCCCGGATCGTACTGCCGGCTTTGTTGGCCAGGGAGACCCCGGTATCGACGCCCTTGGTGCCTTCTTCGGTCACCATGACGACCGTGTTCGTGGCTTTTTGGATATCATCCAAGATGGCGCGCACCTGCGCGGTGGCTTGTTGTGACTGCTCGGCCAAGTTGCGCACCTCAGCGGCGACCACCGCGAAGCCCTTACCTTGTTCGCCGGCCCTGGCGGCCTCGATAGAGGCATTGAGAGCTAAGAGATTCGACTGCTCGGCGATGTCGTTGACTGAAGAAATGATGTCGCCTATCTGCTGCGTCTGCTCGGAAAGAGCAATAATGTTTTCGGCGATCTGCTCGACCTTGTCTTTTATCTGCTTCATGCCGGCGATCGTTTCCTCAACCGCCTCAATGCCGGAATCGGATATCTCAACTGATTTTTGGGCCGACGCGGCCACCGATTGGGCTCGCTCGGTCGTCTGCTCGGCGGTCTGGCGCACCTCATCGACCGTGACCGTCGTCTGGTTGATCGACGCGGCCTGCTCGGTGGCGCCCGAGTTGTGCTGGGAAGTCGCGGCGAATATCTCGGATGACGCGGAGGAGATATCTGCTGCGGCCGTCGTGATATTGCCGGTCATCAAACTTAAAGATTCAACCATGCTGTTTAAGTTGCGTCCCAATGCGGCCAATTCATCGTCTTTGCCGTTTACCGAGAGGCGCGTCCCTAATTCCCCGGCGGCGATTTTTTCGATAAACTCTTTGTACCTGGCCACTGTTTCCTCAAGGTACTCTTTGATCGCCTTTTCAGATTCGATCGTCTTCTTTAAATTTCCGGTCGTGTGGTTAAAGGCCGTGGCCAGTATGCGAAACTCTTGGATGCCGTTCTTTTCGACTTGCGTATCAAGCTCGCCCGCGTTTATCCTGTCCACCGCATCGATGAACTTAGCGACAGGTCGAGCTATCGATTGCGACAAAGCAAACCAGATGGCCCCGGCCAGGCCGACGGCTATCACACCGAAGGTCATAAGTAGAATAATCGCCCTATTCTGCTGATTGCGGGCATCTTTCACCGCGGCGTCGGCGCTTTTGGTTTGTGCCGCGCCGGCCTGCTCAAGCAGGTCCAACAGAGCTTCCCGGCTGGTGTCATATTTTTCCATGGCGTCTTTTGTCGCGGGTCCAAAAGCCTTCTCCCGGTCAAAGGAGGCCATCATGGCTTCAGCGTCGGCGATGACGCCGTTGGCCTGATCTTTGGCGTTGCCGAGGATCGCTCCGCCCTGGCCTCCCGGCATAGCTTTAACGGCGGCATCGACGTCTATCCGGGCGTCGGCGGCGATATCTTTGACTTCGTCCCGGTATCCTTGCCGGTCCTGCGCGCTCCCGATGCCTAAGACGTATTCCATAGCCAGGTCGCTCATATTCAATATCTCGGCGCCGGCATGCTCCATGACCGCCTTTCCTTCGACTTCGACTATCGCTTTGCCCATTAGTGTGGCGACAACGCTGTTGATCTGAGTGTAGACGAACGCAGTCGCTGTCAGCATAATGATGGCGACTATGGTGAAGCTGAGCGTAAGTCTGGTCTTAAGACTGGTGGACGCTAGTTTTCCCATTTTCTCTTCCTTTTTCTTTTTCTAGATGTCCTGATGGATTATCATACGGCGGTCGTTTACCAGAGCCTCGATATCAAGGATTATTACCCGGCTCTTGGAAACGCCTTTGATGGACTCTTCTTGGGCGCCGGATAAGGTGGCTAATTGAGGCTCGATATCTTCATCGGCCAGATCCAGCACCTCTTCAACAGTGTCGGCTAAGATGCCGAAATGCATCTCGCCGATCCGGATCACCAGTACTTTATTTAAATCGGCGATGCCGGCTTCCGGAATGCCGAAAAACTTTTTGACGTCGATAACCGGCAAGATGCCGCCCCGTATATTAACCGCGCCGACGACAAAGTCGGGGGTGCAGGGGATGAGCGTCAGCTCTTTGAGGGGTTGGATCTCTTCGATAAATGCAACATCGACGGCATAGCGCTCGGAGCCGAGATCGAAGGTGACGTACTGCGCTAAAGTCCGGCCTTCATCCGCCAGTCCGGGCGTCTGGGCCAGGACGGTCGCCCGCGTCGTTAGCACATTTTGGACCTGCTCGTCAGTTAAGTGCATATCAAAGAGCTTGTCCACTTACTACTCCTTCTCTTCCAGGTTCTTTTCGGCAACCTGTAGCAGCTTGTCATAAGTAATCCCGTTTGTTTCAGGTACTATTTCGTCTTTTCGACGGCCAACCATTAGCCTTACTACGTTTTTGAAGGCTTTTTCAGCCATGGCCGGGCGTTTTTGCTTTTTGTATAAGCAGCCCAACGAGAAGTGACCGGCGATAAATCGCTTATCCAGGTAGATAGTTTTTCTTAAGGCTTCGATAGCTTTTTCATCATTCCCGAGCCCCTGATGAATTGCCGAGAGGAGATAGTAGGCCTGAACATTCAACTTGTCCGCCTTGATGACCCGCTCCGCCCATTTTCCGGCTTCATGCAAGCGGCCGCACGCGACTTCTATTTTTGCCATTAAGAGCAGGCCCGGGAGCGACAAGGGGTCGGCCTGTAATTTGGCTGCCAACTTATCCGCCGCCAAGACGGGCTGGCCCATCTCAAGCAGGGCTTGGCTTTCGGCTAATAAATCTACAGGCGCGGGAGGCTTTATCGGTTTTGCTTTGTCGGCTACGGTATTTTGCGAAAATTGAATCTTAATCGGTTTGGATTTGCGCGTTTCTTGTCTGATCTCAAAGTTTTGCGACTTTTTTTGATAGATAAAAGCGCCGGAGTGGTTTCTGGTCCAGAACTTGTCCGCGGGCGGAATCGGGTCGGAGGCCCCCATCAACAAGTAGCCGCCGTCGACCAGGCAGTTATAGAAACGGTTCATTATCTCGCCGGTCGTTTCCTGTTCGAAATAGATGGCGACGTTTCGGCAGATAATGAGATCGAGACCGCTGGTATTGTTTACAAAAGATGGATAGACGTTGCTCTTTAAGTTTAAGTGTCTGAAAGTGACGCTATTCTTGATCATGTCCGACAGATGGAACTTATTGTTGGGAGAGAGGAAAAAATATTTGTCCAGCCAGGTGTCGGGCACGGTCCTGAAGGACCACTGGCTGTACTTACCTTCAGCCGCCTTTTCAAGTGAGCGGCGATTTATATCCGTGGCCAGAATCAAAGTCTCCCAGGTATCTAGATATGGGATTAGCTCGCGCAGGATAATCGCGACCGAATAAGGCTCCTCGCCGCTGGCGCAGCCGGCGCTCCAGATACGCAGGCGCTTAGTAGTCGTCATTCTTTCCGAGATAAGCTTGGGCAGGACATCGTTTTGCAGAAGCCTGAATTGGCCTTCATCGCGATAGAAGTATGTCTCGCCGACGGTCAACAGGGTGACGAGCCGGTCCATTTCGCCCTGGTCGCTTGCTTGCATAAGCGCTTGGAAATACGCCTTAATGGAAACGTGACCGGATTTGGAGAGCGCCTCTAAAACACCTCGCTCAAGGGCTCCCCGCTTTTTTTCGGAAAAATGGAGCCCCGTCTGTGCGGCAATAAAGTCTCTGAATCTGGCGTAGTCAATGTCGTTGAGCTTATGTAGTTTAGTTGCCATCCCTTGTTGCTATGCCCCTTAAACAAGCGCTTTATTTTCGACCGGATCGGAGGAGAGGAGTTCTTCAAAAAGCCGAGCCTCGTTGTTGGAGAAGAGACCGGCAAGGTCAAGCAGGAAGATGAGTTTAGCGTCAATTTTAGCCACGCCGGCGACGCAACGCGATCTTGAAAAAGCCTCTGATGGCGGCTCGATCATAGCCGACGGCAGGGTCACCACCTCTTTTACCCTGTCAACGATCAAACCGATCGTCCGATTCCTGATTTTGGACACCAAGATAGGGGTGGTGAGCGTGAAGTTCGCGGATTCCAGGGCCAGCCTGCGCCTCATATCGATGACCGGCACGACTTGCCCGCGGATGTTAATGACGCCGATGACATAAGGTGGGGCTTCCGGCGGGTCCGCCATTGCCACCATCCGGATGACCTCGACAGCGTCGCCGACGTCCACGCCGTAATTCTGACCGGCCAGTTCGAACGTGACATATTGGGAATCAGACATTTCAACCTCCTGCGAACGTCTCGGATATTTCTATCTCGATAGTGCAAACTCAAAGTTGGCGGGCGCATTGCTAATATCGACATCCGGTAAAAAAATTTTAATGTTTTTTCAACTATGCGAATGGTCGGAGGTCGAGCTAGTCGCCGCGTCGGCCGGCTAGTAGATCTATCAGGAAGACCACAAGCGCCGCTATTAACAGCAGGTGAATGAGACTGCCGCCGATATTTCCCAGCAGCCCGACAAGCCAGAGGAGAAGAAATATTATTATTATGATCCAGAACATCCGCAACACTTCCAATCTTCGCTACTCTTGTGATGTTACTTACCCTATCTCCATAGGTGTGTTAAAATTCTCTCCGTCAAGGAGGCTGATGAAGTGAAAAAACTCGACCGTTATCCTGTGTGGTTGGCGATTATCTCGGCCTTGGTCGGGCTTGTCATAATCTCGGGCTGCAAGTCGACCACAGCTTTGAAATCAAGCGGGACCGGAGACGCGAGTAAGGCAAAAACGGAAAAAGCGGCGCCGTCGGCGCCGCAAAGCGAGGCGAAGAAGGAGGAAACTACGAACACACCGACGCGGAGCGCGGAGAGAGTGGTCATCGAAACAGATAAGGACAAGATGGTGTTGGTGTTATATCCGGATGTAGCCCCCAAGACCGTTGATAACTTTAAGAAACTAATCGGCCAAGGCTTCTACAACGGGCTTACTTTCCACAGGGTCGTACCGGGTTTCGTAATCCAGGGCGGCGACCCCAAAGGCGATGGGAGCGGCGGTCCGGGTTACACTATCCCGGCTGAGTTTAACGATAAACCCCACATCAGGGGCACGCTGGCGATGGCAAGGGCACAAGATCCGGACAGCGCGGGCAGCCAGTTTTATATCACCCTGGCGCCGCAGCCCAGTCTGGACAGGAACTATACCGTCTTCGGCCAGGTAGTCGAAGGCATGGATGTTATCGATAAGATAGTTGTCGGCGATAAGATGAACCGGGTCTATCTGGAACCGGCGCCGGCGAACTGATTAACGAGGCCGCCGGCCAGGCCGCGTTCTAGCGTCGGCGGCCGTGTTTTTTACCGACAAAGTAGCTAACCAAGACCGCGGCGGCCAAGGCAGCCGCGGCCCCCGCGTATAGTTTCGAACGGCGGCTTGTCAGGTCCGCGGCAACAGCCCGGTTAAGTTGATCTATTTTTCGCCGGAGATCGTTGAGCGTGATTCGCTGTTCTTCCACTATTTATCGCCTAGTTTTTGTCCGGCTATTATCATAGCCGCCGCCCCGAGAAAGAGAATGCCGCCGACGATGAGATAGGCTATCCAGGCGGCCCCCACCACCGTGGCCAAAAGCTGAAACGCGCCGACGGACAAAAAGATCGCCGCCAGGGCGAAAAGCGTCGCGGCCACGATTGTAAAAGCCAACCAAAACCCGGCACGACGCGCCGGACTTATTATCGCTTTGTCGACAACAGTTCGTGCTTCTTGGCTGAAATATCGTCGGGAGAGATCGACTAGGTCAAGAATGAGATCGGTGATCGATTCCTCTTTTTGCTGTTCCGGTGTCAAGTAGTCTTCCTTTTTCTGGGGTCGGGTCTTGCATCGTGTACGTTTAATGGCCCGTGCACAAGGCAAGACCCGACCCCACTGTCCCTTTGTTTCTTTATCGGAGTTTTTACCCGTCTCGTTGATCTTTTGTCACGCTATTGGCTTTACGCCGAAAGTTTCATAAAATAGAGACGGCCTCGCTTAGGTCAAAAAGTCGGGTGGAAAATGAGCCAGACTCTGATTTTGAATGCCAGCGCGGAACCGCTAAGCTTTATCCCCGTGCGACGGGCGATTGTCCTGGTCTTAAAAGAAAAGGCCGAGATCGTCGAAGAGCATGTGGAAAAGAGGATTCGGTCCGCCAACTGGGAAATGCCTTACCCGCTGGTCGTGCGGTTGGTACACTATGTCCAAATTCCCCGGCGCTGGCGCAGCGTGGTTACCAATCCCATCCTCTTTGCCCGTGACGGCTACGCTTGCCAGTATTGCGGCCGCCACCGGAGCGTGCTCGGGCGCAAGGAAAGACTGACGCGGGAACACGTCAAGCCGGTGTCCCGCGGCGGCGCGGATGCCTGGGACAACGTCACGACTGCCTGCTCGACCTGCAACCACAAAAAGGGTAGCCGTCTGCCCTATGAGGCCAAGATGTATCCGAAGACCACACCTTTCGAGCCCCGCTATATAGCCATCGTCCTCCTCGGCCAGGCGGCCGGCATCGAGCAGCGGCGGTATATCGAGCCGTTTATTAATAAGAACTAGGGGCCGTCCGGGGTGCTGCCTATCCAGATAGTGACGGTCGCGCCTTTTTTAGCTGAGGCGTCAGCTTCCGGTTTTTGGGTGACGACCTTGCCAATGAGGTCGGGTCCGGATACGCCGGCTTTGAGCTGGACGTTAAACCCGGCGTCCTGGAGCGTGGTCTTGGCGGACGCTTCGTCCAGACCGACGACTGAGGGCACGTTTACCGTGAGCGGGCCCTTACTGACGGTGACGGTGACACTTTCGCCACGGTTGATCGGGACTCCCTGGGCCGGGTCCTGGCTGATGACTCGACCGGCCTCGACCTCGGGGTCATTGGCTTCGTCCGCATGGATGACCAGCCCCAACGAGGCCAGGGTCGAGCGGGCTTCGGCCGCGGTCTTGCCGATTAACAGCGGTACCTTCAGCGGCCGCGGTCCTCTGCTGACAAGCAGGTTTATATATGTTCCCTTAGCGACCTTGCCGTTGGCCGGCGGCTCCGAAGAGATCACGTAATCCTCGCCGACCCTATCGTTGTAATCGCGGGTGATATCGCCGACGCGCAGACCGAGGTTTGAGATAGTGCGCATAGCTTCGTTTTGAAATTTGTCGTTGAGATCGGGCACAGTCACCAGCTGACGTCCTTTACTGAGGCGCACGGATATGATGCCCCCGGCCGGCAATTTTTCGCCCGCGGCAGGCGTTTGGTCGACGATATGTCCGGCGGCGGTATTGTCGTCGAATATCTTGCCGCCGGCCTCGACTTTCAACTTGTTCTTGGCCGCCAGGTCCTGTGCCTCGGCGAGGGTCTTGCCGGTCAGGGAAGGAACTTCATTGCGGGCTGCCCGGCTCATGAAATAATTTGTCGCCCACGCGGAGCCGGCAAAGAGCAGCAGCAGGGCCAGGATAAAAGCGGCTATCCGCCAGGGATGCTTCTCCGTGGTCTCCTTCCGGCGTTCCGGGGGGACCGGTCGGGGCATGACAACAGTCATCTCGCTCTCGCTCGACCCGTCACTGTAGGCAAGGACAGGGAGCCCTTCCGCGGCCCGCCCGAGGTCGTCGCGGAGCTCGGCGGCCGATTGATACCGCGCGGCCGGGTTCTTAGCCATAGTCTTAGCCACGATAGTTTCCAGATCGGCGGGTATGTTTTTATTCAAGTCGCTTAAGGGTATTGGTTTTTCCTGAATCTGCTTTAAAGCGACCGCCACCGGGCTGTCACCGTTAAACGGCACTTTGCCCGCGAGCATCTCGTAGATAACGATGCCGAGGGAATAGATGTCGCTCGCCGCGCCGACTTCGTCCCCCTTGGCCTGCTCGGGCGAGATATACTGGGCTGTGCCGAGGATGGCCCCGGTCTGGGTGACGTTTGAAGCGGAAGACCGGGCGATGCCGAAATCAGTTACCTTTACCTCGCCTTCGTCGGTGATGACGATGTTATGGGGTTTGATGTCCCGGTGGACGATGCCGTGTTTATGGGCGACATGAAGGGCGGCCGCTACCTGGCGCGCTATGTCGATAGCGGCATTGGGCGGGAGCGGCCCCTCTTCGTTAATGATCTGCTTTAAGTTCCGGCCGACCAGGTATTCCATGACGATGTAGTAGGTTCCCTGTTCGGAACCCCAGTCGTAAACATTAACAATGTTGGGTTGGCTTAAATTCGCCGCGGCTTGAGCTTCCCGGCGGAAGCGGGCGACGAAGTCTTCTTCCGCGGCAAACTGGGGGTGGAGAACTTTGACGGCGACCGTGCGGTCCAAGGTCGTGTCAAAAGCCTTATAGACCTCGGCCATTCCGCCCATGCCGATTTTTTCCGCGATTCTGTAACGACCACCGAAAATCTTATTGACCACTTAGTTTCCTCGATCTCGAATAATCCAATCTAACTATACCAGATACTTACCAATGGTTGACCCGCAGGGCGGCCTTGAATAGTTCCCTGGCTATCGGCGCGGCCGTCGTCCCGCCTAAGCCGCCGTTTTCAACTAAGACGGCGACGGCGACTTCCGGATTATTCGCCGGGGCGAACCCGACAAACCAGGCGTGAGGCGGTTTGCCCCCGCCCAGCTCGGCGGTGCCTGTTTTTCCCGCCACCGCCACGCTATCCAGCCATGCGGCCCGCCCGGTGCCGTCTTTGACAGTGGCTACCATCATCTTTTTGATTTTGGCCGCGGTCGCGCCGTCAGTCGCTTGTCGCCACAAGCGCGGGCCGGCTTGATAACGGACGGCGCCTTCGTAATCCCGGACGAACTCGGTCAGCCGGGGTCTGTATATCCTGCCGCCTTCACCGATAGCGCCGGCGGTGAGAGCCATCTGCAGCGGTGTCACTAAAGTCCGGCCTTGCCCGACGGCGGTCCAGGCCGTCATCACCTTGTCCATTGACGCGGGTTCGGGAATCACGCTGGCAGCTGTAGGTAGATCAAAAGGCGGTTGGGAGTTAAAGCCGAAGTCTTGAGCGGCGCCGACCAAGCCGGCGGCGCCAAGATTCAAGCCGATCTGGGCAAAGATTGTATTGGTCGATTTGGTGAAGGCTTTTTCCAGCGTCATCCGTCCCTGGTCCTGATCGGCGAAGTTCGTTACCTTGCCGCCAAAGACCGGCAGGACGGCCGGGCCGTTGTAGACGGAAGTCGGCTTGGCTGTTCCCGAACTCAAAGCGCCGGCAGCCGTTATAATCTTAAAAATAGAGCCGGGCGGATAAAGGCCCTGGGACGCCCGGTTGACCAATAAACCTTCGACGGCGGCGATATTCTTCCAGTCGCTCTCGATGAGATTCGGGTCATACGAAGGGCGGCCGACGATAGCCAAGACGGCGCCGGTGGCGGGGTTAAGAACGACGACGGCCCCCCGGCGCCCGGCGAGAAGTTCCCAAGCTTTGTTTTGCAGTTCCGGTCTTATCGATAAGGTGATATCGCCACCGCGACGATGCTTGTTGGCCAATGAATTGTACCAATCCTGCCAGGAGCTGAAGTGGCGCCGCCCGGCGAGCCAGGCGTTCTGCCCGGCTTCGACTCCCGAGCGCCCCCTGATCGCGCTGTAATAACCTGTCGCGGCGGCAAAAGCCGCGCCTCTGGGGTATTCGCGCTTGTATGCGCCGTTTTGCGGCCGGCTGGTAGCCAAAACGGAACCATCGGCGGCATAGATGTCGCCCCGATCGATAGACATCTCCTCGATTAGGGCTCGCCGGTTGCCCGGATGGTCGGCGATGTCGTCTGAAAAAGCCTGGCGGTAGGTGAGGGCGACAAGCAAAATGAACATGGTCCCGATAATAAAGCCGGCTCCGCCTCTAAGTCTTGACGGCATTATTTTGCGCCGATATCGATAAGAGCAATCCGACAATTATGAAGCTGGATACGACGGAGCTGCCGCCATAACTCATAAAAGGCAACGTCACCCCTGTCAACGGGATGAGCTTAATGACCCCGCCGACGATGACGACGGTTTGGATGCCGGTAACGGTTGCCAGTCCGGCCGCGAGCAGCATGGAAAAGTCGCTCTTGGACCGGAGCGCGATGTGCCAGCCGCGCTCTACCAGGAGCATATAAGCCAAAATAATCACCGCGGCCCCGGCCAAACCAAGCTCTTCTCCGACGGCCGAAAAGATAAAGTCAGTATGGACGGCCGGCATAGCCACTTGGCGGCCGAGGAGACCGGCGCCAAGACCGGTACCGCTTATTCCCCCGGCGGCCAAGGCAAAGAGCGACTGAGCCACTTGATACGCGGCTCCGCTGACATCGGCGGGGAGGGGATTTAACCAGACATGGACGCGTGACGCCACATGGGGAAATATCCGGTACGCGAGGTCCGCCCCGCTCAGGAACAGGATCATGCCGACGAAGACGAAGACGGGGCGGCCGGTCGCGATATAGAGCATCACCAGGAAAAGGGTGAAGAAGATAAGGGATGAGCCGAGGTCGCGCTCGAGAACAAGTATCGCCACAGAGACCAGCCAGGTAACAATGAGCGGCCCGAAGTGCCTGGCTGGAGGCCAAGCCAACCCCAGCAAGCGTCGCCGTCCGGCCGCCAGGACTTCTTTTTTTTCCGCTAGGTAAGCGGCCAGAAATATGACTAATAATATCTTGGCGGGCTCCGCCGGTTGAAATGAATAGCCGCCGACGACCAGCCACAACTTTGACCCGCCCCGGATCGTGCCGACAAAGATCGGCGCCAGCAGCAGGACGATACCGCCGAGCCCGGCCAGGTATTTAAACTCTCCCAGGTGGTCGGGATCGCGGATAAGCAAGACGACGGCGACGACGGCTGCCAGGCCGAGGACCATCCAGATTTGTTGGACAAACAACGTGGAGCTGCCGAGCGACCGCAGTTCGATCAGGCCCAAGACCGACAGGAAAGCGGCGATCGATAAGAGCAATGGGTCGGCCCGGCGGGCCTTGAATCTTAAGATCAGATGCGTCACCAACAGGGCCGCCGGGACCAGCCAGATGTCCTTCGGCCAATCCCAGGCGCCGCCGCGGGCGGCCACTACGATCGCCGCGCCGAAGATGAGGGTCGCGGTCGCCAGGAGGAGGCCGATAAATTCCCGGTTGCGGTTATTGCCGGCGGTCATCGGCTCTTCTCGCTTAATTGTTTGAGATCAAGCAGCAGTTTATTCAACCGCTTGGCATCTCCGACTACCAGGCCTTTTGAGAGCCGCCTCCGGTAATACGCGGGCAACCGGTCGACACGGATAGATGTCGTTCGCTCGAGGCGTCCCAATCGATACCCGGCAAATCCGGTCGGCAGTCCGCGCCCGACCGCTACGCGACGATTGGATGAGACCAGATAGAAGTGGCCGTGAAGCCAGGTCGACACGGAAGCGGCGGCAATAGCGAGGGTCAGGAGGATAACCGCGCCTGAGATAAGCTTAAGCCGGTTGCTTTTCTTGAGGACGGCCGGCGCGTCGTCGCCGATCTCGACGACGGCGACGGTTATATTGTCGGAGCCGCCGCCTGTCTTGGCGGCCTCGACCAGATCGCGGCAGGCTGCCTGCAGGCTGCCGCCGCGGGCCAGTTCGGCTATCCGGTCGGACTCGATATGATTGGTCAGGCCGTCGGTGCATAATATCAAGCGGTCGCCGGCGAGCAGGTTCAATGAGAAGACGTCCGGCTTTATCACCGGGTCGCTGCCGATCGCCTTGGTGATCACGTGGCGACGGGGATGGATACGGGCTTCTTCAGGCGAAAGGCTGCCGTTTCTGACCAGGTCGGCGACGAGAGAATGGTCGCGGGTCAATTGGGTCAGCCGGCCCTCTCTGAGCAGGTAGGCCCGGCTGTCGCCGATATGGCCGATCCAGGCCCGCCGGTCCCTCAAGACAACGGCCGTCAGCGTCGAGCCCATGCCCGCTTTGTCGGCCTGGCGGGCCTGGCGCAAGACAGCGGTATTGGCCCGGGAAAAAGCTTTAAGCAAGGCCGTCGTCGGCCGGCGCAACGAGCCGCCGAGCGCGCCGGCCAGTTCCGCCAAAGCGGTCCGGCTCGCCACTTCCCCGGCCTGATGTCCGCCCATGCCGTCGGCGACGGCCGCAAGCGTTTCCGTGATTACAAAGGCGTCTTCATTTTCTTCCCTGACCAGCCCGCGGTCGGTTAAGGCGGCGGATTTCATGAGCTCTTAACTTTCCTCAATAGTCAATTCGGTCCGTCCGATCTTTATCCGCTCCCCGGGATTAACACGGCGGCTGCCGTTGACGCGCACCCCGTCGACAAAAGTGCCGTTACTGCTGTCCAGGTCCTCAACCAGCCAATGGCGGCCCCGCTTGCTGATCCGCGCGTGCCGGGCTGAGACGGCGACATCATCCAGCCGGATATCGCATTCGGGCGCCCGCCCGAGTAGAACTGAATCATCTATGGCGTACGACCCCGGCGCGGACCGGCCGTCTATCACGCGGATTTTCGCGCCGGCGACGGCGTCCGCGGCCTCATGAGGGCCGGAATCATCGCGCCTGATAACGGTGAGCGCCCAAAAAATAAAGATATAAAGGAAGGCCAAAAAAATGTATTTGGCTATCAGAAGCCAGAAGTCGATCACGACGTAAGCCTGAATATTAAGACAACGTTGCCCAAGCTTATATTGTCGCCGTCGGCCAGCAGCGCTTGGTCCACCTCTTCATCGTTGATGAACGTGCCGTTGGTGCTGGACAGGTCGACGAGACGGTATGCCGAACCATCCAAATCGAGGCGCGCGTGATGGCGCGAAACACCGGGGCTATCTAAGACGATGTCGTTGTCCGCCTGCCGCCCGATAGTGATCGATTTGGATTTCAGAGGGTAGGTCAGGCCCGAAGCTTCATCGTCAAGCCGGGCCTGGCGGGCGGCCGTTAAGAGGAGCCGGGCTTCTTCGGCCGAGATTATCTGGGTGTGCTCTTCAACCGGCGCCGGCCGCTCTTCGATGTGGGTCTCTATCCGGCAGTCGCCGCTTGGCAAATCAGGGTCGGCCGTCAAAGTGATATTAAAGGCGCCTGTCAGATGATATTGCTTAGCTTGGGCATGGGCGGTCAAATAGTTGGTAAGTTCGCGCAGAAGTGATTCTTTAAACCGCTCGATCTCGGTAAGATCGGCGGGCGCCAATCCGACAGTGAAGATATTTGGCGCGTACGTAACGGTCACGCTGATCCGGCGGGCTCTATCCATCTCGGCGACCATCTTTCGCGCCAACTCGACCGGTTGAATGGTCGAGCGCCACCGGTTATTGAAAAAACCTTCAAATAGGTTTTCGAGCCTTTTCTCAATTTCTTTGAAGATGGACATAACCCCTAACCAGACAGCGTGTTATGGGATCACTTTTCAGCCGGGGCTCTAGACAGTCCGGTCGACGGGTTCTGAAAAATGAATATCAACACCAACAGGATTATAAGGGAAAAAACCATAGGTTGCAGAAAGAGCCGGCTGAAATCATATTTCATCTTCAGATAAGGCGGCACGAGCTTGTAGCCGAGCGACAGTACCGCCCATCCGGCGCCGACCGCAAGCAGGCGTCCAACCCTCGTCTTAAAGCGTCTCATCGTTCCCATTGTTGCGGCTGCGGCGGCCCAGATACCCGCCTGCCACAAAATCCACGGCTGCGACTTTAGGTAACCGAACAGACTGGAGAGGTCCTTGAATTGGCTGTTGAACTTCAGCCCGGAGATCAGGTCCGGTCGCAAGCTAATCGACCAGGAGTAGTTGAGCCGGCCGATGATTTCAGCCAGCGCCAGGGAGCCGGCGCCAAACCCGGCTAGGAAGGCCCCCAGAACGGGGCTGAAGATCAGGCCGACGGCGAGGGGAAAGAGAAACGGGGCTTTGAGCCACGCGACTACCGGCGCCAACAGCGGCAAGATAGCTATCTGCGGGAACCCGCGCCCGAGCGTCATCCAATAAACGACGGAAATCAGCGCCGCGACAACTCCAAGGTAAGGAGAGGTTTGCCAGAGGACGGCGGCAAGCAACGCCAATAAAGCGGCGAATCCGGCGGGCGGTAGGAAAAGAGCCAGGAAAAAGATGCCCACGGGGAAGAGCAGATTGAGGCGGGTCGAGAAAAACGGCAGATGAGGGGTGGCCCAGGCGGCACAGAGAGCCGCGCCGACCGCGAACCCGGTGGTGATCAGGGTATCCTGGTATTGTTGAAGCCAAGAGGCGACCTGTCGGCGGATGCTCTCAAGCGTGCCGGGGACTCCGGCGCGCTGCGCCTCGCGCAACTCACCCAGCATCTCCTTGACTATCATCGCCGGCGGGTCGGACGACCGCGAGCAGCGCTGGAGCCGGGTTTTCAACTCTTCTATTGTCGGGAAACGGTCGTCCGGCGATTTCGCTATTGCCGTGGTGATTATTTGGCTTAAGATCGGCGAGATGAGCTCGTCCACCTCATGCGGCTGTCCGGGCTCCTCGTTGAGGATTTTGTAAATCGTGCCCGCCGGGGTGTCAGCGGAAAACGGCAGCCCGCCGGTGACCATCCGGTAAAGCAATACCCCCAGAGAAAAGAGATCGGATCGTTCATCGGCCGTTTCGCCGCTGGCTTGTTCGGGAGACATGTAAGCGAAAGTACCGACGATATCGTTTTCGGCTGTGACGCCGCTGGTCTTAGCGGCGCTACGCAAGCGGGCGATACCAAAATCCATTACCTTGACCCGGCCGTCGCTTAATATTCTTAGATTGGCCGGTTTGATGTCCCGATGGATAACGTCATTCTGGTGAGCGCATTCGAGGGCCTCACAGACCTGAACGGCTATGGCCGCCACAAGTTCGACCGGCAGCCGGCCGAACTTATCCAAGATGGTCGCCAGGTTTTGGCCTTCGACAAATTCCATTATCAGGTAATAATTGCCGTCCCGCTGTTCGAATTCGTAAAGCGTGACGATGTTCGGATGGTTGAGAAGCGCTACCGTCTTGGCTTCGCGCAAGGCCCGAACGGCTGCCTGTCGACCGGCGGGGATGATCTTGATGGCGACGACCCGGTCCACCTTAGTGTCGACAGCCTTAACGACTTTTGAAAAGCCGCCTTCCCCAAGAGGTTCGAGGATTTTATAGCGTTCGAGTAAAAGAGTTTCGTTCATTGAGTGGTAAAGCTGCCGGTTATCTGATCGAAATCAGGTCGGACCCGGCCAAAGTCCGTGGTTGACGACCAAGCGGTCAGATGAAAGACTTTTTTTTGCGTAGAGATAATCGTTAGTTCCTCGCGCACGATCACGCGCGGCCCGGCGCTAAAGACATAATCGTATTTTAGGGCCCGGTTGCCATTTATGTCGATGATAGATTGGGCGATCTTCTTAAAATCCTTGAAGTTCTTCGGCATCGCATTATCAAGAGCCCCGGCGACCTGTTTTAAATCGACGTGTCTGCTTTTTACTTCCTGGGTCTTGACGCTGAAGAAGGCATCCGGATTTGAGCGGCGGATAGCGAAAGCAAAAGCGCCTTGCGACTTAGCCAACTCCTCCGGGCTGAGCTTATGCCAGTTACCGGGGTATTTAAGCGAAAAGCCCAGGTCGTCATCGCGATATTCCTTAAGAGCGATAGTCGGCTTCCCCGGGCCCAACTTGAAGAGAGGCCGCCCTAAGACGGAGCCGGCCACCAAGGACGCCAGGACGATGCTAAACAGGACCAGCCAGATCGGGCTGCGCAACCAGTTCGCGCCCGTCGTTTTTGCCTCATCCGTTCCGTTCATTTCGCCTCCAAACCAGGGTTGGCATCACACCTAAGCAATTTCTCAGGGATTATAACATGCGGGTGGTTACATTATAAGCGAGGGTACGCCGGTGAGTGAGGTGGTAATCAGGCGACTCCGCGCCGGCGCCGGCCGAACAGCTTGAGATAATCTTCGACGACCCGTTCCCAGCTAAACCGCTCCATGGCCAACCGGTGGGCCTGCTCCTTAAACCGTCGGCTTCCGAGATACGGCTCAGCCAGCGCCGCGATAATGGTCTCGCTTAGACGGTTGACAAACCGGCCGTCCAATTTCAACCTTGGGAGCGGAGTAAATCGGCCGCTGAAGTGCGCTTGGCAGATTTTAGCGATCTCAGCCATGCCGAAGTCCTCAGTGACAATGGGCCAGACGCCGGCGGCCAGGGCCTCCACCGCCACCATACCGAAGGCCTCGGGAAAGATGGAGGGCGAGACGGAGAGATCGGCCGCCGGCAACAATTGGGCCAGTTCCGCATGGTCCAAGGGCCCGGTGAACAAGAACGACCCGGTCAAATCCGCGGCCTGTGCCGCTTGCAGGTAATCGGCGAATTTTCCCCGCCGCTTCAGATTCGCCAGGTATCTCCGGCCGACAGGCGGGAGGTCGGCTTTTTCAATTTCGCGCACGAGGTCACAAACGAGTCGGCCGTCGCCCGCGGCCAACGCGGCCACCAGAGCTTTGTACAGTTCTCTTTCATCGCTGAGTCCGATCGCCAGAAAACGCGCCCGGGTCCGGCGGGCCCGGACAAGAGGCGCCGCCAGGATAGAGGCGTGGAGTCCCTTGGCCGCTAAATATTTACCGACAAACATGACGACCCGGTCGTCTTTCCAGTCGATCTTTCTTAACGTCTCGAGTTGTTTTGTCAGCCCGACCACGCTTTTGGCGCGGTCGTCCGCCGGCTGGAAGAGCGCCAATTCCACTCCCGGATAGATGATGTTGACCCGCACTTTGGGTCGTCCGACAGAAACTAAGTAATCGTTTAACTGCTTGCCCAAGAACCGGCTTGAAGCCGAGACCGAAGCGGCTTTTTCCAAGCCGTACAGAGCCAGGTGGTTTAAGCCGGAGTTCCTTCTCACGCTGTAATTTAAAGCGCTGCCGTGGACGGTCACATTATAAGGGACACCCGCTTGTTCCAAAGCCCGCCGGGCCACCGCCGGTGAAGCGATCAGATGATTGGCTTGGACCACTTCCAGACCAAAAGCTTCATGGACGGTTTTGACGGCTTGGGCGTTGCGAGCTACATAATTTTCAATCTCAAGGGCGGGAAGGCGATGGAACTCGCGAGCGGTAAATCCGTGATATTCGTCTAAGACATAAACAGGCAGAATATCACCGATTCTCGGGCGAAAGAGTCTGGCCCGGCCGGGGCCCGGCCCGCGCCGGCTGAATACCGGCAAAAAACGGCGGTTATCGGCTTCAAAGTCATAGCATTCATCGATGAACTGAAAACCTTTGGGTTGTGGTTCTTGGCAGAATAAAAAGACATCGTGCCCCCGGGCGACCAGCCCGGCGACCAGGTTGGCCACGTAGATGTTGCTGCCGGTCCCGGAGAGCAAGTATCCGTGGATTATCGCGATCTTCATTAAAGATAGATACCCAACTACGAGACGGCTAGAGCGACAATGGCGATGTCGTCGACCAGCTTGTGTGCCGAGAAAGTTTCAACTTCATTTAGGATGCCGTCGACTAACTCCTGGGCGGTGCCGTGGCAGTGAGCGGCCGCTGCTTTTCGGAGGCCTTCCGGGCCGAGCAAGGCCTTGTTCCGGCGGGCTTCGATCAAACCGTCCGTGTACAAGATCAGGAAGCTGTTGTGGGGCAAGAGTACGCTCTGCGACCGGTAGCGGGCGTTTGCCCGCACTCCGATCGGCAAATTGCCGACGGTCGGGAGGAACGCTTCGCCTTCGTAAATAAGCAGGGGCGGCGGATGGCCGGCGCTCACATATTTGTAGACCCGGCTCTGAAGGTCGAGAAGGCCATAAACTAAAGTAATGAACTGATGGCCCTTGGTCTGCTTGACGATGATCTTGTTGGTCCTTCCCAGCACTGAAGCCGGATCGGGGCGCTCAAGAGCGTAAGCTCTGATTGTGCTTTTAGCCACCCCGGCTAAGGATGCGGCCTCAATGCCATGACCGGATACATCACCGATACAGACGCCAAGCGACCCGTCGAGTTGGAGGAAATCGTAAAAATCCCCGCCCACAAAAGCGCCTTCCGAAACGGACCGATAGCCGACACCGAATTTAAGCGTCGGTACCCGCGGCGGGTGGCTGGGGATAAAGCTTTGCTGGAGTGTCTCGGCTATTCGTCGCTGTTCGGCAAAAGACCTCGCGTTGATGACGCCGATCGCCGAGAGATGGGAGATAGCTTCCGCCAAGTCGATCTCTTCCCGGGGAAAGTTATGGGGGCGATCGTCATCGTAAAGCATTAGCAGGCCGATTATTTCCGAACCATAATGCAACGGCGCCAACAGCAGAGACTTCACGTTCGCGCGCCTTATCAGCCGGCGAATAGGATCCGGCAAGCCCGACCAGTCTTCCAGCACTAAGACTTTGCCCTGGTACAATACGGCCCTAAGCTGGGCGCCTTCGATTTTGCAGGTTGCATTCAACGGTATATCCGGCGTCGGCGGGACCGCTATTTTAAGCTCGTCGGCGTCTTTGTCGAACAGCCAGATGCCGGCTCTGTTGATGCCCATAAGTTTAGGCGCCAAGCGCGCCAGCTGATTCAAGAGGATGTCGGGATCGAGAATCGTGGCCACCATCTCCGAGGCTTGCAAAAGCGCTTCAGCGTTGGCTAAAGCTTGCTGCTTAGACTCGAAACTCCTGGAGTTTTGGATGGCCGCCGCCGCGTGCCGCGCGATGCCTTCGGCCAACTCGATCTCCCACGGCGCGAACTTGTGTTGATAATATGGCTCATCTAAATAAAGAGCGCCAAGCGTTTTCCCGGCGAACGTTAGCGGCACGATCAGTATCGATTTGACATGATCCGTTTCCATGGCTTGTCGGGTCTCGTCCGCCAGGTCGTATAGATCGTAGACCGTTACCGCCCGGCCTTTTTCATAGACTGTTTGCAAGGTCTTCCCGGCGACCGCCTGGCGGAAACCCTTTTGTCGATCACCGGGGCCGACGACAAATTCCGTCTCTCGAGCATCGGCGTCGTAAACAGCGATCGCCGCCCGCGATACCTGAGTCAGTTCGCACGCCAAACGGGCCAAGTACTCAAGGATGGTGTCGAATTCCAAAGTCGCTGTGATCGTTTCGGTCGCCTGCAGTAATTTCTTTGTATCATCGAGCGCATGCTGCAGACTCTTATATGTCGAGGCGTTCTTTATGGCGACGCCGAGCTGGTTGTTTATCGCCTCGACTAATTCGCGTTCATCGCTGGTGAGCCGCCTGGCCATGGGGGCGAATAACTCGAGTACGCCCAGAACTTCCGCACTGGTGATAATCGGTATCGCCGCCAGGCAATCCAGACCCAGCAGCGCTTGAGGTTCTTTGCAGACAAAATGGCGCTCAGCCTTGGTCGGGACAAACACTTCTTTTGTGACCGCGGAAGTCCCGGCGCATCCTTCGCCGGGTTTGATGGCGCCCTTGGCTTCCAGAAACCGGGCTCCAAGCCCACGCTCGGCTTTTATCTTCAGGGTGCCGGTTGCCCGATCGAACAGATATATGCAGCCATGGCTCACCCGTAAGGCCGAAAAAATCTCCGTCAAGGCGGTGTCCAGGACCTCGTCGAGTTCCAGGTGTTGGCCTATCTCGGCGGCAACCCGGCTCAGGATATCCATTTCCGATTGGCAACTTAGGTCTGGTTTAGCCTTACAAGATTGGCAACTTAGGTCTGGTTTAGCCTCCATAGAAGGCTTTTACCCTTATTCTTGTTTGTTGTGCGTGGACGAAAATTATGATGTCGGCATTCAGGCTGAATGATTATTTATAATTGGGGAGCGGGAAAAAAAGCCGTGGCCCGCCCGGGCTTCTTGCCTGACCAACGCCGGATATGCCTTGGCACTGGTACCGACGACGAAAAACGTGGCTTTAACGTGGTTCTGTCTGAGTATCTTTAAAAATTCAGCGCCGCCAATAAAGCTCAGGGCCAGCGAGAGAATGATTATGATCGATATCGTAGGTGTTTAGACGTTCTTCTCCATCTCCCACACGCCGCACGGGCAAGTTCCGGCGCAGAAGCCGCAGCCGATACATTTGTCTTCGTCGACAACGTAGGACCAGGCGCCGGCAACGCCTTCGACCCGGGAGATGGCTCCCCAGTAGCAGGTGTATAGGCACATCTCGCAGTCGCGGCAGGAACCGCAGGACATGCAGCGGTTGGCTTCGGAAACAGCCTCGAATTCCTTGACCGCTTCGGTCTCATAGTAGGCGGTCTTGAGCCGGTCGTAAGGGATGACCGCTCTTACCTCAGGCACGTAATCGTAGTCCATCATCAGGGCGTGGACGACCTCGGCCGCCTTGCGGCCGGCGCCGATAGCATGGGTGACCAGGCCGGGGCCGGTAGCGTCGCCGACGGCGAATACCTTGACATCGCTCGTCTGTTGCAAGTCGTT
>JAUXSL010000110.1 GCA_030679975.1 Actinomycetota bacterium
GTCACGCTAAACAGATATTTGGAAATAACGCACGCCGCCCGCGAAGGGGTCCGCTGGGCCGCCCTAAGGGCGCCAATCAGCGAAGTGGAAACCAAGGCTAAGGATGCGGCGCCTGGGATTGACTGGACCCAAGAAGCCACAATTACAGTCGCGGGTGTGCCTGTAGGCGGCGCAACCGACGCCAACCAAGGAAATCCGGTAACCGTTACGATAACTTATGACAACTCTGACATGGGCCTTTTGGCCGGTTTTGATATCTTCTTGCCAACCACAATCAGTAGCAGCGCGACCCAGCGGGTGGAATGATGCACCGCAGACTTAAGTCAACGGGCAAAGCGGAAGGCGGGGCGGTGGCTATAATCGTCGCCGTGCTGATAACCGTCTTCATCGGCTTTTTAGCCATTGTTGTTGACGTCGGTTATATGTACGAGATGCGGCGGCAGTTGCAGTCGGCAGCCGACGCCGGCGCCCTGGCGGCAATGACTCAGAAAATCAACGGCGATGATCCCGTGTCTGAAGCCCGAGCCTATGCCACCATGAACGACTTGGTCGGAACCCCCGTTAGGTCGGATATCCTTGATATGGCCAACAGCGATTTTGACGAACAGGACTACGTAGTCGTCGCCGTTCAAAAACCGGCGAATCTATTTTTCGCGCCATTGTTTTTCGGGGACAGCCAAATGATCACGGCCAAAGCCAGAGCCAACCGGGTCTGGGTCACCGGAGTCAAGGGACTGGTCCCCTGGGGCTTTGCGACTATGAAAGCGCAGGCCATCGAAGCAAATGTGAGCGGCAGCTGGTACCCTCTTTCAGCCGTAGCCACAGACACGTATGAAGAGTCGCTGCCGGTTCCCGCTACGCCGGCCGCCGACGGATATCCCGTTGGCCTAAAGTTAATTTACAATAGTTCATACGCGGAGGAATTTCCAAACATCGGCCGCATAATGGTCGATGTACCCGATGATGAAGTCAGCGACGTCTGGCTAAGCGTCAATACCCTTTCGCCAGGCCAATCGACAACCCTATATGTTCAGAGCAGCGCGCCGCCCAGGATAAGCAACCAGCCTTTTTCTTCGGCGGACTTCAGCGAAGTGAGTTCCGGCCTCTATAAGACGACACTGACCGCGCCGGAGATCGCCAACCCGCTGGAGTCGTATCCGATTCAGGTCAAAGTAGGGCCAAACAACTTCGCAAACGCCGCAGTTTTAGTTGTGCGCAAAAGCAATTCCCCGGTCGATACGATTGAAATTGGCAATTCCCATTGGCAACCTTCCGGTGGGGGCTCGGTCCTCATGACCGTCGGGTGGCGTGATCTCGAGCCGGACGTGAGCTATGAACTTAAGCTGGCCGACGGGCGAGCGACGACGGCCGGCAACTTTAATCTACTTGATTTTCGAGATATTACACATGAAGATGGAACCCCCGAGGGCCTGAGCTCGGCCAACGAGTATGGCGGCTGGTTGGCGGAGGGCTACCCCCAGGAGCTTCATATAAACGACACTATCGCAACCCTCACTGGTGGTCAATCAACAAAGTTGAGCCTCAAGACCCGTTTTGATGGTTGCGAGTTGAGCTATGACGACTGGAAGTTAGAAAAGCCGGCTGATTGTGGCCGTTTGGTGACTGTCCCGATCATCGAACTCTATACTGATCTTACTGGCTCCTCTCCCGAGTCATATGCGAAAGTCGTTGCCTTCGCCGTATTTTTTATTAATTCTGACCCCAACGACAACCTGGTAACCGGCACTTTTGTTGAATACGCACAGACGGGCACGTACCAGGAAGATCGACCGGATTCAAGTTTTGTTTTGGAAACCGTTCGCCTGGACTATGAAGGAATTTATTAGGAGTGTGCACATGAGACAACGAGGCATAGTAATTATTATCGCGATTTTAATGGGGCTGCTGGCGGCGTTTATGGTCACCCGTTACACCGGTCAAGCCAAGACCGCGGCGCTGGCGCGGGCGAAGATGGTCGATGTCATCACCGCCAAAGATAACGCGCCGCGGGGCCTCACGCTTGACGCGCTCTTTAGCCGGCAACTCGTTGAGGTCAAGAAAGTACCCAGGGAATACGTACCTATAAGTGCCCTGGGCGCCAAAAGCGACATGGGCGCCAAGGTCTTGGCTGTCGATGTTGACGCCGGGGAACAGTTGACGGCGGCCAAGTTTAAGCCGGCTAAAGAAGCCGGCCTGGCTTTTACCGTCCCGGCGGACAAGGTGGCGGTGGCCATCCCCATTGACGATATGAAAGCCGCGGGCAACCTGGTCAAGGTCGGCGACTTGGTCAACGTGGTCGGCACGGCTAAAGGACCGGAGGGCGCGGACATGACTAAGACTTTTCTGCAGAAAGTTTCCGTGCTGGCAGTCGGCTCCAGTTTGGAAAATCCGGTGGGCGGCAGTCAAACTGGTTTAGCGGCTGCTTCGGCGCCCAGCGGGACAAACGGTGGGCGCACCGTTACCTTGGCTCTTAGTCAAGCCGACGCCGAGAAACTGATTTTCATGCAGGACCAAGGGCGCATCTGGTTGACCTTGCTACCATCGGGCAAAGCCGCGGCTGTAACGACCGTCGGCCAGACGATAGATAGCGTTTTTAAATAGGAGGCCGTTTAATTGATAGAAACAATTTTAGTTGACGAAAACAACAAGCTCGCGGCTGCGGCCAAGCGGTTGGGAAAAGAGCCGGAGGTCAAACTAAGCATTATCTCATCGTTGAGTGAGGCCGAAGCTTTGGTCGACCAACAATCGGGATTGGTGGTCGTAATCGGCCCGGGCACCCCGGTTGAAGCCGCCGTCTCCTTCACCGAAAGAGTCGGCCGCCAAGGCCGCAAGACAGGTTGTATACTAATCGCCGAAAAACCGGCCGCCGACCTGCTTCGCCAGGCGCTTAGGGCCGGCTTTAAGGATGTTGTCTCGCCGGACGCGCAAGAGATTATAGACGCGGTTCGCCGCGTTCACGAAACCATCGCTCCGCCGGCAAAAGCCGCCGGCGATCAGGCAAATCGATCCGGCCGGGTGATTACTTTCTTCAGCACCAAGGGCGGTGTCGGCAAGACCGTCTTTGCCGTTAACACGGCAGTAGGGCTGGCCAAAACAGGCGGCCGGCGAGTTATCATACTTGACCTGGACCACCAATTCGGCGATGTCGGGGTCATGCTGGGCTTGCGGCCGGAACGCACCATCACCGACTTAATACCGGTTATCGATAGGTTGGATGCCGACATGCTTAAGGGTTTCTTGACCAATCATAGCAGCGGGGCGCAAGTGCTGTTGGCGTCGGTCAGGCGCGAAGCCGCTGAAAAGATAACGGAAGCCCAATTTGCCAAGCTATTCGCCGCCGCGCGGCAACTGGCGGATTTTATCGTGGTTGATACCCCGGCCGCTTTTGTCGAAAACACTCTAACTGTTTTGGATCATTCGGATTGCATCTGCTTGGTCACCACCCTTGATGTGCCGAGCGTCAAAAAAACTCAGATCGCCCTGCAAACCCTTCAACTGCTCGGTTACCCGGAAGGAAATATCAAGCTGTTGCTGAACCGGGCCGACAGCAAGGTTTCCTTATCGCCGACTGAGGTCGAGGGGCATTTAAAGCACAAAATCGCGGTGCAAATTCCCAGCGCCCTTCATGTGCCCAGATCCGTCAACGAGGGCGCGCCGTTAATCATGGACAACGGCTCGCGCTTGCCGGTGACCGCCGCTTTGAATCAAATAGTCACGCTGGTCTCGTCGGTATCGTCGAAGCGGGAACAAGCGGCTCCCGGGGGCAAGGTGGCGTTAAGTGAAGGCTAATCTGGACGAGCTCAAGAAATCAATCAGGATGCGCCTGGTTGAGGAGCTGGGCGCTGAAATCACCGCTCCGGACCGGCCCGTGGATCCCGACCGCGCTCGCAACATCCTGACTAATTTCATCGCCAGTGAGAGGACGCCGCTTTCGGCTGCCGACAAGCTGCAGCTCAGCGAAGATATTCTTGACGACGTGCTCGGTTACGGACCGATTGAAAAATATCTCAAAGACCCGGAAGTGACGGAAATCATGATAAACGGGCCCGATACCGTCTATATTGAGCGCTTCGGGCTAATAGAGGAGACCGACACCTGCTTTATCAACGACCAACAGCTTCGCCGGGTGATCGATAAAATCGTCAGCCGCATCGGGCGGCGCATTGACGAATCCACCCCCATGGTCGATGCCCGTCTGCCGGACGGGTCGCGAGTAAATGTTATTATCCCGCCGCTGGCGCTTGATGGGGCGGTCATGACTATCCGAAAATTTTCCGCCGACCCCTTAACTGTTGAGGATCTGGTGAGATTCGGCACACTTACCGAGCCGACCGTTGAATTTCTGCGGGCCTGCGTTCGCGGGCGGTTGAATATTATTGTCTCCGGCGGCACCGGCACCGGCAAGACAACGACACTGAACGTGCTTTCTTCCTTTATCCCGGCGAGCGATCGGGTCGTCACTATTGAAGACGCCGCCGAGCTGCAATTGAAGCAAAAACACGTTATTCGTCTGGAGTCGCGACCGGCAAACATCGAAGGCCGGGGCCAGGTAACCATACGCGAGCTGCTCCGAAACGCGCTGAGAATGCGGCCCGACCGGATAGTGGTCGGAGAAGCCCGCGGCGGCGAGGCGTTTGATATGCTCCAAGCGATGAATACCGGTCATGACGGCTCGCTTTCGACTGTTCATTGCAATTCACCCCGCGATGCCTTGGCCCGGGTGGAGACAATGGTCCTGATGGCCGGGTTGGAGCTGCCGCCGCGCGCTATTCGCGAACAGATATCTTCGGCGCTCGATCTTATCATCCACCTGGCGCGCCTCGGCGACGGCAGTCGCCGGGTAACGCAAATTAGTGAAGTGCAGGGGCTGGAAAACGAAATCATCACCATGCAGGATATTTTCACCTTTGATTTCTCCATGGGGATAGATGAAACCGGGCGTTATCTCGGTCGCCTGAAAGGGACCGGCATCAGACCGCAATTTATGGCCAAATTGGCCGAGCACGCCATAGAACTACCGGCGGAAGTCTTCGCTTACGAACAACCGGAACCCGTGAGGCAGCAATGAATCAACCGTTTATGTCATTCCCGCCCCGGATGCGGCTCCGGGGCAGGCTCCGGCGGGAATCTACCAGCCGATTGATTCCTGCTCCCCGATCGCGGTCGAGGACAAGTTTCGCAGGAATGACATTGTTTGTTTTTGCCTTGACGGCCGTGGCCGTGTTGATGGTTTGGCCGGCCCAGGCCCGGGAAATGCTCAGGGTCCGGACAGTCGACACCTCGCGCTATCCGGCTGTAAAGCTGCAATTGGGCCTGACCACGCGCGACAAGGCGGCCGGTTTTAAGCTGTGGGAAAACGGCCATGAGGTTAAAGGTCTTAAAGTCGGCTCAAACATAAGCAAAGAGCCAATGGCGGTGACGCTTTTAATCGATGTGAGCGGCAGCATGAAAGATAAACCTTTGGCTGACGCTAAGGCCGCCGCCAAGCTGTTCGTCGACCGAGCAAAGCCGTCCGACCGGGTTTCCATTGTCGCCTTTAGCTCAACCGTCAACCGGCCGGCTAATTTCACCAACGACAAAGCGCGTCTAAATAGCTCGATTGACGGGCTTCAAGCCGGCGGAGAAACCGCCGTCTATGACGGTTTGCTGGAAGCCTTAAATGGCGGCCGGGGTCAAAATGGTTACAACAAAAGCATTATTCTGCTCTCGGACGGCGGCGATACGGCAAGCAAAGCTTCCGTGCAATCGGTCAAAGATACGGCCACAAGATTGAAGATACCTATTTCAGCTATCGCCCTGCAATCTTCCGAGTTCAATGCCGCGCCGCTAACGGAAGTCGCCCAAGCATCGGGCGGACAATTGATCACAGCTTTGTCCTCCGCCGGTCTGATCAGCCTTTATGACGGCCTGGCGGCGGAGTTGCACAATCGTTATC
>JAUXSL010000004.1 GCA_030679975.1 Actinomycetota bacterium
GCCGGTGCCGCCGTCTTCGCCGTCAATGCAGAGAGCGGCCGCGTACGGATTGCGCACCAGGTTGTTTAAGACCGCCTTGGCTGTTTTCGTTCCCGATATCTTGGGATAGACCGGCACCCTAAAACCCCAGGCCATTGACATAGATTGAATCATCTTGGCCACGGCTTCCTCGATCGAGTACTTGGTCTGATGCGTCGGCGGCGACGCCAGGTCGACGAATTTCGGCACGCCGCGTATCTCGGCTATCAAGTTGAGCACTTTATAGGCCATCAGCAGGCCGCCGTCGCCGGGTTTGGCCCCCTGGCCGTATTTGATCTCAATGGCGCAGGGGTCTTCTTGCATCTCCGGCAAGGCGTGAATGATCTCATCCCAGCCGAAATAGCCGGACGCGATTTGGATGATGAAGTATTTAAGAAAGCGGGACCGCAAGAGCCGCGGCGGCATGCCGCCCTCGCCGGAAGCCATGACGACCGGGATACCTTCGACTTCATTTAAATAAGTGATGCCCATGGCCAGGCCTTCCCACATATGAGGGGAGAGAGCGCCTATAGACATGCTGCCGATCCTGATGGGAAAGATCTCGCGCACCGGCGGGATGAATGTGTCCGGGCCGTCAAGGAGAAGCTTGTCATCGATGGTCTTGAGCGGCAGCGCTTCCGGCGGTAAGTTTCGCCCCAGGAGCGTGCGGATGTAAAACTCGTGACGCCCGGCATCCAGGGCCGGGTCGGTCAGCATGGAAATGCGCGTGAATTTAAGTTGGTCAAGGGTCGAGACGCCGGGATCGTTGCGCCGCCCGCCGCGCTTGTGCGGCACGCCGCCCTTGTTCTTATGAAACAGGAATTTATTGTGCGGGTTGTATTCAGGCTCGATAGCCACCGTCGGGCAGACGAATGAGCAGGTGCCGCAGCCGGTGCACCAGCGCTCGATGTCGCGGACCTGCTCGATGCCTTGCATGACCTTTCTTTCGACAGCCGGATTTGGCGCCGACCCTTCGGAGAAAGCCCGGCGTTGGACAAAGACGGTGGGTTCGATCGCTTTAGTCGGGCAGACCGCGGTGCACTTACCGCATCTGGTGCAACGGTCTTCCCGCCAGCGCACTATGTAAGGAAATTCCTGCAGTGAGAGCTCGTTGCTCTCATTTATCCCAACAGCTGATTCCATACTCTCACTTCCGATGCCCCCGGGGGGACGATCACCATATCATATTTCATCGGAAAGACGTCCAGCGACTTATCCCGCCGCGGCACGGCGCTGTCGACGCCGCATTCTTCCGACATCAGGGCGTACTTACCGGGCGCGCCGCCGACCGCGCCGGGGCGCAGTTTTTTAGCGTCCTGGACCATAAATGTCGTTCCGTCCGGAGTAAACCCGATGACGCAATTCGGTCCGTCGATGCACAGAGGTCTTAAAGACCGCTTGATCAGTCGCAGCGCCTCCGCGTCGCAGCGCCCGGATATCTCCTCGGTGCCCAGCGGCGTTATCACATCCTTGTAATAGGTCAGCGGGTATCCCAGCGTGTGGTGGACATAGTGCAGGATGTGGGCAAAGACCTCACTGTCGCTATTATAACCCATGTAAGCCGGGTTTCCACGGCCGGTTAAGAACTCTCTGATCGGCACGAACGCGGTATTTTCACCGTTGGTCATGGTACAGTAGCCCTGGATAAAAAACGGGTGGCACGCATAGAGATAGATGTCGTAGTTCGTATTCTGTCTTCCCTGGGCCAGGATGACCCGAGCGCTTATATCGGCAGTGTCCAGCCCGAAAAATTCCGCCAGCTCCAGCGGATCGCCCACTTCTTTCAACGTCAGAACGTCCGGATAGAAGGAGAAGACGAACATCGATTCGTCGGGCTCGCCGGCGTGGCGCAGCGAGATCCTCGTCTCTGTCAGCAAAGCTTCTTTCTCGGCCCGACCCTTGTCTTTGTGGGAGTCGGGGTAGTCATACACTCTGGCCATATAATGGTCGCGAGCGACGATGCCCGGAACCGGGGTTATCTTTGGCACCCAGGTAAATTTGACCTCGAAACCGCGGAGTTTCATGAGATCGTCAAGCAGCTCAAGTCCTTTGTCCGAAAAGATACCGGACAGGATCGGATAAGCTTTATAATTCTCGAAGACTCCGCCCAGGTCTTTAAAAGTCAACCCCAAACCGGAGCCGTCGTGGCCTTCTTTCATTGTCTCCAGCGTCAGGATGTTCTCCATCGGGGAGAAATAATCACTGGAAGTGATGGCGCTCAATCGGCACATTTTATTACCTCCAATGGGGACACGATTCATGATCAATATCGCCTTGCCCCACGTTCCGCAAGCGCATCGGACTGTGTAACGCAAGTCTTTAATCGTGTCCCCAGACTAAAAAAACGCTGGTGACTATCCATGGTATAAAGAGACAAACACCTTTGTCAAAGGGTTTTTAGGCAAAAACAGACATATAAAGCCGGGGAGATGGGGGCGCTCCGGGTAACTGCCGCCGGTCATGGAAGCATTTGACCATATAACTACTAAAAATGACCAACAACATGCTTGATTCTTGCCAAGAGCCGTGGGAGAGGTTAGGATTTATAGACTTCCTGTTAGAGCAGGCCACTTTAGAGTCGACAGCGATGGGAGCCATGACCGCAAGCAGCTTTTTCGGCCAGTTAAACAGCAGTAACCAGCTTATTAATCAGTTAGCGGGCCACAGAGGGCTGGCGGAAATATATGCGCATCTCATCGCCGGCGCCTTCTTGTTTTGCGCCAGTCTTCTGGCGATTCTCATGATTTGCCTCAACTTCGGCCGGCGCGGTCAGGGCTGGTTCGCTCTGCGGATGGGTATCTTCTTTGTCGGTTTGATCGGCTTGGGTGAGACAGCCGAGCACTTTTTCCCACCCAAAGGGCATGATTTCTTCCATTATCTTCACATGCTGGCGGCGCCGATGAGCTTGTTCTTTCTCTATTTAGCCGTCGACGAACTGCGGCTCCTATATTTTGACTTGGAGCCGAAGCGCATTATCAGTAACAAAAATATCTATCTGATAGCCGCGGCCACGGTGTTCTTAGCGGCCGGGCTTGGCTCTCAATCAACGGCCCGTTGGGACAGAGCATTAGAGTTGCCGTTTTTAACGATCACGGTTATCCCGACTTTGGTTATCGCCTATCTTCTAATCGGAAAATCGATAGAGCTTTACTGGGCGCAAAATCGCGTACCGCTGTTTAATCTGTCGATATTTTCAACAAACCTGGCGCTCATACCTCTTCTGACTTGGGGCACCGTGGTTCTGTCTGTGGTTATCTGGCTTGGGCGCGTTGCCGGTTATATCAATTGGGCTCCGGGTTATGTCGTCTTCCATACGATACAAGACCTTTTTCTCGCCAGCATCGGCGCGTCGTTGATGAGCTCAAGCTTGATGATGTTGCTCTCCCGGAACACAAAGACTACGGAAAACCGTCTCATCCAATCGGCTAAGCTTGTTTCTCTTGGCGAGATGACGGCCAACCTGGCCAAAGACCTCAACAATCCATTGATGTCCATTATCGGTTATTCGAGTTTGATGTTGGAAGATAGAAAAATCCCGGCCGCCAGGCGCAAAGACCTGGAGACGATTCAACAGGAGGCGGCGCGAGCGGCGAAAATCACGCAAGATTTATTGGATTATACCGGTAAGCGGCAGTCGCGTTATCAAGTTGTCGATATTGAGCTGCCCCTGGATCAAGCCTTAAGCCTGATGGAGTCGCGTCTGCGTCAAACGGATATCACTGTCGTGAAGAACACGAAGAGACCGTTGCCGTTCATATCCGCCGACTTCGACCAGATAAAACAAGCTTTTGTCAACGTGATGAATAACGCGATCGATGCGATGCCCCGGGGCGGACGGCTTGAGATTTACGTGACTAAAGACGGCGGCCAGGTCGAGGTGAGTTTCGCCGACAGCGGTGACGGCATGTCCGAAGAGATGTTGGAGCGGATTTTTGAGCCCTTCTTTTCGTCGAAGACCGAAGGCGGTACCGGCTTAGGTCTATCGCTGGCTCACAGCGTTATTCGCCAACACAACGGCTCTATCGATGTCTCCAGCAGTCCGGGGTTTGGCACGAATTTTACAATAAAATTGCCGGCGGTTCCCGATGAGGAATCGCTTTGGCATATGGACTTGGGCCTCGACGCTATTAGCCAGACGCACCGCGTTATCTAGAACGCGACCGAAGACCCCGTCTGCTGCGTTGTCCTTGTTCTCGTTTCAGTCACGTGCTTGATGCACGCTCCTTCAACTCGAACCGCGTTCGCCTTGCATCCGGGGCCTTGGGCCGCGCTCTCCCGTCGCGACCGAAGACCATGGGCCGCGTTCTCCTCTTGCCCGGCCGGATTTGATTTCACGCGCCCAACCCTTATAATCAGACGCGATATGGCTGATGCGAAACCAACTATCAAGGTCAAGTTACCCGATGATTCTCTCTTAGAGGTGGGCGCCGCCAGTACCATCGGCGATGTGGGCGCCGCTATCGGCTCAAGGCTGGCGGCGGCAGCTGTGGCCGGCAAGCTGAACGGCCGGCCGGCCGATTTGACGGCTAAAGTGGCCGATGGCGACAGTGTTGCCGTCATCACCGGCAACACCCCTGAAGGACTCGATATTCTCAGGCACAGCGCCGCTCATGTCATGGCGCAGGCGGTCGGTGAGCTTTACCCGCGGGCGCGGTTTGGCATCGGCCCGACGATCGAAGACGGTTTTTACTACGATTTCGATCTGCCGGTCACCCTTAAGCCCGACGACCTTCCCGCGATAGAAGCCAAGATGACCGAGATAATCGCCCGCGCGGCCGCATTTGAACGCCTTGAGCTGGCGCGCTCTGAGGCGTCGCAATTGTTCAAGTCCGTCGACCAACCATATAAGGTCGAGTTGATAGAAGAACTCGAAGAACCGTTTGTCAGTGTCTACAGGCAGGATGGCTTCGCCGATCTCTGCCGGGGGCCGCACCTTCCCAACGTCGGCAAGATAAAAGCGTTTAAGCTGCTCAAAGTAGCGGGCGCCTACTGGCGGGGAGACGAAACCCGGCCGATGCTCCAGCGCATCTATGGCACGGCTTTTGCCGCCAAAGCGGATTTGGACGCCTATCTACTCCGCCTTGAAGAGGCCCAGCGCCGGGACCATCGCTTAATCGGCCGGGAGCTGGACCTTTTTCACATAGATGATTCGGTCGGGCCGGGCCTGCCGCTCTGGCATCCTAAGGGCGCTCTGCTGCGCAAGATAATCGAAGACTACTGGCGCGACGAGCACCTGGCTAACGGGTACGAACTGGTGCTTATCCCGCACATAGCGCGGGTAGATTTGTGGAAGACGAGCGGCCACTGGGACAACTATCGCGAAAACATGTATTCACCCATTGAGATCGAATCGCAAGAGTATATTGTCAAGCCGATGAACTGCCCGCTTCACATGCAAATATATAAATCCAGGCCGCGCAGTTACCGTGATTTGCCGATACGCTGGGCCGAACTGGGGACGGTCTATCGGTATGAGCGTTCGGGCGTTTTGCACGGGCTTCTGCGGGTGCGCGGTTTTACCCAGGACGATGCCCACATCTTCTGCGCGCGGGAACAATTGCTCGATGAGATAAAGGGCGTTATCGCCATGGTCTTGAAGATGCTCCCGGCCTTTGGTTTCACGGAATACGATATCTATCTCTCGACCCGGCCGGAGAAGTTCGTCGGCAGCCTGGATCACTGGGAGTTGGCGACCAATGCCCTTGAGGATGCTCTGAAAGCCTGTGGTCTCGAATATCGGATCGACCCGGGCGAAGGCGTTTTCTACGGGCCGAAGATCGACTTGAAGATAAAGGACGCCATCGGCCGGGCCTGGCAGTGCACGACCATCCAGGTCGATTTCAACCTGCCGGAAAGGTTCGATGTTACTTATAAGGGCGTCGACAATCTCGACCATCAACCGATAATGATCCACCGGGCGCTTCTCGGCTCTATCGAGCGCTTTGTCGGTTGCCTGATAGAACACTATGCCGGCGCTTTTCCGCTCTGGCTGGCGCCGGTCCAGGGCGTTGTCATCCCCATCGCCGATCGCCATCTCGATTACGCCCATGCCGTGAGGGACAAGCTAAAGGCGGCGGGCTTAAGAGTTGACATTGACGACCGCACCGAGACCGTTAACCGCAAGATTCGCGACAACCAGATGCAGAAAATACCCTATATGTTCGTCGTCGGCGATAGGGAAGTCGAATCCGGCACAGCCGCGGTCCGGTTGCGCGATGGGACGGATGTCGGCGATACGGACCTCGAAGAGATCGCTTCTCGGCTATCTGAAGAATTCGACGAGCGGGCGCTGGAGAGCGGATTTAGCCGTTAGTCACGGTACTCTATTGGCAGCGTCCAATCGTTTCTGATATACTTCATTGGTTACAAGCAGGAGCCGCCTATCAGCTTCTCACCTTTCGGCGCCGGGGCCGCAAGCCTGCGGCAGCTTATAGGTCACACAAGGCGGCTTTTTGCCGCCCTTTTTTATTGGGAACAAATAAGAGAACATGACAACGTTACGTGGAGGTGGCTTTGGCGCAGACCCTAGGTGTTCGTGTAAACGATCGTATCCGGGCCGATAAGGTCCGGCTCATCTCTCCAACCGGCGAACAGTTGGGGATAAAAACCTTAAACGAAGCGATGGAGATCGCCCGAGGTCAAGATCTTGATCTGGTCGAAGTAGCGTCCCAGGGGGAGCCGCCCGTCTGCAGGATTATGGACTATGGTAAGTTCAAGTACGAGCAGACGCAGAAGAACAAGCGCGCCAAGAAGCATCAATCGCAGATCGTTATTAAGGAAATGAAGTTCCGGCCCAAGATAGAAGCTCACGATTACGATACGAAGAAAAAGCACGTTATGAGATTTCTTGAAGCCGGCTCAAAAGTAAAGATCACCATCATGTTCCGCGGGCGTGAAACGACCCACGCGGAAATAGGTGAAGGAATTTTAAAACGGCTGGCGAGCGAGGTCGACGAAATAGCGACTATCGAGGCCCACCCGAAACTTGACGGTCGAAATATGATCATGGTTTTAGCGCCGCGTCCGGCGATACTCGCGGCTGTGAAGAAGGAGCATGAAGATGCCTAAGATGAAAACTCATCGGGGCGCCGCCAAAAGGCTAAGGCGCACCGGCACCGGTAAATTAGTTAGAGGCAAAGCTTTCCATAGCCACATATTGGAAAAAAAGTCGCCCAAGCGGAAGCGCAACATGACGAAGTTGGGGCTGGTCAGCGAAGCAAACAAGAAAGTGATGAACCGCCTGTTAGGCGGCAAGTAGTCGCGGAGGGAAGCAGATGCCAAGAGTAAAACGCGGCACCATTAATAAGAAGAGACATAAGAAAGTCCTCGAGCTGGCCAAAGGCTACCGGGGCGCAAAGAGCCGGGTCTTCAGGCGGGCCAACGAACAGGTATTGCATTCGTTGTCTTACGCGTATCGCGACCGTCGGCAGAGACGTCGGGATTTCCGCAAGCTGTGGATCATCCGCATCAACGCGGCGGCCCGGCAGAACGGGATATCCTACAGCCGGTTTATGAACGGTCTTAAAACCGCGAATATCGAGATAGACCGCAAGGTCCTAGCGGACATGGCCGTTCACGACGGTCCGGGCTTCAGCCGCCTGGCTGAACTGGTAAAGAACCAGGTAACCGAGACCCCAAAGGCCGAAGCGACTGTTTAAGAGCAGCATTTAAAAAGCCCCGCGATTTCGCGGGGCTTTTTTAGTTTCTTTTTCTGCTAGAAGCCCTTTGCAAGAGTTTGGTGGTGGGTTGAAAGGCCACTATTGATATTTATTGGGTGTTAGCATAACCGTATTGCTCTCACTAGGTGTCAAGTAAGGGGTTAACTAATACACTGAAAGAATAACTTTAAGCCGCTCGTTTTCACAGGAATTTTAGGCCGGTGTTGACACTGTTGACGGTTATAAGTTTTGCATCATAAAATTGACTGGCAGACTTTTAGTGGACACCTCCCTAAGGGATGGTTCGTAATTCTAATAGGAGGTAGTTAGGTAAACAATAAAACAATAAGGAGAGTTGAAGTGAAGGCATAGAACCGCAAAAAATGTGATCCTTGAGAGGCTCTGACGATTTCTTTGCTAAAAGCTTTTTTAACAGGCTAGCCCGAGACAAGTAAGAGGTTGAAGTATGAACAATAGGATATCCAAAGCATGGAACGATACAAAAACTGGGGAAAATATAGATGCGTATTTGACCTTGGTTGCTGCGATTGTTGTTAGCTTATTGGGACTGTTCGGTATTGTTGATATAGAAAAGATAACATCACTAACTCTTGGTGTTCTTGCTTTGTTGGCTTATTCCTCGCTTAAAAATAGACATCAAGCTACAGATTATATAAAGAGCCAATTGGGATTGCATTTTTTGTTTTCAAATTCTTCCCCGGTTCAGGAAGAGCGTTTACGAATTGCAAAAACAATCTCGCATAATGGAATTACTCTAGTAGGTAGTAGCAATGCTTTGCTGGATGTGTTCAAGGATTGCGCGGCGAGAGGCGGCGAGGTGAAACTAGTTGTAATAGATCCGGCCAATGTGGCACTAGATGTTGCCGCCCAAAGATTTTCAAAATATCAAGATGCAAAAAGACTGAAGCGTGAGGTGCAACATTCTTTGGACAATTTAAAGAGTATCCTGGGGCAGAATTGTAAGGTTCGACTCCTTAGGGCGATGGCTCCATTTAGTCTTTGGATTATTGACGAAGACGATAATCAAGGAGAAATATGGTTGGGTCTTTACCCTTTTCGCGGGAAAACGGAACCCTGGTTAAAGATTCTGCCTGGATCAAACAAGAAAATGTTTGATTTCTTAGTGGAGCAATTTAAACTATTGTGGGAAGCCAGTTCTGCGTATAATGCGGAATCAATCAATCTAGACCATATAGGCGTGCCAAATTAAAGAGCATTTATGAGTATACGTCCGCCTGTTAAAAGACCTCTCCTGATTGACTATTGGGTAACTGGCCGATGTAACTTTCGTTGTCCGTTTTGTTATGGAGCCTTTGCTCCTGATAAAACTGAGGGCACTCAGTCCCTGTACAGAGTTTCCGATAACTTGTGCCGCCCTGAGCTATCTTTCAATCAAGTAAAGGGTATCCTGTTGAAACTCAAAAAAATTGGGGTAACGAACGTCGTCTTCTCGGGTGGGGAGCCAATGATACGCAGAGACATAGTCGACATAATCAAATTTTCGCATCGTCACTTTACAACCTATTTATCTACCAATGGGTATTTATTTTTTGAAAAATACGATCAGATACGGGACAGCATAGATTCGCTTAGTATAGCTGTGGATAGTCTAAACAAGAATGTGATAGCGAATCTTGGTAAGAATATCAATCATATTGATAATGTGATGGATATTCTTGGTTATTTTATTAATTACAAGCCAAAACATATAGTTAAGGTTGCAACTATGGTTTCACAAATTAACAAGAAAGATATCCTAGAAATAGGAAATACTCTTTGCCATAACCAAAATGTCTACAAACCGAATGCCTGGAGGCTTTACCAATTTACACCACACAGAAAAGCTTTAACTGTAAAGGAGAAATATGAGATCGATACCAATGAATTCCTCGAAATATGTCATTCTATGAAAGAAGCTTTTCCTGATATCTACATAAGTGGACGGACAGTAGAAGAAATGGAAGACGGCTACTTTTTTATTACGCCAGACGGTCAGATGCAAATCTTATTAAGAAACGAATATTGCACGATAGCTGATTTGTTAACCATAGGAGTCAATGATTTAATAAAAATGCTATATCGATACATTCCAGAGATTAAGAAATCGAGGAAGAAGCGAGGATGGAGAAAAGCTCTCAGTCCGGCATTAGACCAGGATTCTTCTTATGATGAGTCGTTGGACCTTGTAGATGACGACGACATAGTTATGGGACAAGTTAGCAGAGCAGCCGTTTACGGTGGAAAAAAGAAAGTCCGGATTGTGAATATCTTCCTGGAAAATGTACAAGGTAAAATATGGATACCCATTAGGAATCCCCAAAAGGAAATCTATCCATTTTGCTTAGACAATAGCGCCGGAGGTCACGTTAAAAGCGGGGAAGACTATGACGCTGCTTTTAAAAGAGAGGTGATGGAGGAACTAAATATCGACATATCACGATGTAAATGGGAACTGCTAGGTTATCTAAAACCCCAAGTCGATAAAGTCTCCACATTTATGAAAGTATATAAAATCATATCTAATACAACTCCAGATTTCAATAGGTATGACTTTTTATCGGGATCTTGGATGAAACCATCAAACGTTATGGAACTCATCAGGAACGGGCAACCATCTAAAGATGATTTGATCATACTGATGAAAAGATTTTATACTCAAAAACTGTCAATGACGGTTTAAAATGGACCCCTTTCCGCCGGTTTAAAATGGACCCCCTTAGACAGGCTGAGCCATCTTTTCGCCGGCGAACGGCACTCCTGAGATTGATGTGTGCCTGTTCAATTCCAACTTTGATTTCTGACTCAGTTAATATCCACAGGCACGCCTATATCGATTAAGGGGAAAAAATCGACTATCTCTGAGTTGCGCAGGCGGATACATCCATGCGAGGCGGCTTTTCCGATGCTCCAATAAGCCGACGTTCCGTGAATGAAAATCCCTGGAGCGTTAATACCCATAGCTCGGAGCCCCAAGGGGTTGTTCGGACCGGGTCCGATATACTTCGGCATGGAAATCGCCCACGAGCTTCCCGGATTGTACCAGGAGGGATTGACCTGCTTGCTGACAATTTGAAAGCTGCCGGTGGGTGTCGGCCATTGCGGCATTCCGACGGCCACACCGTAAACTCTTTGCAAACTACTGTTTGCATAATAATACAGCTTGCGTTCAGCTAGGTTGACAACAATCCGGCGCGTATCAACCGTAAAATTCCATTCTTTTTGGACGGACCAGCCCGCGTAGTCGATCGCTTCAACTTTTGCTTTGTGTGGACCGTCGCTAAGCAGATTGCCGGCGTAAGTTACCCGCTTACTGCCGTCGTCGCCCTTAACGACAGCCACTTTGTCGTCAACCAACAGCTTGATTGATTTCAAGGCCGAATCTTTTTCGAGAAACCTAACGTAGATAAGGGGAACCGCGGCCTTGACCGTTTCGTCCGGCGCAGGTTTCATTTTCGCAATCGTCGGTGCGGTTTTATCTTGGACAACCGGAAAAACGACGGAGCGAATATTGCCCGCTGCATCTTTTGCAGTCAGCCTCAATTTGTTTCGCTTCCGAAGGCTCCCTAGGCGTATTTTAAATTTCCCTTTTCGGTTAGCAACAACTAGATTCTTCACCGGCACCTTGTTTAGCTTCACAGAAACTTGCGCGCCAACTTCGCTTTTAACGGTGATGGTTGCTCTCGAAGTGCGACTGGCGTATAACCGGGCGCCATAGGCCAAAGCCAGCGGCGGCGGCTTAGTGTCTACGGTAAATGTCCATTTGGTCTCGACTTGCTGGGTAGTATCAAGACCATAAGTAAGGCGCGCTTTTGCCGTATGCCTGCCCTGAGATAAGCGACGGGCCAAGCGCACGGTAAAGCTTGTGCCGTCTTTTGACACTTGCGCTTTACGAGGCTTTCCGTCGACGCGGACTTCGACCGATTTGACATCAAAGTCCGGGCTCTCCGTCCATGTCCCGGATATGATCGGCCGATTGTTGGCGACTAGTGCTTCGGATGGCGGATTAACCTGCAATATAGGGTCTGTTGAAGCATAGACAACTCCCCAACGACCAATAAAGAAGACTGCTATAAGGGTAACGATAAAACCGATGCGTTTTCTTTTTGCCATCATATAGGATGAGGTTAGGCACAATTCACTAAGTAACGGTCGAGCAATCTCTTGGTTTACAGCTCCACTATAGCAAAGCTGAAGTTACGTCACCAGATGCTCTTAACGATAACCCTGCTGACCGGTACGCTCAGAGGGGATTCTAACCCGTCGCATTTGTCTAAGTTCAAACACAGGTTAGAACTAATGGACTTTCCTTGGCACACCGGGCGCTAATATAAGACCAGGGGTTTTTCAACCGGACTTCCAAGACCCCATCGGTCATGCGGCGGTTCCCAGGCGAAGCCCGGATTGCTGGGACAGCAATGAGCCGCCGTCTTGTCGCTCACTGCGCAGTAGGCAGACAAGGTTTTTTTGGAATAGTCATCGACTTACATTTCGGTCGCACCCCAACGGACGTTAGTATAAACTGAACAGATGAAGGAAAAACGAAATGTTGTAATAAAAAACGAAATGGGCGATCAGCTTATTGTTAATCTTGCTAATGATGGATACAGAGAAAGCACTTCTCTGTCGATTGACGGCAAGTGGTATCACTTTGAGCGTATAAGCCGGACTACAC
>JAUXSL010000012.1 GCA_030679975.1 Actinomycetota bacterium
TACATGCTGATTTTCTAAAGGTCCGGCCGAAAAGTGGCCAGGCCGGTCAAATTTAGAGAAACGCGGCCCAAAGCCCCGGATGCAAGGCTGACGAAGCCCGAGGTGAGGGAGCGTATGTATGATTACGTGACCGAACCGAGGGCGAGGAAAACGCCGTAGACGGGGTTTTCGGGAGCGTTTCTAAAGGAGTAATATGTACGCAATTATTCGTCAGGGTGGAAAACAATATCGGATATCGGCGGGCGACGAGATCGTCTGCGAGAAGGTCAACGGCAGTCAAGGGGAGGCCGTTAGGTTCGACAAGGTCCTGCTGGTCAGTGACGACGACAAGACCGTTGTTGCCGCCGATGATCTGGCCAAATATGATATCAAAGCTGAGCTGGTCGAGAACTTTAGCGAGGACAAGATCGTCGTATTTAAGTATAAGGCAAAAAAAGGGTATAGGCAGAAAAATGGCCACCGCCAGCAGAAATCACGAATAAAGGTCGTTTCGATCGGCAGGGGAAAACCGGCCGCAAAGAAGGCGAAAACTATAAAAGAGCCGGAAGTTGCGGCCAAGGCGGAAGTCAAGGCGTCGCCGGCGGCTAAGAAGACGACGAGGACGACCAAGGCAAAGAGTAAGTGAAGGAGTTCCTAAGATATGGCGCATAAAAAAGGTATGGGAAGTACCCGGAACGGCCGGGACAGTCAATCGAAAAGGCTGGGAGTGAAAGCTTTCGGCGGCCAATTGGTGACCGCCGGTACGATCATCACACGGCAGCGCGGCACCAAAATAAAGGCCGGCGACGGGGTCGGCATGGGCCGCGATTTTACGCTTTTCGCCCTTAAGACCGGCTATGTCTCTTTTGCCGGCAAAGGGAAGGGGGGCACCAAGCGCAGCGCGAGCGTGACCGCTCTAGTCTAGTTGACAGATATCTTTCGACCGGCACAATTTAAAAGGCGCCGCAGGCGCTTTTTTGCATTTCTCCGCTTGATTCTCTGGTAACATAACAGCATGTTTGTCGATGAAGCCACAATACACGTCATAGCCGGTAAAGGCGGCCATGGGTGTGTCAGTCTGCATAGAGAGAAGTATAAACCGAAAGGCGGCCCGGATGGCGGTGACGGAGGTCGCGGCGGGAACGTCATACTCCAAGCCGACTCCGGCTTAAAGACTTTGCTTGATTTTCAGTGGCGGCGGCAATTCCGAGCGCCGTCGGGAACGCACGGGCAAGGCCGCAATAAGAGTGGTAAAGCCGGCGGAGATTTGATATTAAGGGTGCCGCTGGGCACGGTCGCAAGATCTGAAACCGGCCAAATCCTGGGTGAGTTGATCGCCGACGGCGAGAAGTTGGTGATAGGGGCCGGCGGCATCGGCGGACGGGGAAACGTTCGTTTCGCTACACCGGTAAGGAAAGCGCCGCTGTTCGCTGAAAAAGGCGAGCCCGGCGATGAACTTGATGTGACCCTTGAGCTCAAATTATTGGCCGATGTGGGCTTGATCGGTTATCCGAATGCCGGCAAATCGACCTTGATCAGCCGGGTTTCAGCGGCCAAACCGAAAATAGCTTCCTATCCGTTTACCACCATCCAGCCGAACCTGGGCGTCGTCCGACTGGAAGACGACCGGACCTTTGTGGTTGCCGATATCCCCGGTCTCATAGAAGGCGCCCATCAAGGGAAAGGGCTCGGCGATAAGTTCTTAAAGCACATCGAGCGCACGGCTATCTTGCTTCACCTGGTCGATATGTCGGGGCTGGAGCGTCCCGATCCTTTAGCTGATTACGATAAAGTCCGCCTTGAGTTGGCCGGTTATGGCGCCGGTCTTGTCGATCGGCCGGAGCTGATCGTCGGCACTAAGGCCGACTTACCGGAGTCACAGGCGAACATCCGCCGGGCGGCAAAGCACTTTAAGGCGGCGGGTAAAACATTTCTCCCCATATCCGCTGTGTCCGGGCTGGGTATGAAGGAACTTTTATACGAAACCGCGGCGCTCGTTGATAAGGCCCGGGCGGCCAGACCGGCCGAACCCCCGGCCAAGGCGCGGCTGTACAAATTCGAGCCCGAAGCGGAGATAAAGATCGCCCGACTCGGAGACCACGCTTGGCAAGTGCGCAATCCGAAGATCGAACGGATGGTGAGGATGACGGACTGGCTCAACGACGAAGCGGTCGACTACATGCGCGATAAGCTTATTCGCCTCGGGGTCGAAGATCGTCTGTCGGACGCCGGCGCGGTTCCCGGCGATGAAGTCGTCATCGCCGAAATGCTGTTTGATTTTCAACCGTTCGCAAAGGAAGAATAAAGAATGAAGAAGCCCATAAAGAGGATCGTCATCAAGGTCGGCTCCAGCACCGTCGCCGACTCAACCGGACGTCTCGATCGTGAAAACATGAAGCAGCTTGTGGACCAAGTCGCCCGGCTATGGCGGCAAGGGGCGGAATGCGTCATCGTTACATCAGGCGCGATTGCCGCCGGCGTCGAACAGTTAGATCTTAAGAAAAGGCCGCGGGAGATAGCGAAACTGCAGGCGGCGGCGGCCGTCGGGCAGGGTCTTCTTATCCACGAATACACCAGACTATTTCATGAGCACGGCATTCAAGCAGCCCAGATATTGCTGACCCAGTTCGACATGGCCCATAGGGAGCTCTACTTGAACGCCAGGCACGCTTTGGACCAACTCCTGGCGATGCGGGTCGTACCGGTTGTAAATGAAAACGACACGACGACGGTGGAGGAGATCAAGTTCGGCGACAACGATATGCTGGCGGCCTTGGTGGCCGTCTTGATAGACGCCGACCATCTGGCGCTTCTAAGCGACATAGACGGTCTCTATGCCGGCGACCCGAGAAAGGCCGAGCCGGCGACGAAAATTTCGTTTGTAAAAGAGATAACGCCTGAGATTGAAGAGATGGCTGAGGGAATAGGCAGTTCCCTGGGTTCCGGCGGCATGATAACCAAAATCAACGCGGCCAAGCTGGTGGGGGCGGCCAGGATCAGCATGCAGATCGTCGACGGGCGGGAACCGGGAGTTCTCCAGAAAATAATCGACGGCGAGGAAGTCGGCACGTACTTCGCACCGGGAAAGAGAAAAATCCCGGGGCGTAAGTTATGGCTGGGGTTCAGTCGCGCGGTCAAAGGGCGAGTCATCATCGACCAGGGCGCCGTTAAAGCGATTCGCGATGACGGTAAGAGCTTATTGCCCGCCGGCGTGGTCGACTTAACAGGTGATTTCACCATCGGCGATACAATTGAAGTCAGCGACGCCGAAGGGCGGGTAATAGCTCGGGGCATTTCAAACTACAGCGCCGTCGAATTGGCGGCCATTCGAGGAAAACGGACAGCGGAGATCGCCAAAGAGTATGCGGGCGACTTTTCCGAAGAGATTATTCATAGAGACTATATGGTCTTGATCTGATTATCGGAGGCGAAAATGGGCGTGGATAGTGTCGGTTCGGTTGAAGAAATAGCTCGACGGGCAAAGGCCGCTTCCAGGGTATTGGCGACTTTGCCGACAGGTATCAAGAATGGCGCCCTCAAAGCCATGGCTCAAGCCTTGCCCGCGCATTTGCCTGAAATATTGGCCGCGAACGCCCAAGATATGCAGGCGGCCCGCGCCAAAGGCATCAGCGATTCGCTGTTGGACCGGCTGATGCTCGATGAGGCCCGGGTCGGAGCTATGTCGGAGGCGCTGATGGAGGTGGCCGCGCTCCCTGATCCTATCGGGGAGGTGGTAAAGGGCTGGAAGGTCCCAAACGGCCTGCTCATAAACCAGGTCCGGGTCCCGATGGGCGTGGTCGGTGTCGTCTATGAGGCGCGCCCTAATGTAACGGTGGACGCCACCGCTCTGGCGATAAAGGCGGGAAACGCCGTCATATTGAGAGGCGGATCGCTCGCTATGGCTTCAAACCTGGCGTTGACGAAGATAATAAGCGAGGCGGCCGAAAAAGCGGGAGCGCCCCCGGCATCGATTCAGGCCTTGCCGACGGCCGACCGCGAATCCGTCGATCAATTAATGAAACTCGATCGCTACATCGACCTGTTGGTGCCACGCGGCGGAAAAGACTTGATAAAGAATGTTGTCGCTAACTCGACCGTCCCCGTATTGTGGGCGGGCGCGGGCAACTGCCATATCTATGTCCATGCCGACGCCGACTTTGACATGGCGGAAGAGATCACGATCAACGCCAAAGTGCAGCGGCCAAGCGTCTGTAACGCGGCGGAGACCCTGCTGGTCCATCGAGACCTGGCCGGAAGCTTGCTGCCCCGCCTGGTATCAAGCCTGCAGGCCCACGGTGTGACTGTCCACGGCTGCCCGACGACGCAAGCATTGCCCGGGGTGATACCGGCCGTCGAAGAAGATTGGTATACGGAATACCTGGGCCTGGAGATAGCCGTCAAGGTCGTCGATTCCTTAGGCGAAGCTATCGATCACATCAACAAATACGGGACCCTTCACTCCGAGGCCATTATCACCAAAGACTATGAGGCCGCAAAAACCTTCATGGCGCAAATCGATTCAGCCGCCGTTTACGTGAACGCCTCAACCAGGTTTACCGACGGCGCCGAATTCGGAATGGGGGCCGAGATAGGCATCAGCACCCAAAAGCTACACGCTCGCGGCCCGATGGGCCTGACCGCGCTCACCTCCAAGAAATATGTTATTTTCGGCTCCGGCCAAGTCCGTTAGAAGCGCGTTCTCGAAGTATCTACATCGCGCATTTCGGCCCGATCGGCCTGGAGACGTTCTCCAGGACCACGCCACACATATCTTCGTGTCCCTTGTGGGCGACAGCCATATCGCCAAGTGAGATCAAGCCGACAAGTTTGCCGTCTTCAGCGACCGGCAAGCGCCGAACTTTTGCCTCGGACATTATCTGAGCTGCTTCTTCAAACGATGTGTCCGGCTTCACGGTTTTTGGCTCAAGGCTCATTACCTCTTGGACCTGGTGGTTTTCCAGCTCCAGCCCTGTAGCAACGCCGCGAACCACAATATCGCGGTCGGTCAGTATCCCCACCAGTTTATCTTCGACCATCACAGGCACGGCGCCCACATCGCATTCCCTCATTGTCTTTGCCGCGCTAAGTATTGATTGAGCAGCTTGTATAGTCGTCGGTCTTGGCGTCATACAGTCACGTACATTCATCTCTATCAACTCCTTTTTTCTTCTATTCCCGGAATATCTTTGATCCACCAAGAAAATAGTTTTTTCTTAGAAACGTCCTTAATCTACACGAAAAGAGAAACATTAAATGTTGACGGTACGTGTCAAAAGTATTACTTTTACTTTAATGAAGACGAAAAAGGAGAAATAAATGCCAAGACGGAAAAAGGGAAAAATGGGAATGAACGCGCTGGGCGATCTTGAGGTCGATGTGATGGGTATTGTGTGGAACCTGAACACAGCCACCGTGAAGGATGTTTTTGAGGTCATGTACAAGCGCCGCGGTCTGGCTTATACGACTATAATGACCGTTATGAACCGTCTGGCGGTTAAGGGGATATTGTCCCAAGACAAGTCATCGGTTCCCTATATTTACCGGCCGCTGGTCGCCCGGGATGAAATGGCCACATCTATGGTGCGCGAAGTCGTCGATAGAGTCCTCGATGGGTCGGCCGCGGCGGTCATGTCTTATCTTATCGATGATGAGAATATTGACGCCGCGGAAATCGATAAGCTTAAAGCACTAATAAAACAAAAAGAGAACAAGTAGTCTTTACCTCGACAAACCCACATCCAGCCTGAGAACCGCCGGGATTTTAAGCTATAATATCAGTAGCATATTTTCTTGATGCGGAAAGGTTGTGGAGACTTTTAATAAAACCCGGCCTCGTGTGGGCGTGATCGGCGGCGCTTTTAACCCGATTCATTTCGGCCACCTGCTTACGGCCGAAGCGGCCCGGGTCGAGTTCGATCTCGACCAGGTTATCTTTATGCCGTGGGGCCAATCACCCTCAAAACCCGAAGAAAGTGAGGCCGGGCCTGAGGAGCGCTACGCGATGACAGTTATCGCGACCGCGCCCAATCCGTATTTTTCCGTGTCCCGCCTGGAAATCGATCGACCCGGTCCCAGTTATACGATCGATACATTAAAGCAGTTGCACCAGGGGCTTAAAGATGTCGCGGACGTGTATTTTATAGCCGGAGCCGACGCGGTTTTAGAGATATTGACCTGGAAAGACCCGGCCGGGCTGGCCGGTTTTTGCGAATTTATCGCTGCTACCCGGCCGGGCTTTGAGCTAGATCAACTACAGGAACTTATCGAGAAAAATCCGGCGTTGCCGAAGGTTTGCGGTTTGGAAATACCGGCTTTGGCTATCTCAGCCACGGATATAAGGGAGCGGGTCCGGCGAACTTCGCCGATCAGGTACCTGTTACCGGACGCGGTGGTGGATTACATAAACAAGACAGGTTTTTATAAGTGAGCGCCCCGGGTTGGACCGAGCTTGAGGGCGAGATGCGGGCCAGGCTGACGGCGGCAAGCTTCAATCATTCTCTGCGGACCGGCGCCACCGCGGTCAGGCTGGCGCAAATACACGGCGCCGATGAGCGCCAAGCCGGAATAGCCGGGCTCGTTCACGATGCGGCTAGAGACCTAACCGATGCTCAACTGCTGGAGCAAGCGGAACATTTTGGTCTTAAGATCGATCCGGTGGAAGCAGGTAAACCGTATCTTCTCCATAGCGCGATCGGGGCTAAAATCGTGGCGTTGGAACTTGGAATTGAAGACGCGGCGATAGTGAGCGCCGTCGCCAAGCATACGTTTGGCGATACTTATATGAATAAACTTGATAGAATAGTCTATCTGGCCGATGTAATCGAGCCCGGTCGGGCATGCGCGGGGCTGGATGAGATAAGAAGGTTGGCTCAAATAAATCTCGACGATGCGTTCAAAGCCGCCTATAAGGCGCAGCTTATCTCGATTATCGCCAGAGGCGGATATCTTCATCCGCGAACGCTTCAGGTCTGGAATCACATTGCAAGCGAGGTGAACGGGGATGGTGGAACAATTTAGCAGTCGCTCCAGAGGGCGGCGCCAACGGAAACGGGGGTGGACCCGGACCGCGATCATTATGCTTGTTGGTTTGGCTTTTCTGTGGTTTGGATGGTCTTACCTAAGCTCAGGCCCGCGCGCCGGACGGTCGAATACGATCAGTATCAAAAAACCCGGGGCAAAGGCGGACAAAGGAGCCAAATCGATCGTGAGTCAGAGGACGTTTGTGGTTCTTGGAATCGACGAGAATCAAGGCAAGAAAACGGTCAAGGGCGTGCTTGAGCTGGTCTATGACCCGGCGCGGAATAAGATCGGCGGCCTCTCGATAGATCCGAGCACTTACGTATCGGTACCGGGACGGGGCTTTCAGTCGATCAATGAAGGTCTTATCGAGGGGGCGAAAAACCTGGCCGCAGGCGTAAGCGACATGGTCGGGGTCAAGGCCGAGGGCTACGCGGTGGTCAAAGGGGATGTTTTCACTGACATCGTCGACAACAAGAAACCGGGAGAAATCTTCAGCAGCATGGATGAGGGCAGCGTCTCAAACGGCCGGGCCAAGAAGCTCAGCGGCGATTTGGGCAATATCCCGCAGGCACGGGTAACCTTTATGCCCTTACCGGTCAAGACCATGATCATCGGCGAGCAGACATACTACGAGCCAAACAAGGCGGACTTGAAGCGCATAGTGATGTTGCTCTGGGGCCGGCAGCCGGCGCCGGCAGAAACGGCCACGCGGGTAATAATCTTAAACGGCAGCGGGGCGCCCGGCATCGCCCGGGACGCCGCCGATCGGATTATCGGCAAGGGGTTTAAAATTTTGGATGTTAAGAACGCGGATAAATTTACTTATACTCAGACGGAGATACTGATATACGACAAAAAACTTAAATCCCGCGGGAAGACGGTCGCCAAAGCTCTGGGTGCGGGCATCGTCGTTGAAAAAGGGGCGGCCCAGGATGTCACCGACATCGTCATCGTCATCGGTAAGGATTTTCATTGACGGCGCGCGAGCTGGTGATGGTCGCGGCCCAAGCCGCGGACGATAAGAAAGCTACGGACATAATAATTCTGGAGATGGCGGGGATACTGGATATCACCGACTATTTTCTTATCTGCGGCGGGGCGACCGACCGCCAGACCAAGGCCATCGCCGATGAAATTCAAAAAAGACTCCGGGACTTTGGTTGCAAACCGCACCGGAGCGCCGGCGAGGAACTTGGAGACTGGATACTCCTCGACTATGTCGACTTCATAATCCATATATTTACCGACGAGACTAGGGAATACTATCGTTTGGAAAGATTGTGGAAGGATGCGCCGCAGCTCAAAATGAAAGACGTTAAACGAAGTCAGGCGCGCTAGGAGTCCGTCGGATGAGGATGGACCACGCTCATAACGCTTAGCACCTTTATCGTGGCGGTCAATGCCCGGGCATTAAGGATCAAGAACTTAAGGGAATCTTTTTGGTCGGGCGTTTACCGTCGCGCATATGGGGGAATACTAAGCTATGTCTGGTTACTTCGAAGACGGAACAGCCGGACGGCTTAAGTTTTGGACGGCGCCGGTAGACGTTATCGCAGGCGGTCGCAGCTTGTTCCACAGCGACAACCCCCGGGCCGCTTTAAGATTCTCGCATGAATCAGATGCGTACGGTATTTTGCGCACACCGGACGCGCTGAAGTTTGCCGAAGCTTACGTTCACGGACAGATGGATATCGAAGGCGATATCTACGCCGCCATCTTGCTTAAAGAGCAATTCTACCCCAAAGCACTGCGCCTGCGCGACAAGGGCCGAATCGTATTCGACGTTTTACGAAGCTACAAAACGCATACGCGGAGCAACGACCGTAATTTCATCTCTCACCACTACGAACACCCCAATGATTTTTACCGGTTGTTCTTAGGCGATTCAATGACGTATTCCTGCGCTTACTTCGATGACGGCGACGCCTCGCTCGATGAGGCCCAGGAGAAAAAGATCTCTCACTTGCTGTCAAAGTTGCATATTCAACCAGGGGACCGCCTGCTTGACATAGGTTGTGGTTGGGGCTCATTGGTGATTAAAGCGGCCCGGGAGTATGACGTTAAGGCGCTTGGCATCACCTTAAGCCGGACGCAACACGATTATGCCAATAAACGTCTGGATGAGCTTGGCCTCCAAGGCAACTGCCGGGTAAAACTCCTCGACTACAGAGATGTGGAACCGGGACTGCAATTCGACAAGATCGTCAGCGTCGGCATGTACGAGCATGTCGGCGGCCACAATTTAAGCGCTTACTTTAAAAAGGTCAATGAGCTGTTGCGGCCGGACGGCTTGTTTGTGAATCACGGCATTACGTGCCAGGCCAAATCAGATTGGCGCAAAGCCTCGGAGGCGCTGTTCATCGATAAATATATTTTTCCCGGAGGCGAGCTGCATTCTTGCAACAAGGTCGTTGCCGGCATGGAGGCGGCCGGCTTTGAGGTCTTTGATGTGGAGTCTTTACGCAAGCACTATGTTAAGACATTGCGCTGTTGGGTCGACAACCTGCAGCAAAACGCCGCGGCGGCGCGCAAGCTCGTGCCCGAATCCGTCTATCGCGCCTGGGTGCTTTATATGGCGGGTTGCGCCTTGACCTTTGAGGAAGGTTATCTAAATATCCATCAGATCTGCGGTTCAAAGACCGACCGGTACGGCGGCCGGGAAATCCCGATGACCAGAGCGCACCTGTATCGCAAATGAACGATTTGCGACGCGCCCGCCTCTATTCGGAAGAACTGGGAATCGACCTGAAGAAGGACAGCGACGGCGAGTTGTTCAAGTGGTTCCTGGCGAGTAAGCTTTTTGGCGCCAGGATAACAGAGCGGATCGCCGCCAATACCTATAAGGCGTTCGAGCGCTATCGGCTGCTGAGCCCGGAAGATATCTTGAACGCGGGTTGGGATTTCCTGGTCAATCCAATCATGCGCGAGGGCGGTTATGTCCGCTATGACGAACGGACATCGAGACAGATATTAAGGGATTGCGAGACGCTTTTAGCCGAATACGGCGGCAGCTTAAAACGCCTGCATGCCGTGGCCAAGGATAGTCGCGACCTGGAGGCCAGGCTCGATCGCTTTTACGGGGTCGGGCCGATCACCATTAATATATTCTTACGCGAGCTGCGCACCGTCTGGTCAAAAGCCGACCCTGAGCCTCTGCCGATAGTTCGGGAGCAGGCCGCGGCGGAAGGCATCGATTTAAGCCGAATGAACCGCAAAACCATGACTTTTGTCCGGCTGGAAGCCGGTCTTATACGAGCCCGAAAAACACCCAGACAAGCCGCTTAGCGCGAACTCATCGCCGGGCGCGCCGCTGAATTTTGAGCCACAAGGAGTTCGGTCCCGATGGGCAGTCTGAAAACCGCCTGTTAAAGAACAGTTAAAAACAGAAGAAAACCCAGCCCTTCAGGGCTTTTCTCTTGGCCTACAAGCAGTCATACAGCATTTGCAAGCGCGCTTTAAGCTGTGCGGCTAGCGCACTCTCACGCGGATCACACGCGGTGACGGTGTCGCGTATTCACGCTGCGCGGCTCCGCGCGGTATCCAGCGAGCGCGAAACCTCGTCGCCCGATTTACGGCCACGATAAGTTGAGCTGTGCCGTTTCTGCCGGTGCGGATGGATGCGATGCGGCGCCATCTGCTGCCTACCCGGCGCTCGATCCTAAGATTGCGGTTGGACAGTTTTTTTCTGGTCGCTATATCCCGAAGGCTAGCTCTTAAAATTGTCGATTGGCCGCGACCGACGCGGCTCGGAATGGCGTGCAAGCTCAGGCGCGCTCTGGACTTAATATTGTAAAGCCCGCGGTCATTGCCGGTTTCCAGGCCGTCGAAGAGCATAGAATAATAAGACTCTTGCTTAAGGCCGGTATAGTACAAGCTCCAGGTTTCTCCGGCATTGCTCGACTTGTAAATGACCCCGTTCAAGCTGGCGCCGTCCTGGCCGGAAATGTACAAGGTATGGGGATTGGTTGAAGTCTGCGCAGTCAAGGCAGTCAGATGGTTAATATTGCTTAAGCCGCCGGTTATTTTATTCCATGTTCCCCCGCCGTCAGTCGATTTATAAAAACCGCCGCCGGTAGGGAAGTCAGTCGCGGTCGCATAGATTGTGTCCGCGTCATCAGGGTCGGCTAAAACGCTTGTCACTTGAAGGTCCGCCGGTCCGCCGGTCAAGTGTCGCCAGGACCGGCCGGAAAACTTATAGATCCCTGTTTGCGTATCCGCGTCCCGGCTGCTTAGCCCGACGTAAACATCGCCGTCGACCGCCACGCTCACGGAACTGGCGGGCTCGTTGCCCGGCAGGTCAAGATCGGTCCAAGTCGTCCCGAAGTCCATGCTTTTAAATACACCGCCCGTATCGGTCCCGGCCAGGTCGTCATTGTAAAAAACCGCATAAAGCGCATTACTGTCGGGGGCTTTTACGATTTGCTGGATGGAGCCGCTAAAAGCCGGCGCGGTCGCCTGCGTCCACGAGGGGGTGGCCGCGGTGCCATTACTTGTTTTCGATAAGAAAGTGCTTAAGCCGGCCACAACTACATCCGGGTCTCCGGGTTTTACCCAGACCGCTTTGATATTGCTTGCCCCGGCTGCGGGCAGAATCGGATAAGTCCAGGTTGGCGAAGCGGCCCTGAAATCAGTCGATCGGGCCAGTCCGCCGTTGGCCCCGATCCAAACATAATCTTTATCGTTAGCTTGAGCGATCGAATATGTTTTTACCGACGTGATGCCGTCGATGCAATCCGTCCATGTGACGCCGCCGTCCGTGCTCTTGGCCACGCCCATGGCGCTATTGGTAAAGAGGATATTCACATTGTTTGGATCGATCGCGAAGGCATCGCCATACAGGGTTGAAAGGGGCGTGTTATTGCCGAGCATCGTCCAGGTGGCCCCGTCATTCGTTGAGTAGCCTTTGCCCATATACATACGGCCGGCGCCGTCAAACGTAACGTGCCCGGAACCCTGGTTGCCGTTGGGCACGGCTGTCCAGGTTATGCCGGCATCGGTTGTCTGAAAGCTTCCTCCGGCTGAGCCGAATGAAGAGACGATTACAATATGGGCCGCGTTCAAAGGATCGGCGCCGACCTCGCTGATCCGCCAGGAAGCTGAAACGCCGTTGCTATGGACCGACATGTCGGTCCAGACGGCTCCGCCGTCAACGCTCTTAAAAAGTTTTTCGGCGCCGTTCAACGATGAGACGGCGTAAAATACGTTATATGTCGGCCCGGCGGCGAGGGAGGTGATGGACGAGCCTGTCTCAATCGCATGCGTTGTGAACGAGGCGCCATTGTCGGAGCTCACGGCAACCGCGCCCTGGACCGCGATCAACGCTTTTCCGTGGGCCGCCAGCGCCACCGATCCAAGCCCGCCGATACTGCCCAAATTCGGCGTGATGTCTTCAAAATTCGCTCCGTGGTCCGTGCTGCGAATAACGGTGTCGCCGATGAGTCCGTAGACGATGCCGTTGGCTGCGTCAACGGTGACGCTTTTGCCGGTGCCGTAGTTGACGCTGGACGGCAATCCCGTCCAGGTCGCGCCTTTATCGGTTGAAACATAGAACCCGTTAGGGGCGAAGTTGGTTACATAGACATTATTGCTGGTTGGATCGACAGCTATCGCCTCGGGTTTGCCTCCGTAAAGCCCCATGTTAGTCGCGATGGAAGCGGTTTGCGTCTCTACCTGTGAAGCGATTATCCTGACCGGGGCTATCTTAGAGATTGTAGGCGATGCTGAAATGAGACCGATAAAGCAAAGGGCGATAACAAGCGCGCAGATTTTCTTCAATGGCTCCTCCTTTAGTCACCTGCTCTATACCCAAGAGAGGCTTCTTTATTCAGGAAAACGTCCGTTTATTATCTTTTAAGCATTCAAAAAGGAAGGGCAGACGCTTAAG
>JAUXSL010000017.1 GCA_030679975.1 Actinomycetota bacterium
ATTAACGGCGCCACCGGCGTCTGGCATATGGGCCAGCGCGACATTATCTGGGTGCGCATCAGCAAAGACGCACAGAAGGCGGGCTTTAAGTTCCACCATATCGGCGATATGATCCGGGCCAAGATTATGAGCGACTACGGCGCTATCGTCGACAAGGTCCAGGTGACTATCTACACCAATGAGGCCGATGTTTTGCGCTTGCAGGAAGAGGCCCGCGAAGTCTACAAGCAGCGGAACATCCGCATCGCCGGGATGAGCGACGAATCGGTCGATACTTTTTATTCTTGCACGCTCTGCCAATCGTTCGCGCCGACGCATGTCTGCGTTATCTCGCCGGAGCGCCTCGGTTTATGCGGCGCCTATAACTGGCTCGACGGCCGGGCGGCTTACGAGATCAGCCCGACAGGCGGCAACCAGCCGGTGGCCAAGGGTGCCGTTAAAGATGCCGTTAAGGGACGTTGGGAAGGAGTCGACCAGTTTGTGGTCGAAAAATCAGCCGGTTCCATCGCGGGTTTTAACGCCTATACCATGATGGAAGACCCGATGACCTCCTGCGGCTGTTTTGAATGTATCGTCGCTCTGGTGCCGTCGGCTAACGGCGTGATGATAGTCAACCGCGAATTTTCCGAAATGACCCCCTGCGGGATGAAATTTTCCACGCTCGCCGGCTCCGTCGGCGGCGGCCAGCAGGTGCCGGGCTTTATCGGCATAGGCAAGCAGTTTATCAGCAGTAAGAAGTTCATCAGCGCCGACGGCGGTTTCCAGCGCATCGTCTGGATGCCCAAGGAACTGAAAGAGCAGCTCAAAGACCAACTTGAGAAGCGATGCGATGAGATCGGCGACGCCGATTTCATCAACAAGATCGCCGACGAGACGAACGCTGTCTCCGAAGAAGAAGTGCTCGAGTACTGTACCAAGGTCGGTCACCCGGCGCTGACCATGGAATCTATGTTTTAAATAAAATGTCATTCCCGCGTGCGCGGGAATCCAGTAAAGACATGTCATTCCTGCGGAAGCAGGAATCCAGCGACACAGAGGAGGTCGTGAATGGCGCTGACCGGGCTCGATATATTCAAGAAATTACCGAAGACCAACTGCGGCGAGTGCGGCGTTCCCACTTGCATGGCCTTTGCCATGAAGCTGGCGTCGCGCCAGGCCGAGATAGATGCGTGCCCGTATGTCTCCGATGACGTCAAAGCGGAACTCTCCGAAGCCTCGGCGCCGCCGGTGCGCAAAGTAACGATCGGCGCCGGCGATTACTCCTTCAATATCGGCGAAGAAACCGTCCTCTTCCGCCATGAAAAGACCTTTGTCAATCCGGCCGTCTTCGGGGTTGTTATCGAGGATTCAGCCGATGAGGCGACTATTGTCGCTAAAGCCAAGGCCGCCCAGGGCATCGAATTCGAGCGGATAGAGCAGAAGTTGCGCCCGCATGTGGTCGGCGTCAAAGCTGTTTCCGGTTCCGCGGAGAAATTCGCTGAAGTGGTCGATAAAGTAGTGGCCAATACCCGGCTGCCGCTGGTCTTAATGGCCGAGGATGCGGCCGTGCTTAAAGGCGCGGTGGAAAAAGTCAAAGCCAACAGGCCGCTCATCTACGCGGCCGACGCGAACAACTTTTCCGCCCTGGCCGCCCTGGCAAAAGAAGCCGGTCTGCCGCTGGCCGTTAAAGGCGCGACCCTTGAAGAGCTGGCCGATGTGAGCGACAAAGTGACCGCCGCCGGTGTTAAAGACATAGTCCTGGCGCCGCCCGCCGACGGCGCGGCCGAGAGCTTAAAAGACCTGGTCCAGATCCGCCGGGCGGCCTTAAAGCAAAAATTTAAACCGTTCGGCTTTCCGACCATCACCTTCACCGACGGCGGCGACGCCGACATGGCGCTGGCCACCGCCGGCATACAGATGATGAAATACGGCGGGCTTATCATGTTAAATGAACTGGACCCGGCGCGTATCATGCCTCTCGTCGTCTTAGGCCAGAACATCTATACGGACCCGCAGAAACCGATGCAGATGAGCCAGGGTATCTACCCGATCGGCGATCCTAAAGAGGATTCGCCGGTGATGATAACCACAAACTTCTCGTTGACTTATTTCATTGTAAGCGGCGAGATCGAAGCCAGCCGCGTGCCGACGTGGCTGCTGGTCATGGATGTCGAGGGTCTCTCCGTCTTAACCGCCTGGGCCGCCGGCAAGTTCGTGCCCGAGAAAATCGCCCAGTTCATCGGCAAGAGCGAGATCGCCGGCAAAGTGAAACACCAAAACCTCGTCATCCCAGGCTATGTGGCCCAGATCAGCGGCGAGCTGGAAGAAGAGATGCAGGGCTGGAAGATCACCGTCGGGCCCCGCGAAGCGGGCGACCTGCCGCATTACCTGAAGAGCTGGAGCCCGAACTAGGCGTAGAAATGTCATTCCCGCGCCGTAATGTCATTCCCGCGCAAGCGGGAATCTAAGAAGTTCTAGTAAGGGGAGTTGGAACCCATCGTCTGCGCCTCGATCGCGGCGGCAAAAGCTACCCAGCCTCTTTCGTTAACACATTTGCTGTCAACTAAAGACGGTGGTAAGCACCATAGAAACAGTCGCCGGCCTACCTGAAGGAAGCCTTAGATTTTCAGACAACCTGTTTGTTTAAATAGCTTAAAGGCTTAATTTGGCTGTACAATTACCAAAAGATTCATGCCAATATATCTAACAGACAATTACTTTACGTGAAGGCCGGGCTGTCATGAAAAAATTAATAATCTTAATCTGTCTGGTTGTCTTTCTATCCATCGTAACCTTGGGATTTTTCCTAACCAAAGGCGGCCAAAAGACACCGCCGCTTCAACCATCAAACCAAGCCGGCCGCGCACAAGCGCGGGCGGTTCAGCCACCGAAGCAAGTGGGAGATTGGCGATTACTAGATTTCAAGGCCGGGGATGCGGCTGCGGCTGAGGTGGCCGGGCTCCACGGGAAGTCGGTTAGTGATGACGAAACCTATATCGTCGTCTACGAAAGTTCAAGCGGGCGAGCCAAGGCCTGGGTAAGCGACGGCCGTACCGCTTTACGAGCTCAGCAATTGATCGACCGGATGCTGACGGGAATTGCCGCCGGAGGACCGTTTAAGGTGGTAGGCCAGTTAAATACGGGACGGCGCATCTATGAACTGGCCGGTATGGGCGAAAAGCATTACCTGTACCGGCGGGTAACCAAGGTCATCTGGGTCAGTTTTAGTCCAAGTGTGCCTACCGCAATGCTCCGCGATTTACTTGCCGAGATCCGCTAAGGAACGTGGCCGAAAATCCCGTCTGCTGCTTATCAGATTTCGACCGAGGCCAGAGCTTTGCTTGTCCAGCATTAAGATAAGCCCGTGCCAAGAAAACAACGGCTTGAAGTGCCCAGTCATATCTATTACGGATCGCCCGTGGAATGGAGAATCGAATCCAAAATCATGGAATAGGGAATTGACTAAGGAGTGCGCTGCTCCGGCTATCCTGCTCCGGCCGCCATGGGGTTTTGCCTGGAAGTTGTCGGACCGTGTAACAAATTGCCCGGCAACCCGTTATATCAGTTGCTATCTTGAACATATCAAAAGGACGTCACATGAGCATCCAGAGAGATTACAACCTGAGGAAAGCGGTATTTATTGCCGACGCGGTAGTCCATAGATACGAGCATATGAGCTACGTCGGGTATGACAAGGAAGGGTTCCCCGTACTCCAAGACGAGATTCATAAGAAGAAAATTAAGATCAGCGTCGAAACAGTCGAAGACGAGGAACAAGCACCTGATTTGACACATCAAGTCGAACCGAAGCCGTCTCACCAAGGGGTTATCCGGCAGCCGAGAAACGGCTTTTCCATTAATTGGCAAGAGATGTGCTCTAATTCAAGCTAAACGTCGCAAGCTAAGTCTGTCCCGCCGGATAGTATCTTCAAGGCTCTTTTGGCGTCTGACTCACGAAGCGCCGAGCTTACAGGGTGGTCCCGCAGTCGGAACAGAACTTGCTTTCGGCCGGGGACTGCGCTCCACAACTGGGACAGAAGTTTTTTCCGCCGGCCTTCGCGCTTGCCGGCTGTTTAGAGGCGCCGGCTGCGCCCCCTTTGTTCTTGCCTTTGCCCTTACCTTGGGCCGTGGCTTTTATCGGTCGGCCTTTCGTCGGGGTTGTGGCGGCTGTTTTGGCGCGCCAGACGCCGACGCCTATCCCCAGGCCAATAAGGACAATCATTAATATCAGGATGAGAGCGACCCGCGAGCTGCCGCCGGAGGTATCGACAACCCCTGTTTTCTTATCGACCGACGGCATAGAGTCCGCGCGATTATACGTGACGTTGAAAGCGTAGTTCCGGCCCGGAACCACATTGGCGTACGAATAGAAATAGTCTTTGAATTGACCGTCAGGCGCGGTGCCGGCGGCGGCCGGAGTAGTTTTAAAGTTTTCGGCTCTCACCGGCTGCTTAATATCAACACTGAGCGCTTTAATCTTTGAGATAGAGGGGAGAGAAAAATCGAAATTACGCTTGCCCCCGCCGCTGACAGGTTGCATGTACATCTCAAATTGGAAATCCGGGTAAGTGGTCTCATAGGTTAGGATCGTCATGTCTTTGAGATCGACCAATTGCTTCGAGTTCCAAGCCTGGTCGTACTGAAATTGGCCGTTAGGGTCGATAGACGATGTCGCCGATAACCGAATTCCCTTTCCCTTCGGTATTGCGATCTTTATCGTCGCCGGCGTTTTGATGGAAGCGTCGACTTTTCCCGTATATATTACCAAAACTGACGGATCGTCATATTCCGGCTGGTACCTCACAGTGAGGCTTTCCAGCGGCGTACCGACTTCAGTTGTTTTTACTGTTTGCTTGCTCGCTTCGGTTTGGGTTCCCGCAAGCGGCGTTACCGCCAATGCGCCGGCCGGTTGGCTCAGCAGTAACAGGCAGATGAGAAACAACGAGAATATCTTTATCTCTTTGTTGAACATTATCTTTCCTTTTTTGATATTGGTCTTAGTAGGATAATTATAGTGATGAGGCTGTTTTTTTCAAGCAAGGCGGCGATGTGCGCAGGGGAGCGCTATTTAAGCACTCTTTTCATTAAATAGCCAGGCAAGCGTAGGACCGATTGAGCGCTCGAGGTCGAACCGCGGTCAAAGACTGTAATTGAGCC
>JAUXSL010000023.1 GCA_030679975.1 Actinomycetota bacterium
GATCCGCCGGTTCGATCTAAGGCGCGGCGATGAGGTCGAAGGTCAGGTTCGACCGCCAAAAGAGAGTGAAAAATATAATGCGCTCTTGCGGATCGAGTCGGTAAACGGACAAGATCCGGAATTGGCCAGGCAGCGGTTGGCCTTTGAGACGTTGACGCCGATCTATCCCAATCAACGGTTTCGATTGGAGACGGAGCCGTTTGAAGTGGCGCCGAGGATAATCGACTTGATCGCCCCGATCGGTAAAGGGCAGAGAGGGTTGATCGTGTCACCGCCGAAGGCGGGGAAGACGACCATTCTCAAACAATTCGCCAACAGCATTGTCGCCAACAATCCGGAAGTAGTGCTGCTGGTCCTGCTTGTCGATGAGCGCCCCGAAGAAGTCACGGACATGGAACGGTCGGTCCGCGGCGAAGTTATCAGCTCCACATTCGACCAGCCTTCCGACAACCACGTTCAAGTGGCCGAACTTGTGCTCGAGAGGGCCAAGAGACTGGTGGAACACGGCAAAGATGTCGTTATTCTGCTTGACAGCGTCACCCGGCTGGCGCGTGCCTACAACTTGACTGCGCCGGCCAGCGGACGTATCCTTTCCGGTGGCGTCGATTCCACGGCCCTCTTTCCGCCAAAGCGGTTCTTTGGCGCGGCCAGGAATATCGAGCACGGCGGGAGCTTGACTATCCTGGCCACGGCCCTGGTCGATACCGGCAGCCGGATGGATGAAGTCATCTTCGAGGAATTCAAGGGCACCGGCAACATGGAACTGCATCTGGACCGCCGGATGGCCGACAAACGAATCTTCCCCGCCATCGATATCGAAAAGTCCGGTACGCGTAAGGAAGAGTTGCTCTTGCCGCCCGAGGAGGCCCAGCAGATATGGAAGCTGCGACGGGTGCTCCACTCTCTGGATCCGAACGCCGCCATAGAGCTGTTGATCGCTAAGTTGAAAGAGACGAAATCTAACGATCAGTTCTTGTCGCAGATCGGCAAGACCCAACTGAAGTAGGAGGTAAGATGAAAAAAGAGATACATCCCGAGTACGTCGAGTGCGAAGTGACGTGTTCTTGCGGGACCAAGTTTAAGACCCGCTCCACGGAACCGAAATTGCATGTTGAGATATGCTCGTCGTGTCACCCATTTTATTCCGGCAAACAAAAATTTGTCGATACCGGCGGCCGCGTTGAGCGGTTCCAGAAGAAATATGGCCTGAAGCAAGAATCGAAATAATCCGATCACCTTATGTCGGTAACCCTGCTTGCTAATACGCCAAATCCCGAACGCGTTGTGGCCGCCGCGGCCAGGCTCTGTTACGCGCCGGTCGGGGCTGCCGACTTGATCGAGGGGCTGACCGGCGAAGAAGTCGGTAAGCTGCTTCGGACTATTCTCAAGTCAGGTCACTTAAGTGTTTGCGAGCATGCCACGTTCACGTTCGCCATCGAGGGCATCTCAAGGGCTTGCTCGCACCAGCTTGTGCGTCACAGGGTCGCTTCGTACAGCCAGCAATCCCAGAGATATGTGAAGCTAAGTAAACCGCCGATGATAATTCCGCCGGAGGTGGAGGCGCGGCCTGAACTGGCGGCTGAGTTTATCGCCGCCGCCGAGGCCGCGTACGCAAATTATCATAGCTTGCTTGAAGCCGGTGTCGAGGCGGAAGACGCCAGATATCTTTTGCCCCAGGCGGTCGAAACAAAGATAGTCGTGACGATGAACGCCCGCGAACTGCTTCATTTATTTACTTTAAGGACCTGCGAGCGCGCCCAGTGGGAGATTCGCGCGCTGGCGGAAGAGATGCTCAAACTGGTTCTGCCGTTGGCCCCGACCATATTCGCGAAAGCCGGTCCGGCGTGTGTCCGCGGCCGTTGCCCGGAAGGCAAATTTTACTGCCAAAAACCCCGCAAGCTCACTTCCGACGGCCTTATTGTGGTCGATGAGAAGACGTGGGTCTATCGCGGGCAGGAAGTCTAGAGAAGCGCCCGAAAACCCCATCTGCGGTGTTATCCTCCACCTCGGCTCGGTCACGTAATACACATACGCTCCCTCGTCTCGGTGTTCGTCTGCCTTGCATCTGGGGCTTTGGGCCGCTTCTCCCAAGATGCTTTCACTTTTTGGGTTCTGCCTGTATCATGTGCTTATGACATCTAAACCCACCCCCACTCACATTGGCGGACAAGCTGTTATGGAAGGCGTGATGTTGCGCGGCAAAGACCACTGGGTCGTTGCCGTCAGGCGGCCTGACGGGGAGATAGTCTCCCAGACAAAGCCGATATCGCCCTGGTCTAAGAACATGCTCATCCTTAAGAAACCGATTTTGCGAGGCGCGCTGGCGTTGGTGGAAGCGATATCCCTGGGCGTGGGCGCCTTGAGCTTTTCAGCGCAAGAATCCACCGATGAAGATATCGAGATCGGCGCTAAAGAGATGACTTTGACGGTAATCATCGGGTTCGGCCTGGCGCTGGGTCTTTTTTTTGCTTTGCCCGTGTGGTTGATCAGACTGTCGCATGGTCTGCTCGATCCGATCATCCCGGGTGGCGGCTGGGGCAAAACAGTCGCATTGAACCTGGCTGAGGGCGCGGTCCGCCTGGCGATTTTCTTCGGTTATCTGGTCCTGGTCTCACGGATAAAAGACATAAAACGCGTATTTGAATACCATGGCGCCGAGCATAAGACGATCCACGCTTTTGAGCACGGGGTAGAGATGGAGCCGGAACGGATAGATGCTTTCAGCACCCAACACGTCCGGTGCGGCACGAGTTTTTTGCTGGTCGTCATGGTCGTCGCGATTCTCGTTTTTTCTCTGTTGGGCAGGCCGGATTCCATTCTGGTGCGGATCGCCTTGCGTTTCATGGTGCTGCCGTTAGTGGCCGGGATATCGTATGAGGTCATCAAGTATGCCGGTCGCCATGAGGAGTCAAGGTTCGTGAAGATAATCATGAGCCCGGGTCTGGCCCTGCAGCGCTTGACGACCCGGCCGCCTTCGCTGGACCAGATCGAAGTGGCCTTGGTGTCACTGAATACTCTTCTGGCTGTTGAGGCGGAGAGTGCGAGGCCGCCGGAAAACGGAAAATTGAAAGTGGAGAAATAGACACCGACTTCGGTGATATGATATGAGATATGAAAGAAAAGTTTCAACAGATACTCGATAATTACAACGAAATAACCGCCAAGCTAAGCGATCCGCAGGTTATCGGCGATCAAGAAAAATACCGCGGGTTCGCTAAACGCCACGCGGACCTCGGGCCGTTGGTGGCCAAGATCACCGAGTTCATGTCGACGGACGCTTCCATCCGGGAAGCGCGCGATATGCTTAAAGGCGAGGCCGACGCTGAAATGGAGCATTGGCTCCATGACGAACTCACGGAGCTGGGGAAGCGAAAAGAGAAGCTCGAAGAAGAGCTGCGCTTTTTGATGCTGCCCAAAGACCCCAACGACGACAAAAATGTGATAGTCGAGATTCGGGGCGGCGCCGGCGGTCAGGAAGCGCAACTTTTTGCGGCAGATCTATTCCGCATGTACACCCGGTTCGCCGAGCGCCAGAACTGGAAGCCATCAGTGTTGAGCACCAGTCCATCCGAACTGGGCGGGTTGAAAGAGGTCATCTTTGAGATAAAGGGTCGGGCCGCTTACAGCCGCCTGAAATTCGAATCCGGCGTCCACCGGGTGCAGCGCATCCCGGTGACTGAATCGGGGGGCCGCATTCACACGTCAACGGTTACCGTTGCCGTCCTGCCGGAGGCGGACGACATTGTCGAAGTCGATATCCCGCCCCAAGACCTGCGCATCGATATTTTTCGCTCCAGCGGGCCCGGGGGCCAATCGGTCAATACGACCGATTCGGCGGTCAGGGTGACCCACCTGCCGACAGGTATGGTCATTTCGATGCAGGACGAGCGTTCTCAGCTGCAAAACAAAGAACGGGCGCTACGTGTCTTGAGGGCCAAGCTTTATGAAAAGATGGTCGAGGAGCAACAGAGTGAGATGGCTTCAGCCCGCCGCCTGCAGGTCGGCACAGGCGACCGCAGTGAAAGAATCCGCACCTATAACTTCCCGCAGGGCCGGGTCACCGATCATCGGATCGGCCTGACCGTCCACAATCTCGACGGGGTGCTCGACGGCGACATAACCCAACTACTTGATGGTCTGGCCGCGGCCGACCGGGCAGACAAGCTCGAGCAGGTGGTCTAATGGCCGCCGCTTGGACGATTGCGACAGTACTGGCTGCCGCCAAGGAACACCTGGATAAAAATGATTTCTCTTCGGCTCGGCGCGAAGCCGAACTTCTGTTGGCGCGGGCGCTCCGTCTTTCCCGCGTCGATCTTTACACCCAATACGACCGGCCTTTAAGTGACGATGAGAGAGGGTCTTTCAAAACCCTGCTTAAAGCCCGCCTTGAGCGGCAGCCCCTGCAATATATAATCGGGAACCAGGCTTTCCGCTATTTAGAGTTGCATGTGGAGCCGGGTGTATTCATCCCCAGACCGGAAACCGAATTGCTGGTGGAACGAATAATCGATGCGGTCCGCGCCAAGCCCGGGCCCCTGGCCGTCCTGGAATTGGGTATGGGTTCCGGCGCCGTCTGTCTGTCGCTGGCAAAAGAATTGCCGGATGTCCATGTCTGGGCGGTCGATATCTCGCTCAAGGCGCTGACGGTAACTGAAGGCAATGCCGCCACCCACGGTTTGCTGGATAAAGTGACCTTGTGCCAAGGAGACATGTTTTCCGCCTTGCCGGCCGGCTCCGGCCTGACCTTCGATGTGGTGGCGGCCAACCCCCCTTATGTGCCGACCATGGACATCGACGGTCTCGAACCCGAAGTGCGCGACCATGAACCGCTTGAAGCTCTGGACGGCGGGCCGACCGGCGTCCGGTTCTACGAAACCATCGCAAAACAAGCGCCGGGGTATTTGCGGCCGGGCGGTCTGGTCGCTTTTGAGGTCGGTGAGGGTCAAGCGGGCGCCGTCAGCGCCCTGCTGGAAGGGGCCGGCTTCTCGCATATTGAGATTCATAAGGATTACAACGACATCGAGAGAATTGTCATTGGCCGATGCTTGAACTAGCCATTGACCAATCCAACCCGGATGCGGAGCCGGTCGGTCAAGCGGCCGAAGCCCTAAAGACCGGCGGTTTAGTCGTTTTCCCGACGGATACCGTCTATGGTCTGGGCGCGGCCCTCTTTGATCGGCAAGCTGTCCGGCGGATATTTGAACTGAAAGGCAGGCAGAGCGGCAAGGGTTTGATTGCCATGATCGCGGACCCCGCCGACCTGGCCCGGGTCAGCTCAACGGTCCCGAGGGCCGCCAAAGTCTTGATAGACAAGTTTTGGCCCGGGCCGCTCACTTTGGTTCTGCCGGCGGCAGTCGCCGTTCCCCGTCTGGCGACTATCAATGGGACCATAGGTGTTCGGATGCCCGATAACAATCTGGTAAAAGCGCTTGTCCGGGCGGTCGGTCAGCCGCTGGCCACAACCAGCGCCAATTTAGCGGGGCGATCAAGCCCGACGGGTGCGGCCCAAGCAAAAGCGGCGCTGGAGGCCCCCAACGTCGACATATTTATAGATGGCGGCGACTGCGCTCTTGGCATAGAATCGACTGTAGTGGATATGCAAACATGGCCGCCGACCGTCGTTCGCGAGGGAGCGGTTTCAAGGGCATCTTTATGGGAGGCGCTGGGAATAGAGTGAGGATGCACGATGCAGGATCAAAACATGTCATTCCTGCACCCGCTTTCGCGAGTGTAAACTCCAGCAGGAATCTATGAGTAGAGGCAGGAGTCGGAAGTGAGCAGTCAGGAGGGAGCCAAGGTCAAGCGCCTGGTAATCGGGTCGGATCACGCCGGTTTCCTGCTCAAGCAAGACCTAGTAGAGCACCTGCGGAAAAAAGGTTATGATGTTCTCGATATCGGCACGGCCGACGAGGGCTCGGTCGATTATCCTGATTTCGCCGCCAAAGGCGCCCGCCTGGTGGCGCAAGGTAAATTTTCCTTGGGCGTGCTTGTCTGCGGTAGCGGCGTCGGGGTTGCGATAGCGGCGAACAAGGTCGCCGGGATCAGGGCGGTGACCGCGAACGACCCGGAACTGGCGCGCCTCAGCCGGGCGCACAACGATGCCAATATGCTGGCGATAGGCGCCCGCTTTGTCGGGCCGGAGGCCGCCCGCGCTATCGTCGATATTTGGCTTGAAACCGCTTTTGAAGGCGGGCGCCACCAAAAGCGGGTCGACAAAATAACCTTAATTGAACGGGATGAACGGAGCTAAGTTTTGGACCTAAAGAAAGTCGACCCCGAAGTCGCTCAGGCCATTGCGGCTGAACTTGAGCGGGAACAAAACACACTGGAAATGATCGCCGCTGAAAACTTCACCAGCGGGGCCGTCCTGGCCGTGCAGGGCAGCGTTCTGACCAACAAATACGCGGAAGGATATCCGGGCAAGAGGTATTACGGTGGTTGCCAATGCGTCGACGTCACGGAAAATCTCGCTCGCGACCGGGCCAAGGCCTTGTTCGGGGCCGGGTATGTAAATGTCCAGCCCCACAGCGGGGCGCAGGCCAACATGGCTGTTTACTTCACAGTTTTGAAACCGGGCGATGTCATTATGGGCATGGACCTGGCTCACGGGGGCCACTTGACTCACGGTAGCCAGGTTAATTTCTCCGGGCAGATCTACCGTTCGGTTCCTTATCAAGTAAACCCCGCCACGGAGATGCTCGACTACGACCAATTGCTCGACTTGGCCAAGAAGACGAAACCAAAGCTGATAGTCGCCGGCGCCAGCGCTTATTCGCGAATAATCGACTGGACGGCGTTTCGCGATATCGCCGACGAGGTCGGGGCCATGCTCATGGTGGATATGGCCCATACGGCCGGACTTGTAGCGGCTGGTTGCTATCCGAGTCCGGTTCCGACGGCCGAATTCGTGACGACCACGACGCACAAGACTCTGCGCGGTCCGCGCGGGGGTATGATCCTCTGTCGGGAGGAATTTGGCCGTGATATTGATAGGACCGTCTTTCCCGGTATGCAGGGGGGCCCGTTGATGCACATCATCGCCGCCAAGGCTGTGGCCTTGAAGGAAGCGGCGGCGCCCGAGTTTAAGACATATCAGGAACAAGTGGTCAAGAACGCTAAAACCTTGGCGGCGGCCCTTCAGGACCAGGGATTCCGAGTGGTATCCGGAGGGACCGATACTCACTTGATGCTTATCGACCTGACGTCGCAAGGCCTGACCGGCAAAGCCGCTGAGGAAGCGCTTGACATATGCGGCATCACCGTCAACAAGAACGCCATCCCGTTTGATAAGCAGCCGCCCTTTGTGACCAGCGGCATCCGGCTCGGGACGCCGGCTTTGACTACCAGGGGCATGAAAGAGCCGGAAATGGCTGGTGTCGCTGAAATGATCGGCTCCGTCCTGAAAAATATAAGCAACCCGTCAGCGTGCGATATCGTGCGTCGCCGGGCGCTCGATTTATGCGAGGCCTTTCCACTTTACCCCGGACGAAGTGAAGATTGTTGATGGACCAGCGGCCGTCCTGGGATGAGTACTTCATGGCTATCGTCACTGAAGTCGCGACCCGGTCCACCTGCCGCCGCCGCCAAATAGGGGCGGTCATCGTCAAAGACAAGCGTATTCTGGCTACAGGTTATAACGGCGCGCCGTCAGGGTTGGCCCACTGCCTGGAAGTCGGCTGTCTTCGCGACGCCCGGCAGGTCGACTCCGGCGAGCGGCAGGAACTCTGCCGCGGCCTGCACGCGGAGCAGAACGCCATCATCCAGGCGGCCCTTCACGGCGTTTCGATCAACGGCGCGATCATCTACTCCACCCACCAACCTTGCACGTTGTGCGCCAAAATGATTATTAACAGCGGCATTAGGCATATACTCTACTTAAGTCCTTATCCCGACGAATTGGCGGTGGAACTCTTGAGAGAAGCTAATGTCAAACAGGTCCAATTCCGCGCGTCCGAGGATGCTTTGAAGCTATGACCAGGTTTTTATTGATATTCTCGATCGCGACGGTCGTTTCCTACCTGGCGACCGGCTGGATAACCACGGTGGCGATCAAACTGAAGGCTGTCGATCTTCCCAATGAACGGAAGATGCACGTCGAACCGGTGCCGAGGTTGGGCGGCGTCGGTATCTGGTTGGGTTTCATGGCCGCGATATTGCTGTTTTCCGTTTTTCAAAACTTCGTTCCGCATGAGGTCATCGGCCTGCGCTTTAGCCGTGAGTTTATCGGCATACTTCTCGGCGGTCTGATAATCCTGCTCGTGGGAGTCGCGGACGACATCTGGAGCCTGACGCCCTTTTTCAAGTTCGGCGGCCAGCTCGCGGCGGCGATAGTATTGGTGTCCTTCGGGGTCAAGATGGAGTATATCGGCAATCCGTTCGGCGGGCCCGGCAGTCTTTTTTATCTCGGAAATATCGGTATCGCCATGACGATCTTCTGGGTCATCGCCTTTACGAATATTATGAATTTCATAGACGGATTGGACGGCCTTGCCGCCGGGGTATCGGTCATCGCGGGGGTGACTTTCTTTGTCTTTAGTTGGCAGACCGGCCAGATGGCCGCTTCGCTTATAACTCTGGCTCTGGCCGGGGCCGCGTTGGGGTTCTTGAAGCACAACTATTATCCGGCCAAGATATTTATGGGTGATTCCGGCAGCATGTTTCTGGGCTATCTCCTCGGGGCGATTACCGTCGATGGAGTGATGAAAAGCGTGGCCGCCGTGACCCTCTTCGCGCCCCTCATTATTATGGGCATACCGATCCTGGATGCGGCCCTGGCTGTTCTGCGGCGGTACCTGAGCCACACTCCGGTGACCCAGGCCGACCGGGACCATCTTCATCATCGGCTTATCCGGCGCGGTCTTTCCCACAAGCAATCGGTGCTCTTTATTTACGGCTGGAGCAGCGCTTTGTCAGTCCTGGGCTTGACCTTTAAGTTCTTACCGTCAAGCCAGAAATACTTAGTCATCTTTGCCGGCCTCTTTCTGACATTTCTCTTTGCCGAGGTGGTCGGTTTTTTTGACGGTTTGACCGGGGGCGTTACGGAACCGGCGGCGGAGCCGGAAGCGACAAATCAAGCGATTGCCGCCGCGGAGGCGCCTGATAGCGCCTCCACACAAGCTCTGAACTGCAGCGACGAAGGGTATCAAGATTATTAAAACTCTTTAGATTTTCTTTGCTTTTAAAAACCATTGTGATAGAATTACTTCGGTTTTGCTCGGAATCTATTGCGAGCAGGACCCTGTCAAGAGAATTGTTCGGCCTGTGGATTCCCGAGAGCCAGATGATTACCGCAAAGACTTGCGCCGCTACAGTGGTTTGGGCGTGGACCTGGTCGCCAACACACTCGTAGGGCTGGGGTTTGGTTACCTTCTTGACCGGTGGCTCGGAACCACTCCATGGTTGATGATAGTGGGGCTGGTTATGGGGTCAGTATCGGGTTTTATGACGATTTTTCGCGCCTTAAGCGAGCAAGATAGAGAGGACCATCGACCCTAGTGGCGCTTTTTTCAGCCCCCGCAGCCGGCGATTTTGTTGTCGAGGTCGGCATTGGTGCCGCCATGGCGGGTGGAAATTTTCTTCTTTCGCTTTTGACAGCCAAATTTGCGTCAACCAGGACAATCGGGACGGCGATGGGTCTTACCGTGCTCGGAATGGCGGTCAGGTTGGCTGGAGTGGCGGGGCTTTTTTTGATGCTGCTTAAGTTGGGATATAAGCCAGTGCCTTTATTGATTAGCTTTGTGTTTCTGTACACAATGTTTATGGGGGTCGAAGCGGTGCTGTTAAACAGAGAGAGGGGTTAGCTTTTAGCTTGGAAAAAGAATCGTTTGATGTCTTGCACGAACTGGCGCCCAAAGTACTCTATCCATTGAAGGTCGGCGGTATCGACATATCGATCACCAACACGGTGGTGACCATGTTTGCCGCGGTCATTGTGGCCGCAGCGATACTCATTATTGCGGCCCGCAAGACAAAGCTTGTGCCCGGCCCGTTTCAAAACGCTATGGAGATCATTATTGAATTCATCAGGAACGACATTATCATCTCGATGATAGGCAAGGACGGTCTTCCATGGTTTCCGTTCCTCGGCACTATCTTCTTCTTTATTCTCTTTAACAATCTGCTTGGCTTGGTCCCCTTTAGTAACACGCCGACAGGGCGCCTGAGCGGGCCGCTCACATTGGCGGTCATCGTCTTTTTGTCGATTCATGTCTATGGGATAAGAAAGCATGGTCTGATCAAATACTTCGCCGGCTGGATACCGCCGGGTTTGCCTATCTTCATCCAATTTATCGTCTTTCCGCTCGAAGCTATCTCGGCGATAGCCAAACCGTTTTCGCTGACGGTCCGGCTCTTCGCCAACATACTCGCGGGTCACGTCATTATCTTTGTTTTTCTCGGTTTCGCCATCATGTTCGACACGTTATATGTTGTGCCGCTGTCATTGCCGATGGTCATCATTATGATGTGTTTGGAAGTCTTGTTCTCGGCCATACAGGCTTATGTTTTCACGGTTCTTTCGGCAATGTATATTGGCGCGGCAATCAATCCGGAACATTAGAAAGGAGCTTTAATGGGACTTTTAGGTGCGGGAATTGGCATGGGGATGGCGGCTATCGGAACGGGCTTCGCGATCGGTCTTTTGGCCGGCAAGGCTGTCGAGGGTATCGCTCGCCAACCGGAAGCCGCCGGTGTTATCCGTACGGCTATGATCCTGGGTATCGTTTTTATCGAAGCTATTGCTTTGTATACACTGGTCGTCAGCATTTTGCTGTGGACCAAAGGGTAGGAGATGACGCATGGAAATCCTCAAGGTTGAAGAGGGCCTGATCATATGGGAGATTATCGCTTTTTTCGGCCTGCTCTTGATTTTGCGGCGCTTTGCCTGGGGACCGCTGCTGGGCATTCTTAAGGAGCGCGAGGACAACATCCGCGAATCCGTGGAAAAGGCCGAACAAACGCGCGTCGAAGCCGCGCGGCTCATGGGGGACTACAAAAAGCAGTTGACTAAAGCCCGGGCCGAGGCGCAGCAGATTATCGAGCAGGGACGCAAGTTCGGGGATACGATGAAAGATGAAATCGTCGCCAAAGCGCGCCAAGAGGCCGAACAGGTGACGACCAAGGCCACCGAGGAGATCGCTCGCGAGAAAGATGCGGCGGTCGCGGAGTTGCAGAGTAAAGTCGCCGATTTAACGATTGAAGCGGCGGCGCGCGTTGTCAATAAATCCTTTGACAAGCAAGCGCATGAAAAGCTGATCGATCAATATCTGTCAGAAGTAGGTAATTTGAGTGACAACTAACGTCGTGGGCGAGGAGTCCAACCGCGTTGAATTCCAGGCCGCCAAAGAGATGACGAAAGCGCAATCATACGCCGCGTTTCTGGTGAAGTTGGCTAAGGAGGGGGGCGCTCTCGACGCTGTCGATCAAGATCTTCGCTTACTTAAGACAACCATAAGCGGACACTTGAATCTTAAAAACACGCTGACTGATGTCGGTGTGCCGATGGAGCGGAAACAAAAGGTGATCGAGGAGATATTGGCCGGCAAAGGATCAGCGGCCATCCTTACTTTTCTGACGCTCCTATCCGACCTGGGTCAGGTCAAGATGTTGCCGCAAATCGCGGAGGAATTCGCGCGCCGACTTGAA
>JAUXSL010000025.1 GCA_030679975.1 Actinomycetota bacterium
ACCGGGGCGGATATCGCGGATGGGGCGCTAAGCCAGGCTGATTTTCCGCTGGCCGTTGTTGGGCCGCAGGCCGGCCTGCGGATAGAGAGCGGCGAGACGACGATAAGCACGGCGGCGCTGGGTATCCAGACGCGGACCGTCGGCTTTGATGTCAACTTCAGCTCGCCGCCGTTGGTGCTGGTCAGTTTTAGCAGTCTAAGTAATGTTGGCGTTTCTAATTTGCAGGGGAGCTCAACAACAAATGATCTGACAATAAAGCTCATGGTCGAGAACTCTAGCGCAGGCTCCTACGCCACCGTCTCCTGGCTCGCCATCGGGAAATAACCAGCTAAATACTCTTGCCGCCAGCAAGGAGGCCCGGCCCCGCGCCGGGCCTCGCTTTTTATCGCCCTTAATAAAACGCCGGCCCCGGCCGATATAGATATCATGATCGAACTGCTGAATCTGACCAAGAAGTTCGGCGCCACAACGGCGGTCGACGATATCACCTTGACTGTCAAGGCGGGCGAGGTCTTCGGGTTCTTAGGTCCCAACGGTTCGGGCAAGACGACGACGATCAAGATGATGACCGGCCTCTACCGGCCGACGTCCGGCCGGGTCTCGATTGGCGGCCATGACCTGGCCGCCGAGCCCGAGCAAGCCAAAACCATCATCGGCTACATACCCGATGAGCCGTTTGTCTACGAGCAATTGACGGGTTGGGAGTTCCTAAATTTTGTCGGCGCGGTCTTCGACATTCCCAAGCCGGAGCGGGAAGCCAGAATAGAGAAGTTGCTGAAGATTTTCCCGACGATGGAAGTCGCCGACGGTTATTTCGGCGATTTTTCCCGGGGGACGAAGCAGAAGATAACCATCCTGGCGGCGCTCCTGCACGAGCCCAGCGTCCTCATTGTCGACGAACCGATAGTGGGCTTGGACCCGGGCAGCGTGCGGATAGTCAAAGATATCTTCCGCGATTTCGCCGCCGCCGGCGGCACGGTCTTCATGTCGACGCATTCTTTAGAGATCGCCGAGAGCATCTGCACCCGGATAGCCTTCATCGATAAGGGCCGGCTGGGCGGCGAGGGCAGCCTTGACGAGCTGCGCCAAGCCGTCAAGCTCAGCGAGGGGACGCTCGAGGACGTGTTTATGGCGCTGACCGGGCCTTAAGATGATCTGGCTCTTGCTCAAGAACAAATTCCGCGCTGCCCGCGCTCTGGGGGCGAAATTATCCACCGGCCGGAAAGTCACCGCCGTCCTGTCACTCATTATCATCCTTGGCTTCATGCTTATCCTGGCGGTCGGCTTCGGGCTGGCGTTTTACCTTCTCCGCCAAGGTCCGGCGGGGGCGACCGGCCCGGTTATCTATCTCCTCGACCATCTCTTTTTTCTGATCTTTGCGCTGGCGGTCGTCAGCGGCGCGATCAGCAGTCTTAATTCGATGTTCAAGGCGGGGGAGATAGATTTTCTCTTTAGCCTGCCGCTGGGCCCTCGGGCGATCTTCGACTATCTGCTGGCCCAAAATATGCTCGTAACTATGTGGCCGGTCGTCATTGTCGGCCTGCCGCTGGTCGGCGCCTTGGTTGTTGTCTTTAAAATATCCTTGCCGGTCGGCTTAGGTCTGGTGGTCAGTTTATTGCCGTTGACATTGACGGCCGAAGCGGTCGGCGCTTTGCTGGCGATAGTCGGTACCCGCGTGTTTCGCGGCTTAAGCCGGGAGCTGACGGTCGGGCTGGTAGCGGTCTTAGGGATAGGAGTCGCCTTGTTTCTGGCCGACGCCATCGCACCGGCCCGTCTCGAGCGCCTTGTCGACGCGGCCGCCGTCAGCGGTTCGGATTTCATCCGGAACCCGCGAATAGACCAGCCCTGGATGCCGAACTACTGGCTTTCCTTGGCCTACAAGTCCGGTCTGGCCGGGCATCCGGCTGAAGTAGCGGCAGCCTTTGGCGCGTTGGTCGCCTTGACGGTCTTGGTTGTGGGTCTGGCGCGCTATCCGGGCGCGAGGTTCTACCTGGATGCCTGGATGCGCTCCCGCGAGAAACCGCGCCGGGAGCGCGGCGAGACCCGACGCCCCTTCCCGCGCTTCGGCTCCGGGCTTCGGGGCGCCCTTATCGAACGCGATTACCTGGCGTTTTCGCGCAGCTCCAACGAGATTTCGCAGGCCTTTTTCTTTTTTATACTCGTCCTGATACTGGTTTTTGTCGTCAGCCGCTATTCGAAGCTCTTTCCCGGGGCGGGCCTTTGGAATTACCGGGCGGTCGTCTTGCTCTTCGGGGTCATCGTTTACTACTTGGCGATGCTGGCCAACCGTTTTGTCTTCCCCTCGCTAAGCCTGGAAGGCCGGAGTTTTTGGATATTGCTATCGTCGCCGCTTCGATTGCGCGAGCTGCTCATAGCCAAAATGGCTTATTCGACGGCGATATTGGTTGTGCTCGGCGCCATGCCGGCGCTCATTTCAGCTTACTTTTTTCAAATGGCGCCGCTGCTGACGGCAATAATGCTCCTGTGGGTGACAGCGGCCGGCGTCGTTGTCGCCACTATTGCTTTGACGGGCGGTATCCTATACCCCGACTTCTCTCGGCAGAGCGCCGCTGAGGTAAGTTCCAGCCTGGCGGGCTTGGCGGCCACGGTTGCGTCCCTTTTATACGGCGCGGCGGCTATGGCCCTCTTTGCTCCGGTGGTCGGCCTCTTTTATCTCGGCCAACAGGGCTCCATCTTGGCCATGATAGCGGCGGATCTGGGCCTGAGTTTAGCTATCTTCATTTGCCTAAGGCAAGCGGCCCTGAAAAAGCTCGGCGGCGCCTTCCTTCAGCCTTGATTTCTTCCTCTGCCTTCGGTACAATCTTCTATTCAAAGCAGCACCTGTTTGGCAAGGTACCTTGCCAAATGAGCTGCTTTTTAACAAGCGGGTCCATATGAAATCCGACGCGGCGAAAAAAGGGTTGGCGAAAGCGCCCCATAGGTCATTATTTAAAGCGCTCGGCTTGACGGACGAGGAGATATACCAGCCGCTGGTGGCGGTCGTCAACTCGGCCAACGAAATAATCCCCGGCCATCAGCATCTGGATAAGATCGCCGACGCGGTCAAAGCGGGCATCCGGATGGCGGGCGGCACGCCGATAGAGTTTTCGACCATCGGTATCTGCGACGGCATCGCCATGAACCACGAGGGGATGAAGTATTCGCTGGCCAGCCGGGAAGTTATCGCCGACAGCTGCGAACTGGTCCTTCAAGCCCACCAGTTCGACGGGGCGGTTTTCATCCCCAACTGCGACAAGGTCGTGCCGGGGATGATAATGGCGGCCTGCCGGGTCGACGTGCCGTCGATATTTATCAGCGGCGGGCCGATGCTCGCCGGGGAATACGAGGGCAAAGCGGTTGACTTGATCTCCGTCTTCGAAGCTGTCGGTCAAACCAAAGCCGGCAAGATAAGCGAAGACGATCTGGAAGCTCTGGCTGAAGTGGCTTGTCCCGGTTGCGGATCGTGTTCCGGCCTCTTTACCGCCAACTCGATGAACTGCCTGACTGAAGCGATCGGGCTGGCGCTGCCGGGCAACGGCACTATCCCGGCCGTCCACTCCGCGCGCATCCGTCTGGCAAAAGAAGCGGGCAAGCGGATCATGGGGCTCATAGCCGAAGATATCAAGCCGTCATCGCTGATAACGGCTGCTTCGCTCAGGAACGCGCTGGCGGTCGATATGGCCATCGGCGGTTCTTCAAATACGATTTTGCACCTGCCGGCCATAGTCAACGAGCTGGGTCTGGATTTCAGCCTAGACCTGGTCGATTCTATATCGGCGGCGACGCCGAACTTATGCCGCATCAGCCCGGCGGGTCCGGACCATCTTCAAGATTTGGACGCCGCCGGCGGCATTCCGGCCGTCATGGCCGAGCTGGCCAAGAATGATTTGATCGACCTGGACGCCAAAACGGTGGCCGGACCCATGCGCGATATCGTCGCGGCGGCCCGCAATAAAAACACTCTGGTCATCAGAGATATCAACGATGCGTATCAAGCCACCGGCGGCCTGGCCATCTTAAAAGGCAACCTGGCCCCCGACGGGGCGATAGTCAAGCAGGCGGCTGTCCGCCCGGAGATGTTAAAGCATACCGGCCCGGCCCGGGTCTTCGATAGCGAAGAAGCCGCCGCGCAAGCGATAATGGCCGGTCAGGCCCAGGGCGGCGACGTCATCGTCGTGCGGTATGAAGGGCCGAAAGGCGGCCCCGGCATGCGCGAGATGCTGACGCTCACATCGGCGCTGGCGGGGATGGGGCTCGACGGGGAAGTGGCCCTGGTCACGGACGGCCGGTTTTCCGGCGGTACCCGGGGGGCGGCCATCGGCCATGTCTCGCCGGAAGCCAGAGAAGGCGGCCCGATTGCCTATATTAAAGACGGCGATATAATTGAGATTGATATACCCGGTCGCCAACTGGACGCGCAAGTAAGCGCGGAAGAGCTGGCGAACCGCGCGCGAGGTTGGCAACCGCCGGCCAAAAAGATCACACGAGGGTATTTATCGAGGTACGCCGACCAGGTCTCTTCGGCGGCCAAGGGAGCGATATTGGAATGAAAATCACCGGAGCTGAAGCGCTGCTCAGAAGCTTGGAAAACGAAGGCGTCGATATCCTCTTCGGCATTCCCGGCGGGGTCTTGCTCCCCGTCTACGAAGCGCTTTACGGCCATAAAAAAATAAGACATATATTGATGCGCCACGAACAGTGCGCGGCCCACGCCGCCGACGGCTACGCCCGGGCGACGGGCAAAGTCGGCGTCTGCCTCGCCACTTCCGGGCCGGGCGCCACCAATCTGGTGACCGGCATCGCCAACGCTTACATGGATTCAATTCCAATGGTGGCGATAACGGGCCAGGTGGCGACACCGGTCATCGGCACCGACGCGTTTCAGGAAGCCGATATTACCGGCATCACGCTGCCGATAGTCAAACACAGTTATCTGGTTAAGGATGTCCGCGACCTGCCCCGCGTGATCAAAGAGGCTTTCTACATAGCCTCTACCGGCCGGCCGGGCCCGGTCCTCATCGACATCCCTAAAGACGTGGCGATGGCTGAAATAGACTATAAATATCCGGAAACGGTCGATCTGCCCGGCTATAAGCCGACGATAAAGGGCCATCCCAAGCAAGTTAAGCAAGCGGCTCAGACGATCATCGCCTCGCGGCGGCCGCTGATATATTGCGGCGGCGGGGTGGTCGGCGCCGATGCCTCAAGCGATTTGCAGGCCCTGGCCGAGCTGGCACAGATACCGGTGACAACGACGTTGCTCGGCATCGGCAGCATCCCGGGCGATCATAAACTTAACTTAGGCATGCTCGGCATGCACGGCACCTGGTATGCCAACCGGGCCATCAGCGAGACGGATTTGATAATCGCCCTTGGCGTCCGCTTTGACGACCGGGTCACGGGTAAGCTGGCCGAGTTCGCGCCGGGCATAAAGGTCATCCACGCGGATATCGACCCGGCCGAGATAGGCAAGAACGTCCCGGCCAAGATACCGATAGTCGGCGACGCCAAGGCCGTTATCAGGGCGCTTACCGATGAAGTGAAAAAGCTGGCTGAAAAAGACGGAATCGACCGCAAGCCCTGGTTGGCCCAGATAGATAAGTGGCGCAAAGCGCACCCGCTGGCCTACAGGAAAGACGATGATATTCTGCGGCCGCAATACGTGGTCGAGCAAATATCGGCGTTGTCCGCGGGCAAGGATACGATCCTCACCACCGGCGTCGGCCAAAATCAGATGTGGGCGGCCCAGTATTTTAACGCCAGGCGGCCGCGGACGTTCATCTCGTCCGGGGGCTTGGGGACGATGGGCTTCGGTTTGCCGTCGGCTATCGGAGCCCAGTTCGGCAAGGCCGATTCGACGGTCTGGGACATCGACGGCGACGGCAGTTTCCAGATGGTCAGCCAAGACCTGGCCACCGCCGTGATAAACCGGCTGCCGATCAACATCGCTATATTAAATAACGGCTTCTTGGGCATGGTCCGCCAGTGGCAGGAACTTTTCCACGGCCATAAATATTCGCACAGTTGCTTGATGCAGGATTACACCTGCCCGCCGGCGTGCAGTTCGCCGACGGAAGATTGCCCGCGCTACCGGCCGGACTTCGTGAAGTTGGCCGAAGCTTATGGCGCTAAAGGCGTGCGGGTGACTAAGCCCGCGGAGGTCGCGCCGGCGATAAAGGCGGCCATTAAAGACCCGGCCGTCGTGCTTATCGACTTTATCGTCAACAGGGAAGAGAAGGTATTTCCGATGGTGGCCCCGGGGGCCGCGATAACGGAGATGCTGGAAGCGGAGATGGAGTGAAGCATACATTATCAGTCTTAGTTGAAAATAAAGCCGGCGTCCTGGCGCGGGTGGCCGGCCTTTTTAGCCGGCGCGGGTTCAATATCGACAGCCTGGCGGTCGGGCCGACGGAAGACCCGGCGTTGTCGCGCATGACCATCGTTGTCGATGCCGAGGAACATTCGCTGGAACAGGTGACCAAGCAGCTCCATAAGTTGATAAACGTCATCAAGATCAGCGATCTCGACCCGCGTAATTCCGTCGGGCGCGAGCTGCTCCTGATAAAAGTGAAAGCATCCGCGGACAACCGCGCTGAGATAATCGAGATAGCCGATATTTTCCGGTCCAACATAGTCGATGTTAGCCGGGCCAGCCTGACCCTCGAAGTGACCGGGACCGCCGATAAACTGGCGGCCATCGAGGACTTACTGCGGCCTTACGGCATAACCGAGCTGGCCCGAACCGGCAAGATAGCGCTGAGCAGAGGCGCGAAAGAAGAATAAGAGGAGAAAAATGGCTAAGATTTATTATGAGAAAGATGTCGACCGGGGGGCGCTGGCCGGCAAAAAGATAGCAGTTCTGGGCTATGGCAGCCAAGGTCACGCGCACGCGCTCAATTCCAAGGAGAGCGGACACAGCGTGGTTGTTGGTGTGAGGCAAGGGGATTCCTGGCTGCGGGCGCAAAAAGCCGGTCTTGAAGTGATGGATCCGGGTAGCGCGGTGGCGCAGGCGGATGTTATCGTTATGCTCGTTCCCGACCAGACGCAAAAAAAAGTCTATTACGATTCGGTCGAGCCCAACTTAAAGCCGGGCAACGCTCTGATATTCGCTCACGGCTTCAATATCCACTTCGGCCAGATAGTCCCGAAGCCCGATATCGATGTCCTGATGGTGGCGCCAAAGGGCCCCGGACATCTGGTGCGCCGGGTCTACACCGAAGGCGGCGGCGTCCCGGGGTTGATCGCCGTCCACCAGGATGCCACCGGCAACGCCCATGCCCTTGGGTTGGCCTACGCCGGCGCCATCGGCGCGGCCCGGGCCGGCGTTCTGGAAACAACTTTTGAGGAAGAAACCGAAACAGATCTCTTCGGCGAGCAAGTGGTTCTCTGCGGCGGGTTGTCCGAAATGATCCGCGCCGGCTTCGACACCCTGGTCGACGCCGGTTACCAGCCGGAAATCGCTTATTTCGAATGCGTCCATGAGGTCAAGTTGATCGTCGATCTGATTCACGAAAAAGGTATAACCGGCATGCGCGATTCCATCAGCGACACCGCTGAGTACGGCGATCTGACCCGCGGTCCGCGCATCATCGATGAATACACCCGCGAGACGATGGAAGAGATACTCGGCGAAATCCAATCCGGCGAATTCGCCAAAGAATGGATCCTGGAAAACCAGGCCGGGCGGCCTGTCTTTAATGCCGTCCGCAACCGTGACGCCAACCACCTGGTTGAGAAGGTAGGCCGCCAGTTGCGATCGATGATGAGCTGGATAAACAAGAAAGACGCCGCGGATGCGTAAGCGCTATTTGATGACCCCCGGGCCGACTCCGGTCCCGGCGGAAGTTTTGCTTGCCCAGGCCCGGCCGATGATCCACCACCGCACCAAGGAATTCTCCGATATTCTGACGGCGGCGGTCGAGGACCTAAAATATATCTTCCAGACAAAGAACGACGTGCTGATATTCGCGGCATCGGGAACGGGCGTCATGGAATCGGCGGTCGTCAACCTGTTTTCCGCGGGCGACAAAGTCATCGTCTGCTCCAACGGCAAGTTCGGCGACCGGTTTATTAAGCTGGCTGAGGCTTACGGCCTGGATGCCGTCAAGTTGGAATACGAATGGGACCAGGTCGTAAAGCCGGCCGATATCGCCGCCGCGCTGGCGGCCGACGCCAACATCAAGGGTGTCCTGGTCGTTCAGAGCGAAACATCCACAGGCGTTCTAAATGACGTTCAGGCCATCGGTGAGATCGTTAAAAACCACCAAGCGGTCCTGGTCGTCGATTCGATTACCGGCATCGGCGCCGTCGAGCTGAAAGCCGACGCCTGGCACCTGGACGTCGTGATGACCGGCTCGCAAAAAGGCCTGATGCTGCCGCCGGGGCTGGCCTGCGTCTCCGTTAGCGACAAGGCCATAGCGGCGTCTGAAAAAGCAACCTTGCCCAAGTTCTACTTTAGTTGGGAGAAAGCGCGCAAATCGTTGGCCAAATCGACGACGCCGTTCACCCCGCCCGTCTCTTTGATAATCGGGCTGGGCGAGGCGCTCAAGTTGATGCGCGAAGAGGGCCTGGAAAACATTATCAAGCGCCACG
>JAUXSL010000031.1 GCA_030679975.1 Actinomycetota bacterium
TTGGGGTTGTCCGTCTTTAAGGCGGCCCGAATGGAAACGGCCGGGTAGCTGGTCCAAGCGCTGCCGGCAATGACCGGATCGACCGGCCCCAGGACGGCATCGTCATCCATGACGATCTCATCGGCAGCCAGAGCGATCAACGTCCCGCCCGACATGGCGTAATGCGGAATGAGCGCGGTCACGTGGGCTTTGTGCCTTTTGAGGGCGCTGGCTATTTGCTCGGATGCCAACACCAGCCCCCCGGGTGTGTGCAAAATTATCTCGATCGGCGTTTCCGGCGAAGTGAGCCGGATCGCTCGTAAAACTTGCTCCGAATCTTCTATGTCTATATAACGGGCCAACGGGAAGCCGAACAAGCTGATGGCCTCCTGACGGTGGATGAGTGTTATCAGACGCGACTCCCGCTTTTTTTCAAAACTTAGGATCAGCCGGATACGTCGTCCGGTCACCATCCGCCGCTGGATCAAAGGCAAGAGCAGGCTTAACAAGAAGAGTATGAATATGATGTTAAAAAATTCATTCACTGCTTTCAGCTCCTTCGAACGAATAACGAAACCAGAAAGAGCCCGGCGGCCACAGTTGTGACGACCGGTCCGGGCGGCAGATGGAAAACACCGGCGATGCCGGAGCCGCCCACGACCGCGACAACTCCGACCACGGCGGAAACGAAGGCCATGCCCCTTAAGCTGCCGGTGACGTTTTTAGCGATCGAGGCGGGGATAATGATCAACGCGCCGACCAGCAATGTGCCGACCAGCTTAATGCCGACCGCGACGATCACGGCCAACAGCAACATAAATATCAATTCAGTGCGCTGGACCGGCACGCCTTCGCTGTGCGCCAGCTCAGGCGAGAGTGTCAGATAGGCAAAGTCCCGAAAGAGGAGCATGGTGACTATCGTCACCAGCAGACCGGCACCGACCGCTATCTCGGCATCGACCATATGGAGCTTGGCGATATCGCCAAAAAGCGCTTCCAGCAAGCTTTCAGCCGACGGGCTGAGCAAGGCGCCTACACCTAAGCCGGCTGTAAAGAAGACGCCCACCAAAGCATCGACCGGCAAGACGCTGTGCCGCTCGATCAGCGTAATGGCGATAACAGCCAGGAACAAAAAAACTACCGCCCCAAGAAACGGGTTGAGTTTATAAGTGACCGCGAGCGCCATGCCGGGCAGCGCCACGTGGGAGAGCGCGTCACCGACAAGCGCCATCCGCCTTAAGATCACAAATGTGCCCAGCAATGAGACGCCGATGCCGACGCTTACCCCAGTCACGACTATGAGCAAAACCTGCTGAGTGCTTATTCTTTAGCTCCTTGGAGTCTGTCTAATGTTCATGGCCGTAAAAATCGGCGCCGGCGCCGTAGAGCGACTGAAGCTGCTCGGGCGTGAGAACTTTCTGGGGGACGCCGAAACAAGCCATCGTCTTGTTAAGGCAGACCACCTTTTTCGCATATGTGTAGACAACGCTTAATTCGTGCGATACCACGAGCATCGTCAGGTTAAGCTCCTGGGCGATATCGCGCAAAAGCCCGTAAACCGTCATCTCGGCGCCGATATCGATGCCGGCAGTGGGTTCATCGAATAAAAGGAGCTCCGGCGCGCCGAAGAGCCCATAAGCAATGAAGACCCGCTGGAGTTGTCCCGACGACAGCTCGCCTAACTTATGTTTTTGCAGCTGCTCGACTTCAGTGTGACTGAGCGCCTTTTTTATCTCCCCCGACTGAGCCGGTGTCGGCGCCCAAAGAGAGCGCGAGCCGGACTTGAGCAAGAAGAGCTCCTCGACAGTCAACGGGTAAGTGCGATCGAAATCAAAACGCTGGGGAACGTAACCGATGCGGGGGTTCTGGTGCCAGATTATCCGTCCTTCATAGGGGACCGTGCCGAGCAAGGCCCGCAGAAGCGTGGTCTTGCCGGCTCCGTTTGGCCCGATGACCGCGATGACGTCACCCTTTTCGACTTTAAAGGAGACGGATTCGAGGACGGCGGTCTTACCCAATATGACAGTTAGGTCTTGAACCTCAAAAAGTAAGGACATCTCAACTTGCTACTTTAATAAAGGCAAGGTGTGATTGCAATATTCGCGGACGGAGTTTTCGGCCGCGTTTAAGAAGGGATGGCCGGAAAGGTCAGGGAAGCGCTCCGCCTGCGGTCCGGGCCCTCATAGAGAGATGGCTCTTCTTCACCGGCGGCCATTAAGGCCAGGAATGCGTCTACGACTTCCGGATCAAATTGGCGGCCGGACTGGCTTTTTATTTCCTCAATGGCGCGCTGCTGCGGCAGGGCGTCACGGTACGGGCGGTCGCTGATCATGGCATCATAAGCATCAGCCACAGCGATTATACGCGCGCCCAGTGGGGCGGAACGGGCTTCGACCAGATCGCAGAAGAATTGATGGTGGGCTTCGACCAGAGGGACCGCCTGCTTTAAGACCGAACCGGCGAGTTCCAGCAGCTTGGCCCCTCTCTGAGAGTGAGCGTTGACCATGTCCCGCTCTTGTTCGGTCAAAGAAACAGATTTGTTGATCAAGTCCAGGCTGACTTCGACTTTGCCGATATCGTGGAGCAGGCCGGCCACGCGGATATTTTCCAGGTCATCCCCGGCCAAATTCATCCTTCTGCCTATTTGGACAGCCAGCTGCGCCACGCGGACGGAGTGGTTTTTGGTGTATGGATCGCCCGATTCCAGATATTTCGACAATATCTCCAGCACGCCGACGTAGGCCAGTTTTAAGCCGACAATATTTTTTTCCTTTTCTTCGTAGAGCGTACCGACCAAGGTCGCCGCCAGCAGCAGGAAACAGCCCCAAACAAAGAGCGGCCAAAATACCTCGCCGGCCGGCAAACCTTGCAGGACATATCCCGGCCAGATGAGAGTGAATAGCGTGACAGTCAGTACACTGGCCAACGCCACTAAGATAGCCAGGCGCTTTCCCAGATAATAACCGGCGACCAGGATCGGGAGATAGTAGAAGTTCAGGAAGGCAAACTTGTTCTGAAAGCCGAAATGGATGGCGCTAACCGTCACCAGTAGCAAAACTACAAGCAAAGATTCAAAATTCTTCATAAAAAAAGCTTTGGTTCTTTCCATGATACCAACCGACCTTCGATGTTACACTTCTTTTCGGCCTTTAGTTGTTATCACTTTAGCTAAAAATAGAAAGAACCGGTCGCTCGGTATTATATTAAGTGACCGGTTCTTTCTTTCAGACTAGTTAAGACCAACGACTTTTTCGAGTTTATCAACCGCTTGCTTTAGCTCTCCGACCATTTCAGCGGAGATCGATACTCCCCGCTTGGTCGGGTGCCAAGCGCCGTCATCGGTTTGAAAGTAGATCCTAACATCCGCCCGGCGACTGCCCGCGAAGTCCGAGACAGAAGCTCTGACAAGCTCTTTGTTGCCCTTTTCGAATTCGTACGCGACTTTCTCCATGAACGCCTCCCTTCAGTTTATAGTACGAACACCTGTTCGCACTATACTACCAGTGTCACACAGGTGTCAAGAGAAATATTGAAGGGAGACTGTCATAAAATCCTCGTAAGCCGGCTTAAGCTACCGCAAAAACTCAGCCGCGGCATCCGGCTCGGCGATGTTTATCATGATGCCTGTGCCGAACTCAAAGCCGGCCATAGTGCTAAGTTTTGGCAGAATAGTCATATGCCAGTGATAATCGCCATCCTCGCGGAAGGGCACGGTATGCAAATATAGGTTGTAAGGCGGGTCCCCAAGCCGGTCGCGCAAGCGCTCCAGGGTAAACTTGACAATCTCCGCCGCCGCTTCCAATTCCGCCGCGCCCGCGGCGGAAAATCCCGGT
>JAUXSL010000036.1 GCA_030679975.1 Actinomycetota bacterium
AAGCGTGATCCCTTGGTTGGCGACCGCTTCTTCTTCAATTGCCCGCATCCGGTCGGCTTTGGCTAGGAGCATGGTTATAGGTTAGTGGAAAACCGGGGAAGGCGGAAGGGGGACTTAGCTGCCCATGGCCACGGCTGAAGCCACGGCATTGTTGTGGTTAAAAGATAAACTGATGGCGACGTCGCAGACGCCTTTTTCCCGGGCCCGCTCGGCGGCCCCGCCGGTCAGCTTGATGTAAGGGCACCCTTTGCCGTCGCGGCAGACCTCAACGTCGGTCCAGCGCATGCCTTTTTTGCCGGTGCCCAACGCCTTGCTGACCGCTTCCTTAGCCGCAAACCGGGTGGCAAAATGACGGAAAGGCCGGGGCTTGCCCAAGCAATATTCCTGCTCGCTGTCGGTAAAGATACGCTTAATGAAGCGGTCTTTCCGGTTTTCGATCGCTTGGTTGATACGGTCGATCTCGACGATGTCGACGCCTATGCCTTTTATCATCTCACTCCACCGTAACGCTTTTCGCTAAATTCCTCGGTTGGTCCACGTTGCAATCTCGCAGCTTAGCAATATAGTAAGCTAAAAGTTGCATCGGGACAACGGAAAGAAGCGGTGTCAGGGTTTCCAAGGTCTCCGGGATATAAAAGACCCCTTCGACCTGGCTTAAGATATCCTTATCACCCACAGTAGCGATAGCCAGAATGGTCGCACCCCGGGCCTTGGCTTCATGGATATTGCTGACGATCTTTTCATATACGGAATCTTTCGGCGCCAGGACGACTATCGGCAGTCCCGGGTTTATCAGCGCGATCGGCCCATGTTTCATCTCGCCCGCCGGATAGCCCTCAGCGTGGATGTAGGAGATCTCTTTCAGTTTTAAAGCGCCTTCCATCGCCATCGGATAGCTGAAACCCCGTCCCAGGAAGAGTAAGTCGGTGACTTGATGGTAGGTTTTGGCCCAATCTTCGAGTACAGCGGTATTTTCCAGGATAGACGCGATCTTTTCCGGAATGCGCTGCAGCTCGGCGACGGTAGCGGCAAATTCGTGATTGCTCCGCCCGCGCGCCTGCGCCAACAAGAGGCCAAATAGGTTCAAAGCAGTCATCTGAGCCATCAAGGTCTTAGTGGCGGCCACACCAATCTCCGGTCCGGCAAAAGTGTAGAGGACGCCGTCCGATTCCCTGGTAATGGTTGAGCCGACAACGTTGGTGACGGCCAATACTTTTGCCCCCAACTCTGCGGCGATGCGTACGCCGGCCAATGTATCGGCGGTCTCCCCTGATTGGGTGATGGCAACGACCAGCGTACCTTCATCCAGAATAGGATCGCGATACCTGAATTCCGACGAACAATCGACCTCGACGGGCAGGCGGGCCCACCGCTCGATGACTTGCTTGGCCAGCATGCCGGCGTGAAGGGAAGTGCCGCAAGCGACAATCGTAATCTTCTTAAGGCTCCGTAGCTCGTCATCGTCGAGGCCTAGATCGTCCAGGCCGACCCGGCCGACCCGGCCGTTTTCATCTATCCGGCCGCGCAGGGTCTCTCTGACGGCTGCCGGTTGCTCGTGGATTTCTTTGAGCATAAAGTCCTCAAAGCCGCCTTTTTCCGCGGCGGAAATATCCCAATCTATAGTCATGCTTTTCCGGCTGACCGGGGTGCCGTCCAGCTGCTCGATCAGATATCCTTGGGGAGAAAGGCGGGCTATTTCGCCGTTTTCAAGCAACACTATCTCCCTGGTGTAATCGAGGATCGCCGGAATGTCCGAGGCGACAAAGAAGGCCTTCGGGGAGACGCCGATGATCAGCGGGCTGTCTTTACGCGCCCCGACCAACATGTCGGGTGAGTCGGACGAGATGACCGCCAGCGCGAAAGAACCTTCGATATGAGTGAGCGCGTCTTTGACCGCCTGGTACAAATCGCCGGTAAAGGCCTCTTCAATTAGATGCGCGATGACTTCCGTGTCGGTCTGCGAGCGCAGGTCGTGTCCTCGACCGGACAGCTCGTGTCGGAGCTGATGGAAGTTTTCGATGATGCCGTTATGGACAACAGCTATCTTTTGAGTGCAGTCGAGATGGGGGTGGGCGTTGACCTCTGACGGAGCCCCGTGCGTCGCCCACCGGGTATGGCCGATTCCCAGGGTCGCGGTCATTTCTTTGAGATTCAGAGCCGCTTCCAGATTGCTTAATTTACCCTCGCGCCGGATAAGTTGCAGCCCGCCGTCTTTCAAGACGGCGATGCCGGCCGAGTCGTACCCGCGATATTCGAGACGCTTTAGACCTTTGATGATAATCGGGGCCGAGGCTTGATCGCCGATATATCCGATAATGCCGCACATACTATATCTGGGCCTCGATCGTCCGGCAGATATGGCCGGCGATCCTGTCGGCTGTATCTTGGTTTTCGGATTCCACCATGACTCTGATGACCGGTTCGGTCCCGCTCGGACGGACCAGCACGCGCCCACGGTCGCCCAGCTCACGCCGGCCTTCGGCAATCGCTTCCAGAACGGAGGCCGACTCGGCGATGTGCTTGACACCGTCGGCTCGCAGATTGCGCAAAACTTGCGGGAAGGTCTTCATCACGCCGGCAAGTTCCGCCAGGGGTTTGCCCGTGTCACGCATCACTTTCAGCAGCTCGATGGCGGTTATGATGCCGTCTCCGGTTGAATTGCGGTCGAGAAATATTACATGGCCGGACTGCTCGCCGCCCATCGTTATGCCCCGGGCCAGCATCTCCTGAAGGACAAAACGGTCGCCTACCTGGGTCTTTGCCACCTCGATGCCGTTCTCCCGCATGGCGATATCAAAACCGATGTTGGTCATCACGGTGACGCAAACGGCCGGCGGGTCAAGTCGGTTCTGAGCCAGTCGGTTGACGGCACAGATGGCCATGATATGGTCGCCGTCGACCATCACGCCGTCGGCGTCGACGGCCAGCGCCCGATCGGAATCGCCGTCAAAAGCGATACCGACGTCAAAACCATCGGCTCTAACCATCCGGGCCAGCTTATCGAGATGGGTCGAGCCGCATTCTTTATTGATATTTAAACCATCCGGCTCGACGCCGATGGCGGTCACATCCATCCCCAGGCGCTTGAGGACCTCGGGGCCGATCTTGTAAGCCGCGCCATTGGCGCAGTCCAGGGCGACTTTCAAGTTTATCTCGGCGCCGGCGCCCGCCAGAACATGGTCCTCATATAGAGCGACGGCGTCCCGGCGGTCGACGACCTTACCGACATCCGCGCCTATCGCCCGGGCAGCGCGCGATTCTTCAAGCAGTGCCTCGATGGCGGCTTCCTCTTCCTCGGACAGTTTTACGCCGCGACTGCTGAAGAACTTAATGCCATTATATTCAGCCGGATTGTGAGAGGCTGAAACGATCGCGCCGCCATTGGCTCCCAGTTTGGTTATCAGCCAGGCTAGGCCGGGCGTCGGCAGCACTCCGAGGTCGAGCACATCAAAACCGGCGGCGCAGATACCCGCAGTCAGGGCGCTTTGCAGCAAGTCGCCGGAAATACGGGTATCCCGTCCCAGGGCCAGGCACCCATGACCTGTAGACAGGAATTTAGCGCCGGCGAAACCGAGCTTGAAAGCCAACTCGGGCGTCAGGTCTTTATTGGCTATGCCGCGCACCCCATCGGTGCCGAATAATTTAAGCAATCCCCTCCTCACTCCTGACTCATTATATCTTATATTCTTGCCCAACATCGGCCGAGGCGGCCAGCGATTGGAGCGCAAAATATGATGGTCGAAACTGGATGATATCGCCGCAGGCCAGGCTTAAGCCCTGCTCGACGGCGAGAACGCAGTGGTCGCTTGTCAACCTGATTGCCTTCAACCGCCCGTCAACAGGATAAAGCTCACCGCTGCCGATATCTTGACAGCCGATGGCCGCGACCGCCCGCCGCCCGCCCGCCTTGGTCGATGTCTCCAATATCTCGGCGTCAACCGCGCAGGCATCTTGATGAAGCTCCGGTATGGCACGGCCGCCCGCCGCTTCTACTCCCAGCAGAATAGCCTCGCCAAACCGCATTTGATTGGCGCCTCTCGGTATTTGCCCGGTTTTAAGCAGATTCCAACAACTACTGTTTCCGGCGGAAACAGTAGTTAACCCTAATCCCCTTCGGCCCGCTTCGACATGGACGTTGTGGAAAACTTCCATCGATTCGCGGCTGGGCTCTCGGCCGCCGAGGCAGCCGACATTCGCGGCGATGCCGGATATCTTTATCGCCGGCAGCGAGCTTATCGCTTCCACGAAGGCGCCAAATGATTCCGGCGCCACCCCCTCGCGCTCGTCGCCTACCTCGATCATGACTAAAACGCTGACCGGGTCGGCACTGTCGCGGGCGGCTTCAGACAATGCCGCCGCCGCGGCAATATCGCTGATAATAACGGTAGCTCCCAGTTTGGCAAAGCCGGCAGCCTCAAAGCGCATCGGCTGTCTTAAGGCCAGCAAAGGTGTGGTTGGAAAATTCCGCCGCAATTCCTCCAGGCTGGACAAGCGCGAATCGGCCAACCCGCGGGCGCCGCCGCCGAGCATAGCCCGGGCCACGGGGATGGCGCCGGCGCAGCCTTTTGTAACACCGAAGACCGCGATGGCGCCGGCCGCTTCGACTACAGCTTGGGTGTTCCGGCCTATCTTGGCCAGGTCGATTATGAGCTTGGGGTACAGATGAGTATCTATCGTTTCGAGAACTGCGGACGCTTCCGGGCTTTTTTCAGGCCGTATTTCTTCCGCTCGATCATCCGCGGGTCGCGGGTGAGGAAACCCGCTTTTTTGAGATCGCCGCGAAGGTTTTCGTCGGCTTCCAGCAGCGCCCTGGAGATACCATGGCGCAAGGCGCCGGCCTGGCCGCTGACCCCGCCGCCGTGGATAGTCGCGATAACATCGAATTTTTCAAGTGCGTCTACCGCCGTCAAAGGCTGTTGGATCAAGGCGCACAAAGTCTCTCGCCCAAAGTATTCGATCAAGTTGCGGCCGTTATTGATCTTAAATGCCCCTGTGCCGGGGGTCAGCCGAACCCTGGCAACAGAGTTTTTTCGCCGCCCGGTACCCCAATAGTAAACCGGCGCCGCGCGCTTGGGCTTCCTGGGCGATTTAGCCTTCTTTTCGGCCGGCTCATCAGCGACGGCTTTAGCTTGTTCCGAAACGGTTTCTTGCGTGTCCTTGTCTACCATGAAACTCCCTGGGTGTTGATGCTTAATATTTTAGGGCCTTGAGCCACATGCGGATGGTCGGCGCCCGCGTACACTTTAAGTTTTTTGAACATCGCCCGGCCCAGCTTGTTGTGCGGCAACATCCCCTTAACGGCGTGGAAGACCGCTTGTTCGGGATGTTCGGCCATGACTTTAGCTATCGGCTTCTCTTTTAGCCCGCCTAAATAGCCGGAGTGATGATAATAGACTTTCTGGTCCATCTTGTTTCCGGTCATTTTAATCTTCTCGGCGTTGACGACAATAACAAAATCGCCGGTATCCATGTGCGGCGTATACTGGGGTTTATGTTTACCCCGCAGAATCTTAGCCACTTCGCACGACATCCGGCCGAGCGTCAACCCATTGGCGTCGACTACGAACCATTCTCTGTTTATTTCGCTTAGCTTTACTGAATAAGTCCTCATTCACCTATCTCCCGACGCGGACACCCGGCTATCTTACGCAAAAACAGCACAGAGTGTCAACGTCCCCGAAATTCCAGCCGCTCGGCCAGGGCGGCGAAGTCCGCCAGGGCCAGATTTTCAGCCCGGACCTTGGGCGCCAAGCCGACCTCCCTAAGAGCCGTCTCGATAGTCGCCTTTTCCACATCCAAAGCGGACGCTAAGGCGTTTGCCAATTGTTTTCGCCTTTGACTAAAGCCGCCCGAAACGATAGCGAACAGTCTGTCTTTATCCGCGCCTATAGGTGGTTTTTCCCAACGGATGAGCAAAATCACGGCTGAATCGACATTTGGCGCCGGCATGAACACCCGGCTTGATACCGACAACAGCCATTTAACTTGGCAAAAATATTGAAGCTTCACGGTAAAACCACTGTAGTTCTTGCTCCCGGCTTGGGCCAACATCCGGGCCGCGATCTCTCTTTGGACCATCACGACCATCGTGTTTATATGGCGAAACTCGTTAAAAGCTTTCAAAATCAGCGGCGCGGCTATGCCGTAGGGCAAGTTAGCCACCAGCTTGTTTGCGGGCCTGCCCGCCCATTCGGTCTCTTCAGCTTTAAGGTCCATCGCGTCCATCCGCCGCACGGTCACGTTTTCGAGTCCGGCAAGGGTCTCATCGAGGACCGGCGCCAGCTTTTTATCAATCTCCACGGTTATCACGTGAGCGGCGCCGGCCGCTAAAGCCTCCGTCAAAGTGCCGATGCCGGCGCCGATTTCCAAGACGACATCGTCCGGTTGAAGATCGGCGGCGCCGATAATCTTGCGTAGAGTGTTTGGGTCGATTAGGAAGTTCTGGCCGAAGGCCCGGGTAAAACGAAAACCGAACTTCCGCAGAATAGCGGAAGTTCGGCTTGGATTTACTAAGGGCGCTTTGTTTTCCGGTTGTTTAATTGAGCACACGGACGGTCACTGTGCGGCGGCCCCACTGATAAGCTTCGCCGGCTGAGGCGAATCCGACATCGATACGGTTGCCCTTGATGGCCCCGCCGGTATCGGCGGCCACAGCTTCACCGTACCCATCGATATATAGTCTGGTGCCGAGCGGAATGACTCGCGGGTCGACAGCGACGATGCCTTTGTAGACGCCGGTGCCGGTGGCGGTGCGGTTCCCCGCTCCACCGGTATAAGCGGCATAAGCCGTCGCTGTCATTGTCAGACTGCGGCCACCACGCGATACGTTAATACTCGGGGCCGGAGCCCCGGCTACCGCCGCGCGTGGAACGCGCGTCCCGACCTTGACAAGTTCGCCGACAGGCGCGGCCACAGCGCTTTCGCCCCGGACCACCTTTTCGATCTCGCGGCCGCCGGCCATGACGTGTTCAATCACGGTTTCTTTAATGCCGGGCTGTCCTTTGATGGCTACGCGGGTCCTGCCTTTAGCGAGACTCGGGTCGTCTTCCCGTTTGGTTTCATAACCGATCTCGCTCTGGACCTTCTCGATCCACCGGTTCAGCAGCTGCAGGCGGATCGTCATGCCTGATGTCGGCCGGGTTTCAGCTTTCGGGTCCAACTTGATATCGGCACTGGTGTCGATGCCCAGATGCTCCACGGTTTGGCCGACAGTATTGTCCGTGGACCAGACTTTCCGGGTTTTACCGTTGATATCGACCACGATAGGTACGGCATGTTTGACCGTGACGCTTTTGCCGGGAATCAAGGATGCGTTAAGCGACGGCTTGATCTCATCATGGGAAGAGATTCTTACGTTCTTTTCGGCCAGGAGTTCGGCCACTGTGTCGGCCCTGGTGACGAGGTGACTGGTCTTGCCGTCGACACTTAGTGCCACCTCTTTATTTGTCAGAATGAAACCGGAGATTATAAGGATTAAAATTGCGGAAATTGCTACGACTAAAGCTTTGCCAATTGGCGATGATAAATGTAAATTCGATAAGCTTACCTTCACCGAACCACTCCCTTCGCGCGGCTGATAACCGCCATCTGCTTCGTTGTCCTTGCGCTTGTCTCAGTCACGTACTTGTTGTACGCTCCTTCGCCTCGCCCTGCGTCCGCCTTGCATCTGTCGATTCTCAACCGCGCTCGTTGTCGCGCTGATAACCGCCATCTCTGGCCCCCTTGCGGCCGTGCCGACGCACAAACCCCGCTAGTTTACGTTAAAGTCACGTCTATTGCAAGTTTTGGCGGCCGGATCACGGTTCCGACCGGCTTAATTTAGGGCCAAAAAGCTTATCGGCATTGAGCGCCGACCCCTTTATTATCGCCTCGATCGGCAAGTCCTTAATCTCCGCTACTTTGGCCGCTGTTAGTCTTACGTAAGCCGGC
>JAUXSL010000037.1 GCA_030679975.1 Actinomycetota bacterium
AATTCACAGACAGATTCAAACCTCTCATCGGTGTCTTGCTGAACATTGCCCCCGATCATCTCGATTGGCATCAGGATATGAAATCATACCGGGATGCCAAGTTAAAGATGTTCAGGCATCAAACGGCGCAGGATTGGGCGATTACCGGCGCGGATTGCGCGTCTTTGGTGGCCGGGACTCGGGGGCAGAAACTGACCTTCGGGGGCGTGAGCGGCGTTTTTGTGGCCCGCGGATGGATACGGCATGACTTGCGGGGACCGGCGGTCAAGGTAATCGCAGTAGATGAGCTGGCCATAAGAGGCGAGCATAATATCGCCAACGCTATGGCCGCCGCCGCCGTAGCGTTAATCGAAGGAGTCGACGAAGAGATCATCGCGCGGACGCTCCGGGAGTTTAAGGGTGTCGAGCATCGGCTGGAGCCGGTCATGCGGGAGAACGGCGTTCTCTTTTATAATGATTCCAAAGCCACTAACCCGGCGGCCGCGATAACAGCCATAAAAGCTTTTAGCGAATCGATAATCCTCCTGGCGGGCGGCCGCAACAAGGGGAACAGCTTTGAGGAGCTGGCTCGAGAGGCGGCGGGAAGAGTGAAGTTGGCGGTCCTGTTTGGCGAATCGGCGCCGGACCTGGCGGCGGCACTGACAAGACATTCAGTCCCGGCGGCGCGAGCCGCATCTTTTGACGAGGCGGTCCGGACGGCCTCCGCGGCCGCTCAATCCGGGGATGTGGTCCTGCTGGCGCCGGCTTGCGCCAGCTTCGATATGTTTACCGATTATGAAGAGAGGGGCCGGGCGTTCAAAGCGGCCGTCAGGGCGGAAGCGGGGTCACTTGGCACGCGATAAGCGCTCAAAACCGCCGATCTACTACCTATTGCTAAGCTTGACCTTTATTTTGCTTGCCTTCGGTGTTGTGATGATCCCGAGCGCGAGTTCGGTCGTCGCCTACCTGGGGCATAACGACAGTTTCTTTTTCCTCTGGCGCCAGCTGGCTTACCTGGCTTTAGGGGGAACGCTTCTCTTTATCTTCTCGAAGATCGACTATCGCTGGTTGCGTAAGATGGCGCCGCTGGCAATGGTCGGCACGATTATCACTTTAGTTATGGTCTTAGTGCCGCCCTTTGGGCGCGAAGCCGGCGGCGCCAGCCGGTGGATAGAAATGGCGGGCTTCAAATTCCAGCCCTCGGAGCTGGCCAAACTGACTTTTGTCTTGTATACCGCCGACCTATTGGCCCGTACGGGAAAGAAGCCTGTAAAGCTGAAGGAATTGCTTAAACCCCTGGGCATCCCATTTATTGTTGTTGGCGCTTTGATCATGAACCAGCCCGACCTCGGAACGTTTCTTGTCATCGCCTTCAGTATCTTCGCCATGCTTTTTCTGGCCGGCACCCGGCTCAGGGAGCTTTTTGCGACGGCGGCCGCCGGCATCGGCGGAATACTTCTATTGATCTTTGTTGAGCCCTACCGCTTTGCGAGATTAACGGCTTTTTTAGATCCATGGGCGGATCCGAAGAAAAAGGGATTTCAGATCATCCAGTCGCTCTTAGCTTTTGGCAGCGGCGGCCTCCACGGCGTCGGCCTGGGTCTCAGTCGTCAGAAATTCGGCTATCTGCCGGCCCCGTATACCGATTTCATCTTTGCCGTCATCGGTGAAGAGCTGGGGTTGCCGGGTACTTTGGCGGTAGTCTTCATTTTCTTAGCTCTGGCGCTGGTGATCATGGTGGCCGTCCGCCGTTGCGATGACCGCTTCGCCCGGTTGCTTGGGGGCGGCATCGGGGCGATGATAATCAGCCAGGCGGTGATCAATATGGGCGCTGTAACAGGGATGCTGCCAATTACCGGCATACCGCTGCCGCTCATCTCCTTTGGTGGGACATCGTTAGTCTTGACCCTGGCGAGCATTGGTATTTTACTTAATCTGACTACCCAAACAAAAAACAAGAAACGCGGTGTTAAACGTGAAGATAATGATCTGCGGCGGCGGCACAGCGGGCCACGTCTATCCCGGACTGGCGCTCGCGGAAGCGCTTAAAGCCGCCGACAGCGATACGGAAGTCATATTTGTCGGCAGCGAGCGCGGCCTGGAAAGCAAAGTCGTGCCGCAAAACGGTTACGTCCTGGAAACATTGCCGGTGCGCGGGTTGCCGAGGCGGCTATCTCTTAACACATTAAGCTTTGCCGCCGGCCTCTCTTTCAGTCTGGCAAAAGCGGCCCGTCTACTAAAGAAATATCGCCCCGCGGCCATTATCGGGATGGGTGGGTTTGCGGGTTTTCCCATGGTCCTTGTGGGCGCCCGCCTAGGCTACCCGACTTTGATACACGAGCAGAACGCGGTTCCGGGACTGGCCAACCGGTGGCTCAGCCGCCGGGTGGACTTGGTCGCGCTGACCTACAACGACCACTTGGACATGATTAAAGGCGCCAAGGTCGTCAAGGTGATCGGCAATCCGGTCCGGGAGGCTGTTCTTAAAGCCAAGCGGCCGACCGCCCTGAAAGTCCTGGGTCTTGACGATGGCCGCATCACGGTCTTGGTCTTTGGCGGCAGCCGGGGCGCCCAAAAAATCAACCAGGCCGTCATCGGCGCGTATGATTCATTCAGGCGCGCTCACAACTTGCAGATAATCCATATCCCCGGTATGATTGAATACGATGCAATTAAGCAGCAGCTTGATGGCTTAAGACAGCCTCACGACAACGTCAAATATCACTTGTTTCCTTATGTGGAAGAGATGGGGTTGGCGTATGCCGCCGCCGATCTGGTCGTATCGAGGGCCGGGGCGGGAACGTTGGCTGAGGTCACAGGCAGGGGGTTGCCGAGCATATTGGTCCCTTATCCTTACGCCACAGACAATCACCAGGCCGCCAACGCTAAATGGCTCGAATCGGCGGGCGCGGCCAAAGTTATCCCCGACGATAACTTCAACGACCGTCTCTTCTGGCAAGCCATCTCCAGTTTTCTATATCATCCGGCGACCCTTGATGAAATGGCCGATCGCTCGAAGAGGTTGGGGCATCCAAAAGCGGCGCGGAAATTGGCTTCGCTGGTGCTAAAGGCAGCCGCTAACGGGAAAAAGTCACAGAGGGATACGTGAAAGAAGACATCTTAGCGAGCGGGCAAAAATTTCATTTTATCGGCATCGGCGGCGCCGGCATGAGCGGCATAGCTAAAGTCTTGCTCGAGATGGGTGAAGCCGTCAGCGGCTCTGATTTAAAAGAAAGTCGTCACACAGCCGCTTTAGCCGATCTGGGCGCGACCGTGTCGATCGGTCATGATGCGGCCAACCTGGGCGATGCCGGGGTCGTTGTCATATCGTCGGCCATACCGGAAACAAATCCTGAGTTGACGGCGGCGCGGGAGCGGGGACTGAATGTAATGCCCAGAGCCCGGATGCTGGCCCAAATATGTCGACAAAAGCCGGGCGCCGTCGCCGTAGGCGGTACCCACGGCAAGACCACGACGACGTCGATGACAGCGCTGATATTAGACAAAGCCGGATTGAGCCCCACCTTCCTGATTGGCGGTGAGCTAAATGATATCGGCGGCAACGCCAAGTACGGGGATGGTGAGAGTTGTGTGGTCGAAGCTGATGAAAGCGACGGTTCTCTTGTCTATCTGGCGCCGAAATACGCCATCGTCACCAATATCGATTCCGACCATTTAGATTATCACGGGACGTTCGATAATCTGGTCGCTCTCTTCTCGGTCTGGTTGTCCAAGTTGCCGGCCGATGGTAAAGCCATCGTCTTAGGCGACGGATCGCCGGCCGAAGAAGCGGCCAGGACGGCCGGTTGCTCTTTTATCACATTCGGCCGGTCCGACGCGAACGATCTCTCTTTCAGTGGCGCTGTCTTTGACGAGTTCGGTTCTCAGTTCAGCGTTCACGACAACCGGCAGGGTCGAAGTTGGCGCTTGAGCTTAAGAATACCGGGGGAGCACAACATATTAAACGCGCTGGCCGCTCTGGCGGCGTCGCAGTGTCTGGGCTTGGAGATAGGTGAGGCCGGCAATATTTTGGCCGGTTTCAGCGGGGTCAAGAGACGATTCCAGCTTGTCGGGCGGGGGCGCGAGGTTGCGGTCGTCGATGACTACGCCCATCACCCGACCGAGGTCACCGCGACGCTGGCGGCTGCGGGGCAAGGCGGGTGGAATCGCGTCATCTGTGTTTTCCAGCCGCACAGGTTTACCAGGACCAAGCTTTTGTCCGGTCAGTTTGGCGGCGCCTTTGGCGCCGCCGATATAACGGTCATGACGGATATATATAATGCCGGCGAGATGCCCATTCCCGGCGTCAATGGGAAACTGCTGGTAGATGAGATACTGGCTTTCAGGCCTCGCAGTCGCGTGACTTATATCCCCGACAAGATGGAGATCAAAGATTACCTTCTCTCGATTGTGCGGCCCGGAGATATCGTGCTTACTGTCGGCGCCGGCGATATCTGGACGGTTGGTGTGGACCTATTTGAGCAGTTAAAAGAGGCGGGGTCGCTTACTTGAATACGCGTCTGAAAGACCGATCTCTCAGCCGGGCCTATGAACGGTTGAGCCGGTTGATGCCAAACAAAGTAGTGGCGGATAAGCCGCTCGCCAAGTTTACAACGCTTCGTGTCGGCGGACCGGCCGCCATTTACGCGGTAGCCGACACTTTATCCGAGTTGCGGCTATTGACGGAGACGATCACCGACTATGATCTGCCGGCCTTAATATTGGGTCGAGGTTCAAATGTTCTCATAAGCGACGAGGGTGTTCAGGGCGTCGTCTTTCAGCTGGGTACGGACTTCAACCAGGTCGTCGTCGACAACACCGATATCCGGGCCGGGGGCGCCGTCACGTTGACGTCGCTGGTTCAGACCACCGCCCGCCTCCAATTGTCGGGACTTGCTTTCGCGGTCGGTATTCCGGGCACATTAGGCGCCGCGGTGGTGCTGAACGCCGGGGCGCACGGCGGAGAGATAGGCCACGTCGTCAAGCGGATAACCTACTATACCCGCGCTTGTCAGCTGCGCACTGCCGGCGCCGAGCAGCTATCGTTTGCTTATCGCCGTTGTCGTCTGCCGGCCGGCTCGGTCGTCCTGGAGGCGCAACTCGGCCTCACGGCCGCCTCCGCTGAAGTCATTAAGTCGCAGATGGAGACTAATTGGCGGCGTCGAAAGACGAGCCAGCCACTCGATCTACCCAATGCCGGCAGCATGTTCAAGAATCCGGAAGGGGACCATGCCGGCCGGCTTATCGAGGCGGCCGGTTGCAAGGGCCGGCAAGCAGGCGGCGCCCGGGTTTCCGATAAGCACGCCAATTTTTTTGTCAACACCGGGGCCGCTACGGCGGCCGATTTCTACGAGTTGATGCAGGGGGTCACAGCGGCGGTCAAGAAGGCTTCCGGGGTCGAGTTGGAGCCGGAGATCAAAATAGTCGGAGACTGGTCATATGTCGCGCAACGTTGAAGAAGCCAAGCGGCGACGGAACGAAAAACTGCGTCAAACCAGGGGCCGGCAGTCCTTAAAGCTGTTGGCGGTAGTGGTGGCGTTGATCGTCATCGCGGTTGGCGGCTACGCTATCTTCAACTCCGATTTCTGGCTGATCCAAAGCATCACGGTTGTCGGTAACCATCGGTTGACTTCAAAGCAGGTGGTCGATCTGGCCGGTGTTGACTACAAAACGAGCCTGCTCAGACTACCGGCGGCCGAGATAACCGCGAACCTAAAAAAGAACCCCTGGGTCAGTGACGTTGAGCTCTCCCGGTCCTTACCGAATCGCCTGACCATTCAGATAAAAGAAAGGGAGCCGTTTGTCGGACTAAAGCAAGGTGACAAAGTGCTTGTCTTGGATAAGACGGGCTTTGTCGTTCAATCGATCGGGACCTTCACGACGGAGACATCGATGCCGGTGATCAGCGATATTAAGATCGGTCGGCTAAAGGTCGGCGCCAGAGGTAAGGGAGCCACATTGAGCGGCGCCCTAAAAAGTCTCAGCGTGCTGGCGCCTGAAATAAGAGCCAAGACTACCTGGATATCCGTGCTTTCATTGGAGAAACTGACGTTTCAGACAGCCGACGGCTTGGAGATCGTTTACGGCGGTCCGGAAGATGCCGCAAAGAAAAACTTCGTGATAAAGAAGATACTTCAGGATCCCTCAGGCAAGATAGTCCACATAAATGTGACTACCCCCGATAATCCCGTTGTGCGCAAGCTTAAACAGTAGAGCGCGGCCGAAAACCCCATCTGCTGCGTTATCCTCCGCCTCGGTTCGGTCACGTAATCGCACATACGCTCCCTCGCCTCGGCGTTCGTCTGCCTTGCATCTAGGGCTTTGGGCCGCGCTCTTTAAAAAAGCACTTGCAATCCAAAAGCTGTTACGCTAAGGTTTAAGTCAAAGGTTAGGCTTAAAAGTATAAAGCTTAACTAGAGATTTATGGTAATTAGGCAGTTTAGGAGGGATGCAAGTGGTTGATACCGGCTCAAACTATCTGGCCGTCATTAAGGTGGTCGGGGTTGGCGGTGGTGGTAATAATGCCGTCAATAGAATGGTCGAAGCCGGCCTCAAGGGCGTAGAATTCATATCACTAAACACAGACGCGCAAGCGCTTTTGATGTCCGACGCGGATTACAAAGTTCAGATAGGCCACGAATTGACCAAAGGCCTGGGAGCCGGAGCAGACCCCGATGTGGGGTACCAGGCGGCGGAGGAAAGCCGGGAGGAGATCAAGGAAGCGCTTAAGGGCGCGGATATGGTTTTTGTCACCGCCGGAAAGGGCGGCGGCACGGGAACGGGCGCGACGCCGGTTATCGCGGAGATCGCTAAAGAGATCGGCGCGTTAACAGTCGGCGTTGTCACCCGGCCTTTTAGCTTTGAGGGAAGAAAGAGAGCGCTCCAGGCGGAACAGGGAATTGCTGTTCTCAGAGATAAAGTCGATACGCTTATCATCATCCCCAACGATAGGTTGCTCCAGGTCGCCGAGAAAAAGACCTCCATTTTAGATGCATTCAGGGTCGCCGATGACGTGCTGCGTCAAGGCGTGCAAGGCATCACCGACCTTATCACGGTCCCGGGCTTGATAAATCTCGACTTCGCCGATATCAGGACGATCATGGCGAATGCCGGCTCGGCCTTGATGGGCATCGGCATCGCCTCAGGCGACAGCCGGGGCGCCGAGGCCGCCAAGGCGGCGATTTCCAGCCCGTTGCTGGAAGCTTCGATCGAAGGAGCGCAAGGCGTGCTCTTGAATATCTCCGGTCCCTCCGACATCGGCTTATATGAAGTCAATGAGGCCGCGGAGATCATCGCCAATGCGGCCCATCCCGATGCCAACATCATCTTTGGCGCCGTCATCGACGATTCGCTCGGCGATGAAGTGCGCGTGACGGTCATCGCCACAGGTTTTGACCACGTTAAACGTCAAGAAAAATTAGAACTTGGAATACCAGTTACCAAAGAGGAGCCTCAGGTGCCTGTCTTTGAATCCGACGACTTTGAGATTCCGACCTTCCTCCAGAGGCGGGACAGCTAAGCTTCTCTTTAGGTTGGCGGCAAGGGGGCACTGCAAGCGCGGTGCCCTTTTGTGTTTCTAAAATGCGACCCGCGGGCCGGGGGCAAGCTTTTCTTAGCTCCGGTTCGCGACTATGGCCTCTGCCTCACTCCGCAGGGCGTAAATTTGAACCCGCTCTCTTCAGTGGGTTCAGCGATTCAAATTTGCCGCGGCTGCTCCGTTCGACTCCGGCTCATGTGGCTCACAAGTCGCACGAAAAGCTTGCCCCGGGCCTTCCCTCAATCGCACCTCTTGCCAGGGCGCTGATTTCACGGTATAAACAAAACAACATATGAAGCTGCGGGAGCCCACGACTTGGGCTGAGAGGTTCGCTGATGGAGCGGACGACCGCTGGAACCTGTTGGATAATGCCAGCGTAGGGAAGCCTGTAAGTAGCGCACCCTCCCGGTGCGCTTATTTTTTTAGGAGGAGCGAATGAAAGAAGGAGATGCGGGGACGATGGCGTCAGGAAAAAGCAGTATCGATGTGAGGGCGATAGCCGAAGTCGGAATTTGCGTCGCGCTGGCGGCGGTTTTAAACCTGGTGCCGCTCTTTAAGCTGCCGCAAGGCGGTAGCGTTTCGCTCGATATGCTGCCGATATTTTTCTTAGCGTTTTATCGCGGGCCGCGCCTGGCTATTCTCGCCGGCGTGGTTTACGGATTTGTCGATTACGCGATCGACCCGTTCTTTGTCCACCCGGCGCAGCTGATCCTCGATTACCCGCTGGCGTTCGGTCTGGTGGGACTGGCCGGTTTCGTGCGACCGACCAGCCTGATTAAAGTTGCCGTCGGCACAATTCTGGGCGGCTTGGCCCGGTTCACGGCCCACTTCTTCAGCGGCGTCATCTTTTTTGCCAGCTATGCCCCGAAGGGCCAGAGCCCGTGGCTTTACTCGGCGGTGTATAATGGTTCGTATATGCTGGCGTCGACACTCATATGCATCCCGCTTGTCTACGCGCTTCTACAGGCCTTTAAACAGGTGGAAGGCGGGTCGCCATCAAGGCCGTGATCGTCGCGGGCGGGCAAATAGGCAGCCGCGATTTTTACCGGGACTTAATAATCGACCATGACTTGATAATCGGCGCCGATAAGGGCGCCGATTCTATTCGCTCCCTGGGGCTTGTGCCGCATACGGTCGTCGGCGACCTCGATTCCATATCAGCTGAAACCTTAGACTGGGTAAAAAACAACAACCTTATCATTCGCGAATTTCCGGCCGATAAAGATAAAACAGATATGGAGCTGGCCATTGAAGAGGCTGTCGCTTCAGGCGCGACAGGGCTTACTCTTACGGGCACTTGGGGCGGGCGGATCGACCAGTCGTTGGCTAACGTTTTCTTGCTCCGATTGGCGCTCAAGCAAGGGATAGACTGTTGCATTAGAGAAGAGGACGGCGACATTTACATCGTCGATCGCCGGCTGATCGTCTCAGGCGCTCCCGGCGATACCGTCAGTCTCTTGGCCCTTGAAGAGTGTGCGGGCGTGGTCCTGGACGGCTTTAAGTACAAAATCCGGGACGGCAAGCTGATTCCGGGAAGCACCCTGGGCATAAGCAACATATTGCTTGGTAAACAAGGGGCAATAGAGTTACAATCGGGGCTGCTACTATTAATTGTGGCTCGAGGGACATCAGTGGAATGAAGAATAACATTGTCTTGACTATCGGCGGGTTCGACGCGGAGGGCCGCAAGGGTCTTTCGGCCGATCGAAGCTGCCTGTTGTCTTTAGGGTTCAAGCCCATCAATGTCGTCAGCGGCATCTTTTTGGAAGGCGGCAAGGTCGCCGCGATCCAGGCGACTACGGTCGAGAGGCAACTTAAGGCTTCAGCCGATTTCAGAAAGATCCGCGGCATAAAGACCGGCCTTTTAGCGACCCGGGAAAATGTCGAAGCGGTAGCGACGTTTTTTGAAGACCATAAGACAACGCTGCACAATCTCGTGGTCGATGCCTGCCTAGACGGAGATGATGAATCGCCTCTGCTCAGCACAACGGCCATTTCGCTTTTCAAGATGCGCTTGCTGCCTTTGGCGACGCTGGCCGTCGCCTACTTAAGCGAGGCTGAGCGTCTGGCCGGCACACCCGTGGGTAATATAGACCAGATGAAGGAAGCGGCTGAAGCCATCCGCATCTACGGGCCCAAAACTGTCCTGATAAAGGCCGACCGCCTGGTCGACGGGGAGATGGTCGACATACTATATGACGGCGCCGAGCACCAGTTTCTCTTTACTAAAACAGCCCCGCGCGGCGAGCCGCGCGAGAAGCGTGACGCCTTCTCTTCGGCAGTCGCCGCTTATTTGACCAAAGGATACCGCGTAAAAGAAGCTATCGAGGCGGCCAAAGAACTCCTCTTCGCGGCCCGTCTGGTCGGCCAAGCCGAGCCGGCTTAAAAAACCGGCAGGGGCTCTCCCCGGCCGGTTTTTTTGCCGATAAGTAGGTATGGTCACAAAACTCGCGCCTGGCCTCAGCGGCTTGTTTCTGATACTTTTGGCTTTGACTTACGCTTGCGGGTACTACTTTAGGCGTTACAGACCACGGCATCTGGAGGCCACAATGCTTGGCGGCAATAAAAACCCGGAGACACAGTTCCCGACCCACGATGTTCAGGCCGACGGCGCCGGCACGGCAATATCGCCCCGCCCGTCGGGGTTGGTTGCTAAACCTTCGTTGCTTGAAGCCGTAGGTAAGGAAGCGCTCGACAGCCAAGACCTAAAAGTCATAAGCGAGCGAGCGCTGGATTATTTGAGCCGCTATTTTCATGTCGACACCATCATGTTCTTGGTAAAGCGCCTTGATAAGCTGGATGTTTTAGTTGTCAGGGGCGCGAACGCCGATTCTTTATTAGGCTCGGAATATCCGATCGAAGGCAGCATGGCGTCTCTATTAGAGGCCGTTGACGGTCCGACACTGAACGTCCCCGATCTATCGTTTGACGCGGCTCTTGGTTTCAAGGATAAGCTGACAGGCAGGCTCGTCGAACGGGGCGCCGTCTCATTGCTGATGACCGCGGTCGGTCAAAGCGGATTGCTGGCGCTGGCCGCATCCAGGCTCAACGCCTTCACGAAAATGGATGAAGCCGCCATTGAAGGAGTGGCGTTTCAGCTGGGATATGTAGCTGAGACGATCCGCCAATCATCATTTCTAAAGCAATCAGCCGATGAGTTCAACAAGCTGCTTAATTCGATAAATCAGGTCAACGCGGGCGAGAATTTGGCCGAGACCCTGCGCTCGACGCTGGCCTCAGCCGTCGAGCTGACCGGCGCGAACAGCGGCTCGTTCCTACTATTCGACGAGACCAAAGAGGTGCTGAGCCTGGAAGCGGCGGTCGGGTTGCCGGAATCAGCGATAGCCGTCGAGGTCAAGCTGGGGGAGGGGATCGCCGGCTGGGTAGCCGCGCACAGAAAGCCGGTCATGATCAAAGACCTGGATGAAGATGCCGCCGCCCAAAGCGGCCTCGGGCCCGACCAGGCGGCGGTGGCTTTGGCGCTTCCGGTTTTGTTGGGTGATAAGCTGGTGGGTGTTTTGAACCTTGGTTCGACGCGGGCCGGGTACACGTTTACGACCGCGGCGCTAAACCAGGTCGTTAAGTTGTTGGGGCAGACAGGCGCGGCGATTGTCGCGGGCCAAGCCGGCGAGGCGTGGCAAAGCCTTTATGTCGATACGGTCAAAGCCCTGGCGCAGGTGATAGAATCGCGCGATCCGTTCAGCCCCGGCCATGCCGTCGACGTTTCCGGCCACGCCGGTGATCTAGCTCGCGCGATGCGGCTTAGCGAAGACAATATCCACACGATCGAACTGGCCGGGTTGTTGCACGATATCGGCACGGCCGCTATCACCGATAACTTATTCCGGCAGGAGCGTCCTCTCAACAGCGTCGAGCGGCTCTTAATCCGAAGCCACCCGCGCTTGGGGGCAAAGGCGCTCTCCGAAATCACCCGGCTCCACGGGGTACTCCCGATAATACTGCATCATCACGAGAATTTTGACGGCAGCGGTTATGCCGAGGGCTTGAAAGGCGACGAGATACCTCTTGGCGCGCGGATATTGGCGGTCGCCGAAGCGTATTGCGCGATGACGGCCGAGCGCCCGTACCGGCCGGCTAAAACGTCGGCCGAGGCGATCGACGAGCTAAGGCGAGGCGCGGGCACCCAGTTCGACTCGCAGATAGTCTATGTTTTCTGTAATTTAGTGGAAAAAGAGCTTAGGCTTTAACGACCTTATTGGCTTTTAAGCATTTAGTGCAGACGCTCATCTGCTTAACAGCGCCGTTTGGTTGCCGCACTCTGACGCCCTGGACGTTGGTGCCCCAGACTTTTCTGGTTTTTCTGTGGGAGTGGCTGACATTGTTACCGAATGACGGTATCTTGCCGCAGATATCACATTTTTGAGACATTGTCGCTCCTAAGTTCAGAACAGATATTACCCGCTGTCACAACTCAAGTATCCTAGCATGGCCGGCGCTTCATTGTCCACTGGAATCGATGGGGACATGATACTTATTTCCCAACCAGCCAAGAAATAAGTTTCGTGTCCCCGTAATTCCCATCTGCTATCATTTACCTTATGGCAACGACCAAACCAAGGTCGCTTCAAGACCTGCCCCTCGAAGCCGTTGAAGGCATCGGCCCCAAGTTGGCCAAGGTCCTGGCGGACATGGGCCTTGTATCGGTCACCGATCTGTTAGAACACTACCCCCATCGATACCTGGATTTGAGTACGGTAAAAGAGATCGGGCATGTCCGCGAAGGCGATGAGGTCACAGTGGTCGGCGAAGTCAAAGACGTTCAGCGTCGCGGGGCGCGCTTCGGCCGGACACGGGTTCTCAACGTGACGGTCTTTGACGGTACGGGTTACATCAGCGGCGTCTGGTTTAATCAGGACTGGATAGAGGGGAAGCTGCCGCCCGGTACGACTGTGGCTTTCAGCGGCCGGGCGGTTTGGCGCTTTAATCAGTTGCAGATACAAAACCCTTTCTATGACGTACTCGATGAAGAACAGCGCGGCGCCGGCGTCCACGCCGGCCGGATAATCCCGATCCATCCAGCCACCGCTAAGGTGTCGGCCGCTCGGATCCGCCGGTTGGTCCGCGTCGCCCTCGACCGGTTCTTGCCGGAGGTCAAAGAGGTTCTTCCGGCTGACCTGAGAGACAGATACGGCCTCATGACGATCGATGAAGCTCTGGGGCAGATACACTTTCCAGCCGGCCGCGAGGCGCTGGGCGCGGCGAGAAAACGTCTTATATTCGATGAATTCTTTCGCCTGGAACTTGGTCTGGCCCTAAGGAAGTGCTATCTGGCCGATAAAGCAACCGGCATAAGCCACAAGGTTAGCGGGCGGTTGCTCAATAACTTCTATGCCGCTTTGCCCTGGCGCCTAACCGCCGATCAGCAGCGAGCCCTCAAAGATATCAAGGCGGATATGGCGGCGCCCAGGCCGATGCACCGCTTGCTTTTAGGCGAGGTCGGTTCCGGCAAGACGGTTGTGGCCGCCGCCGCTATGTTGATGGCGGTCGAGAGCGGTTATCAGGCGGCCCTGATGGCGCCGACTGAAGTTTTGGCCGAACAACACTATATAAAGCTGCGCGAGCCGCTCGAAGCATTAGGTCTGAAGGTCGTTCTGATTCTCGGCGGCCAGACGGCGGCAACCCGGCGCGGCGCCCGGGCGGCGGTAGTCGCCGGCGACATCGATATCGTTATCGGCACGCACAGCCTTGTCCAGGAAAAAGTCGATTTTGCCCGCCTGGGACTGGTAGTCATTGATGAGCAGCACCGCTTCGGCGTCCGCCAGCGCCTTGATCTGCGCGCTAAGGGAGATAGTCCCGACATGCTGGTGCTGACGGCGACGCCCATCCCGCGCACGCTGGCGATGACGCTCTATGGCGATCTGGATATATCCATGCTGACCGAAAGACCGGGCGGGCGGACGGTAGCCGGCCACGTCAGCACCAAATACATATCCGAAGGGCGACGGGAGCAAGCCTACAAGCTTATTCGCCGGGAAGTCGCGGCCGGTCGGCGTGCTTTTATCGTCTGTCCGCTAATCGACGAATCCGACAAACTGGAGGTAAAGTCGGTCCTTCAGGAAGCCGAGCAATTGAAGAACAACGTCTTTTCAGACTTGCGCGTCGGCCTGCTCCACGGGCGCATGCCCTCAGTGGAAAAAGAGGCGGTGATGCGGTCTTTCCGCTCCGGTGAACTGGAGATCCTCATCGCCACCACGGTTATCGAGGTCGGCATAGATGTGCCGGAAGCCACGGTCATGCTCATCGAACACGCCGAGCGGTTCGGCCTCTCCCAACTTCACCAACTGCGCGGGCGGGTGGGCCGGGGCGAGTGGAAATCATATTGCCTGCTTACCGGCAATATCAAGACCGATGACGCCAAAGCCCGGGTAAAAGCCATAATGGAGATAAGCGACGGATTTGCGTTGGCCGAGGCGGACCTGGCGATAAGGGGGGAGGGCCAACTTTTCGGCCTGCGCCAATCGGGGCTGCCGGACCTGAAGCTGGCTAAACTGACCAAGCACGCCAAGGCTCTCGAAACCGCGCGCCGTGAAGCTTTCGCGCTGATAGAAGCCGACCCGATGCTGGCAAAGCCCCGGCACAAAGCGCTCAAATCCGAACTCCGCCGCCGGTTTGCCGGCAATCTGGAATT
>JAUXSL010000008.1 GCA_030679975.1 Actinomycetota bacterium
CTTTTTTCCTGGGCCGAGATAATCCAAAGCCATGTCTTGCATCTATATATGCTGGCGGCCCCGGATTACTTAGGCGTCGACGGCGCTCCGGCGCTGGCCGCCGCATACCCGGAAATCATGGCGCGCGCTCTGAAGCTGAAGGGGGCGGCCAACGGTTTATCCAAGGCTATCGGGGGTCGGGAGGTACATCCCGTTGTCCCGAAAGTCGGCGGTTTCTATGACGTGCCAACAGAGAGCGAGCTGACCCATTTGGCCGAACACTTTAAGGAAGCTCGCGGGGACGCTCTGGCCACATTGGAAATGGTCGCCGGCTTCGACCTGCCTGAGCTCGGGCGCGAAGCGGACTTTCTCTGCCTTTCCCATGACGAGGTGTACGCTCTTAATGAAGGCGATGTAAGAACTTTCAGCGGTCTGGTTTTTCCTGTTCGCGACTTCCTAAAACACGTCGGCGAGCGCCAGGTCGCCCATTCCAACGCGCTCCAGTGTTACCTCCAAGGGGCCGGGAGCTATCAAACGGGGCCGCTTGCCAGAGTCAATATTAACCACCGCCACCTGTCAAAGACGACCCGCGAGAGTCTAAGCTCGCTCGGGTTTTCGTTCCCGAGCCAAAATCCATTTCACAGCATCATCGCCCGGGCCGCCGAGATCATCACAGGCTTCGACGAATGCATTGAATTGATGGACGGATTCGTGCCGGTACCGGAGGAGCCGCTCATCGAGCCGCGGGCCGGCGAGGGTTTCGGCATCAGCGAGGCCCCCCGTGGTTCCTTGTTTCACCGTTATGAATTTAACGACGACGGGATAGTTCGCCGCGCCCATCTCATCCCCCCGACCAGCCAGAATCTCGCCCGCATCGAGGACGACTTAATGATCTGGACGCCCGGCCTGCTGGACAAACCAAAAGAAGAGATGGCCCTCGCCTGCGAAATGCTTATCCGCAGCTACGACCCGTGCATCAGCTGCGCGACGCATTTCTTAAAAGTCGACGTAATGGATAATGACGGGGATTGAAATAACGCTTACCTGATGAAGTTCGTCGCTATCTGCACAATAGCCGGCCCCAGGATAACTGTCATCAACGCCGGGAAGATGCAGAGCACCAGTGGAAAAACTACCTTTACGGGAGCTTTCATCGCTATCTCCTCAGCCCTTTGGCGTCTTTTTACGCGCATCTCGTCCGCTTGGACCCGCAGCACCTTACCGATGCTGATCCCAAAGGCGTCCGCTTGTAGGATGGCCAAAACAAAAGAATTGACTTCCGGAACATTTGTGCGCGCGGCCAGAGCCCGCCATGCGACTTTCTTGGATTGGCCGAGCTGGGTTTCTTGTAAAAAGCGAAATAACTCTTCGGATAATGCCCCGCGAAAATTCTTGACTACCTTGGCCAGGGCGGCGTCAAAACCAAGTCCCGCTTCAACACTGATTGTCAGCATATCAAGGATGTCGGGGAGCGCGAGAGTGATTTCCTTCCTCCTCGCCTGAATGCGTCGCTCCAGCCATAGATTCGGCGCGAAGAATCCGCCCACGGCGCATAAGATAACTAATGACACGATCTGTGACCCGCCAAGACGAAAAAGGATCGAAATGAGGGCAGCCAAACCGATGCCGCCCAAGGAGAAAATCACTTTCAATACCATTAATCCATCGACATCGAGACCGCGCGGCCGGCCGGCCTCGACCAGCTTCTGTCTCAGCCCGAGACTGCCGGCGGGTGAGAGAAGCTTGGCGCTGATCGAATTAATTCCCTCCGGGATTATTTGGGCCGCGTTTTGGAGTTGGACCAAACGGCGCCGGTTGATCGCTTGGCCGGCCAGCTGCCCGATAGAATAAAACGCGATGAAGTAAAAGACGAGCGATACATATAGAATCATCCGTTACACCTCAATCTTAACGACGCGCCGCAACCAATAAGAGCCCAGGGCCATCATGATGAGGGCAAAAGCAGTCATCGCCCAGCCGGTGCCACTGGAAAATAACATCATTATATAGGGGCGGTTGACAATATAGAGTGCCATGGTGACTACTATCGGAAGCGCCAACAGGATCGCGGCTGATAGACGCCCTTCTGCTGTCAATGCCTTGATCTGCCTTAATAAGGTTTCCCGCTCGCGGATGGTCGCCGCGAGGGTCGAGAATACCTCCGCCAGATTTCCTCCCACTTCGCGCTGTATCTTGACCGCCAGGACCATCCACTCAAAGTTCTTGCTCGCCATTCTGCCGCTCATCTTTTCAAGCGCCTCCTCAACCGGCAGGCCCAGCCGGGCATCGCCCAAAACCCTTTTGAGTTCATCGGACAATGGCGGCGTTATCTCTTGCGATACCATATCGACGGCCTGCAACAAACTGTAACCCGCTTTCAGGGACCCGGACAGCATTGTCAAAGTCTCGGGCAGCTGGCCTTCAAAGGCCGCCCGCCGTTTTGCCGTCAACCAATGGAGCAGCCCCAGAGGCAGCCAAGCGCTGATGATTATCAACAGTATCGCCGCGACCACCCCGGATATCATATAACCGATGGCCCCTGAGCCTATCGCGAACAACAGGTGATAAAAGACAAATTCCGACCAGTCCATTTTTATGCCACTCATCTCCAGGCGCTTTTCGATTAACTCGGCTGATCCTCGGCTGCTGACATACTTCACTATCAACCGCTTCAGGCGGGCCTTCAAGCCGGTGCCGGTGTCCAGCTCCGGCTCCGCTTGAGCATGGGCCTGTCGCCAAGACTGTTCATAAAAAGAGAGTTGCTCTCGCAAGATCGTCTTTTTAGCCGGCCAGGCAATGGAAACGAGGACGTACGATACTACGGAAAAAGACATGAAATAGGTGAGAAGGGCCAGATAATAGTACATTATTTCCTCGCCAAGTATTCGAACTGAAAGACTTCGGCCGAAAAATCTATGCCGAAATCATGCAAGCGCTGGCTGAACTTGGGCCGGATGCCGGTCGACTTTAAGCGGCCCCGCTGGCGGCCCGATTCATCAAGACCCTGTGAGTAGTCAAACAAGAAGAGGTCTTGAAGCGTTATGACTTCGCCTTCCATCCCCTGAACTTCGGTGATGTGGGTGACGCGACGCGTGCCGTCCCTGAAACGGGCTTGATGGACGATAAGGTCAACGGCTGACGCTATTTGCTCCCTGATAGCTCTGATCGGCAGATCCATCCCCGACATCAAGACCATTGTTTCCAGCCGCGACAGAACGTCCCGAGGCGCATTGGCGTGGACCGTGCTCAAAGAGCCGTCGTGGCCGGTATTCATGGCCTGGAGCATATCGAGCGCCTCACCGCCCCGCACCTCGCCGACGACGATCCTGTCAGGCCTCATACGCAAGGCGTTGCGGACAAGGTCACGGATTGTTACCTGTCCCATTCCCTCGATGTTCGGCGGCCTCGATTCGAGCTGCAGCACGTGTGCCTGGTGTATTTGGAGTTCGACCGCGTCTTCAATAGTGATTATCCGCTCATCGTCGGGAATGAATTCCGAAAGAACATTCAAGGTGGTCGTCTTGCCGGAACCGGTACCGCCGGACACTAAGACGTTGAGCCGGCCCCGGACGCAGGCTTCGAGAAAGGCGGATGCCTGGGGCGTCAATGTGCCAAACTCGATCAGGTCGTCGGCGCCCAACGGTTCGGCCGCGAATTTCCTGATCGTCATTTTGGCGCCGCCAATGGCCAACGGCGGTATGATGGCGTTTACTCTCGATCCGTCGGGCAGACGAGCGTCGACCATCGGCACACTTTCATCAATGCGCCTGCCGATCTGCCCGACTATCTTATCGATGATCCGCCTTAAATGGGCCTCGTCAATGAATTTATCGTCGGTTGCCAATATCTTGCCTTTTTTCTCAACATAAATCGTCGAGGAATTATTTATCATGATTTCCGTTACCTCTTCATCGGCAAGAAACCTCTCGATGGGACCGTAGCCCAGGACATCATCGGATATCTCTTCAATCAGTCCGGACTTTTCATCCGCGGAAAGCGGTGTATCTTCGCCGGCGACAAGGGCGGTTAATTTGCGCCGCACCTTATCCCTGACCTCGTCGCGCCCGACCGTTTGGTTGTAGAGCTGAGGACCGAGCTCTTCAATGAGTAAATGATGAATTTTACGGTTGATATTGTTTAGAACCGTCCGGCGCAAATCGCCGGCCGGCGCCTCAAGGGTCGCGCCTTTCATTTGACTTAGCCGCTCATGCAGGGACACTTTCCACCTCTTTCTGTTTATCGCCCGTTCTCGCCACCCCGCAGATAGCGCTCAACTCTATGATCGCCTTGCTTGCCGGCGACTTCGGGGCCTCAAGCATGACCGGGACGCCTTTGTTTACCGCCAACTGAACCGCGGCATCGGCGGGTATTTGGACGGATATTTTCTCCTGAAAAACCTCTTCCACTTCAACCGTCGATAAGCCGAGATTACGCTCGAACCGGTTGAGCACTAATTTAATTTTTTCGCGGGGGAAATTCAGCAGCTTAAGGGTTTGAAGACAGAGTTTAATATTCTTTAGCGACGGCAAGTCGAGAGCCGATACCAAAAGAAGTTCATCGGTTTCATCCAGAACCATCAGCACATTATCGTTAAAACAAGGCGGCGTATCGATGATCACGTAATCATACGCTTGCCTCAGCCAAGCAAAAACCGGCTGGATCACCAGAGGAGTGATCACGTCGGCCAACTCCGGTTGGAGCGGAGCGACAAGCGCGCTGACGCGTTCGTTAAATTGAGTCGCCAGACCTTTAAGTTGTTCCAAATCGACCGACTTAAGGCCCACCAGATCATGCAGGGTGTGTTTGGGCATTAAGTTGAGCATCACTCCGACATCCCCGAACTGGAGATCCATATCTAAAATCGCAACATTGGCTTGGCGCTCCTGCCCTAAAGCGACCGCTAGATTGGTGGTCAAAACAGTCTTGCCGACCCCGCCCTTGGTGCTAAAAACTGTGATGACGCGGCCGGTCTTTTGTTTCTGCGCTTGCTGTTTGCCGCTGCTTCCGGCGGCGCTACGCCTCAGGCAAAGCAGCAATTCGGTGCTGTCAATCGGTATGCCGAAAACGCCTGCAAACCCGATTTCAGCCGCCTGCCGCCTAAGCTCAGTGCTGTATTCGGCGGTAACGAGAATGGCTTCAAAATCGGAACATTTCGCCCGAAGCTGTTCGACGCCTGTCAACACCCTCGTCTTTGCCCAGCCGGGCCCGAAAATCACTGTCTGCGGCTTGCTGGCGAGTACGCGCCGTTCGACACTTTCCCAATCGCTCTCGGAGCCGACGATCTCAATTTCTTTTATCAAAATAAATTCAGCCGATATTTCCCGCGCGAAGACAGGGTCGGGATCGGCTATCACCAATCGAATATGCATCCAGAGAACTCCTATCCGTTCTTATCTAAAGACGGTTTGGACGGTTTGGCCGCCGGCCTGCGGCAAGCCCTGGGTCGCCGGCGCCTGCAGCGCCACCCAGACTTTCCCTTTTTCCTCAGCGAAAACCAGCTTCTCCGCGTCAGCCGGAGTGACGGCCAGGGTCAGTGTCGGTTTGCTGGACTGCGCGCCCATACCCCCGGCTTTGCTTTGGCCGCTGAGGGCCAGCACTTCTATGCCGCTGAGAACCATCCGGCTCACATCGGCGCCGTCAGGACCGGGCTCAAAGGTAGCAATGATGGCGACGCGATCACCGACCTTAATACGGCCCCCAACGCCGACAACATCGTCGACCGGAATAGATACCGCGAGATAATCCGCCGGCAGCTTATACGTTACCTCCGATTGACTGGATGATCGGAGCTTCGAGAGCGTCAATTGTTCACCACGACTCATTGAGGCGGTCAGCATCCGGCTTTTGTAAGCCTCCGGATCGGTGACGGCATCCTCCGCGACATACCGCTTTGGTATCTCCATTTTCTTCAGGTTGTTCGCATCCAAAGCTTGTGAAATCCGGCTGCCGGACGCCAGTTTGGCATTGGCGACATAAACCGCCTGTTTTTGCCCGGATTCCACGATGGCGGCTTTAAATGAATTGATATAGAGGGCGACGCCGATAGTGGCCGCCAGTCCAAAAGTTATAGCTATGATTACCGCTCTTAATCTTACTGACATTAGCGATTCTCCTTTTCTGTTACTCTGAAAGCCAAATGGCCGTTACGCCGAAATCAACTGGTTGCTGCCCTGATTCTTCGCCACCGGTCCCCACTCCGGGGGTGACGGTGCCGTTGGTGAAATAGCCTCCGACCGACTTGGGATTACCGGAAAAATCGAAGTCGGTAACGTAGAATTCCGCGAAGCCGACTACATGATATTGGCCGGTCCGGCCGCTCGCTTCCGTGTAATCATAAAGAGGCACGATAACGGTGCGATCACTGCTGATCCGCTTGGCCATCGACGCGCTCAACGAGGACCGCACACCAGTGCCGTTGGCGAGACCTCCAAGGCCGACGGCCTCCGGGAAACCGCTCTCTATCCATTGTGAAAGTTCCGGAGTGCCGGCGGAGCCGCCGGTAAAGTCCGTTAACCAAAAGTATCCCTTTTGCGCGGTGTTTGTTGAAGCGCTTCGGGTCGTCCCACCGTTGACTGAGACATAGACCGTATTTGTGGGGTTGACCGCGCCGCTGAAATCGACCATATAAGTGGCCGTGCGACGGTCGCCGGCGGCAATATCGCTCCAGGCCCATCGGACATTCGTCCCGTCAAAAGAGCCGCCCGCCGTAGCGCTTCCCCCGACGTAGGCAGATCCGGCCGGGACCGGCGACCACATCGCGACGTTTACGGATTGTTGGCTGGAATTCGCGTAGGTAACGGTATAGGTCACGCGATTGCCGTTCTGGCTGTAAAGAATCGACAACTCTTCTATCGGACGATCGCTCCCCAGCTCAAAAACAGCCGCGTTTTCAGGACCGATATGGCCGGAGATACGCTGGTAAGGCACGATAATCGGCATCAAATTGTATACTTTTTTGGCCAGCCCCATACTGGCCGCAGCGACGGCCCCGACATCGATAGCCTTATGACCGATGACTCGCGCGAAAAATGTCTCCTGTTTTACCTCGGCCCGAACCCGCACTTTCGTATTGTCCGGAAAGGTGATCGACACCTTGTCCACCGGGACCTTAGAGTTATCTCTGACATAGTTCTCGGCGGTCGCGACGGCGGTCGCGACGCCGCGCTTTTCCGCGATATCCATCACCGCGGCCAGGGAGGCGGCGTCGACGCTCGTCTGCAGAGACCGCCTGGCCTCATAGGCCGCGCCGATATCGACCACCAGCGCGGCGGCAGAAAACAAAGCCACAGCCACTAAAGCTACAAGCACCATCACTTGACCTGATTGATTGGACGCCAGGCGCCGGGCAGCGGACAGCGGCAAGGATTTCCGAGTGGAGTCCGGCATCTGCTTCATACCTCTAACCGCATCTCAGCCGCACTGGTGAGCGGCAAAAGGCGCCGGCCGAAGAACGGGATGCTCAACGGAAAATCGTATTCAATGCGCACCTCAACCGGCTGCCCGTGGAGATTGCCGTCAGGATAGCTTATCGAAACGGCCGTCGGAATGACCGGGTAAGCCCTCTCCCTGACAGCGGCTTCGTCGTATTTGCCTACAGCCGCCAGACGAGCTCCTTCCCTGGCGGCATGGGTAATAGCTAGATAGCTATTGAAAGCCAGGCCGAATTCGAAAATGGCGAAAATCAACATGATCAATATCGGCGCGATGAGGGCGAACTCAACGGTACTCGCGCCCTCCTGCCGTTTCAAGTTCCTCATACGGACACTCCGATTCATTTGTTTCAACCGATGTTCGGTTCCTAACAGCGGCAGACTTGCTTCTATTAGGCGGCGATTATTGCCGCCGTTAGGGATAGAACATCGCCCGGGGGCGTCCACCGGCGCCCCCGGAAGCCGCGCTTTAAATCTACGGCAGTATTTTTCCGGCGATGTTAGTGAAAAGAACGTTCAGGTTGGCGCCAAGGAGGGTGACTCCTGCCATCATTACGATCGCGATCAGGGCGACCATGAGACCGTATTCCACAGCGGTGGCACCTTCTTCATCTTTCATCAAAGAACGAATCAAGTAACTTATCATCACAAAAACCTCCTTTCTAAATTACTGTTTGTCAATACTGTTGCACTATTTGTGCAACACAAGTTAAAAAAATATCAGTGCTCCGCCGCCCGACCCGAACGGCAACTGGTTGCTAGGACTTTTCTAGAATCCAATAGTTGATAGTAGCTAGCCCATTCCGCCGGTACTAAGTTTTCTGCTTCATCATCGACCAGTAAGCTTTTGCGAATATACTTCTTGTTTTCCGACTTATTTGCTGTGTCAATTTTCAGCGCCTGGGGGCCGGTCTCGATTTCCGCCACCTCCCCCAAACACCTGATCAGTCCATTTTTGCTCATCGAGAAGAGCGCCCGGCAAATCGCCAGGGGGCTTACTTTGAGCTGCCGTTGCAGATTATCAACGGTCACACCCTTCCCGATCAATGAGATCAGAGCCCATTGATCCCTCGTAAGATTGATCGTCTCGGAATCGACCCTGGTTATCAACTCGACTCTGGCTTTGAGCGAAGGTATTTCCGTCTTGATCTCATCCCACTCGGCCTGGCGCTTAACCACATCCGCCAAAACCACGCCGACCTCAAGTAAGACACCGCTGTCCTTCTTCTCTCCCGGCCCGGCCTCAAAGCGATAAACGCCGTCCGGCCAATTCAATATCTCGAGAAGAGCGTTTTCAATGCTTTCCTTGATCCAACCAGGAGTCATATCGCCGTCAACATCAACGGCGACCGCGGACGTCTCGGCCCAAGAAAGTTGGCCTCTTGACAACCAAATAGAGCCTTCGCCTTGATCGGGCGATTCTACCGTTAAAATCCCGCTCTTCTTTTTGGTCGCCAGCATCTCAAAGATCTCTTCCATTGTGAAACCGGTCAAACTGCCTTCCATTATCGTTCACTCCTTCCCCATAACAATTTGTCCTGTGCGCCAGCCATCATCCTAGCTTTTGCATTCATAGGTAGCGTTTTTTAGAATGCCTTCCTCTTGCAACTTCCTAACCATGGCCGTCTCGCTCACGGCAAACTCCCGAGCCAGCCAGCGATAGTCGTTGTACCACTTTTTAGCTTCATCTTTAACCAGGAATGTTGGCATACAGAGCTCGGCCGCGAAGATATCCGCTTCCCGATGAAAGTAATCGCGTTTGCAGTTCTTCATATAAGCCAATTCGGTCCCGTGCAGTTGATGATGGGCTATCTCATGGGCGATGGTGAAGTTCTTGCGATGCCCCGGCATGCCCTTGTTTAAGGCGATATAGAAATCGCCTTTGAGATTTACGAGGACCCCGAAAAACCAGCTTGGCAAAGTCATCTCGATGATCTCAATTCCCAAACCCTCGGCGATCTTTCTTAGATCGATTGGAGGTCCGTCGAACCCGCATTCCCGTACCAGCTTTTCCGCTTGACGCCGGAACTGGACATATGTGACAAGCGCCACCTTACACACCGCCTCTTTACCACCGCTGTCTCTGGTCCTACTTTAGTCCTTACCTTCAGCTTTTCTCTTTGCTTTGATGATGTGGATCACATGGACCAATAGTTCCTTTTCGTCCTCGGAATATTTTGGATCCGACATCAGCATGGCTTCGATATCGTACTCTTGCACTGTCGCGTTCATGTAAGGACTCTCCCCCATTAAAAACGCCGCCGACACCCTGTAAAAGTCCGCTAACTTTTTCAACCGCGGTGTCGGGATCCGTCGCCGGCCGTTCTCATACATGGCCAGAATCGACTCTTTGAACTCCCCGCCCGTCTGCTCTTCGACGTCTTTTCGGCTAAAGTTCCGGCTTTCCCTGATATTGCGTAATCTGTTGCCTATTTCTGCTTCGTATCTTGCTTCCAACACGATTCTCTCGGTCCTCTACTATTTGTGCGAATGCGGAACCTAAACCTTCTCTTTGGGTAATGAAGTTATCGGCCGCTTCTTAAGCATACTTTAGCCCAAATCGCACAAATAGTCAAGATGTTTACCGGACTTTAGGACAGGCATTCCACTCAGGCGGGCTTCGCTACCAGATTGTATCGATCAACTGAGAGTTTCTTAAGGTTTGGTCCTTAGTGACAACGGCGGCTTTACGAGCAAGGGCCTCGGCGGCAATCAGGCGATCGTGCATTTCATCGATGTCCACTGCCTCGAGCAGCTCCAGCTGCGCCTGACCCAGCTCCGAGAGCATGAAGCCCGGCGCCGCATCTATGTCGGAAAGTAAGCCGGCTATAGATAGATCATGATTTTGCTTTTTGGCGACATAATATAGCTCTGCCACAACAATGGCCGGGATAATGATTAACGCCCCACCGACTTCAGCGAGTCGAAAAACCGCGTCCGCCGCCGCGCTGAGTCGGGCCGGGTTCTGCAAATACCAATAGAGCGCGTGGGTATCGGCAACGTACGAAAGTGTGCGCGAAGTCCGTCGCCGCTTTACTGATGGTTTTTGAGCCATATGTTTTTAATTTGACGAAAATCTTTTTCATCGAGCTCGGGCAGATGGGGATAAGCGCCGCGTAGCGTCTTTTTGCCGCTTGGCGCCTCAGGCTCTTCCTTCAAAGGCACTATTTTGCCGCAAGGCCGCCCGTGGCTCGTGATAATAAATTCTTTCCGCTTTTGGCTGACTTCCCTGAGAACCTCGCCCGCCTTGGCTTTTAGCTCCCTAACGCCAATTGTAGTCACATTGACTCCTTTGTTTGTGACCTATTTATCTATTTGTAACTACAATATCAGATAAACTTAAACGTATCAAGTTCAGACTTTTTCGATCCTTAGAGCGCAGACCTTGTATTCGGGGATTTTAGCGATCGGGTCGAGGGCCGGGTTGGTCAAGCGGTTGGCGGCCGCTTCTTTGAAGTGGAACGGCATGAAAACGATGCCGGGCCGCGATTTGTCGGTCACCAGGGCCGTTGCTTCGATTTGGCCGCGCCGGGTGACGAGGCGGACCTTATCGCCGTCGGTCAGACCATATTTCTTGGCGTCTTTCGGGCTTATTTCAGCGGCGGCCACCGGGTATATTTCGTCCAACCCAGCGGTTCGCCTGGTCATAGTGCCCGTATGATATTGATTAAGCAACCGCCCGGTCGTCAATATCATCGGGTACTCGACATCCGACTCTTCGGCGGGCGGCTTAAATTCGATTCCGTGGAACTTGCCTTTGCCCCTGGTGAATTGGCCGACGTGAAGGATGGGCGTGCCGGGATGGTCGACACTCGGGCAGGGCCACTGCAGACCGCAGCCTTCGATCCGGCTATAGCCGATACCGGTATAAGAAGGCGTCAGCGCGGCGATCTCCGTCATGATGTCGGAAGCTGAATCGTATGACATCGGGTAACCCATGGCTAAAGACAGATCGCTGATTATGCGCCAGTCTTCTCTGGACTCTCCGACCGGGTCGATGGCCCGGCGGACCCGCTGGACCCGCCGCTCGGTCGAAGTGAAAGTGCCGTCGCGCTCGGCAAAGGTGACGCCGGGCAAGACCACATCGGCCAGCGCCGCCGTCTCGGTTAAGAAGATGTCCTGGACGACCAGGAAATCAAGTTTCTCGAGGGCTTCCTCAACGTGACCGACATCGGGGTCGGAGAGCATGGGGTTCTCGCCCATGATATAAAGGCCTTTGACTTTGCCGTCGGCGGCGGCGTTCATTACCTCGACTACGGTCAAGCCGATACCTTCGGGCATCGGCACGCCCCAGGCGTCGGAAAACTTGGCCCGCGCGGCATCGTCATCGACCTTCTGATATCCGGAATAAACGTTTGGCAGAGCGCCCATATCGCAAGCGCCCTGGACGTTATTTTGACCCCTTAACGGATTGACGCCGCAACCGGGTTTGCCGATATTTCCGGTGATCATGGCTAGATTGGCTATGGTAAGAACGTTATCGACGCCCGTGGTATGCTGGGTGATGCCCATGGCGTAAACGATGGCCGCGCTGCCGGCGCCGGCAAATAGCCGCGCGGCCCGGCGCAGATCGTCCGCGGGTACCCCGGAGATCTCTTCGACCTTTTCCGGCGTGTAAGCCGGGAGTATTTTCTTCAGTTCCTCATAATCTTCGGTACGCTCGGCGATAAAGGCCTCGTCGACCAGACCTTCGGAGAGGATGACGTTCATGAGGCCGTTTAAAACGGCGACGTCCGTTCCGGGCTTTTGCGCCAGCCAGATATCGGCGAATTTGGTCAGCTTGATCGCGCGCGGGTCGATGACGATCAATTTGGCGCCTTTTTGCCGGACCGGCTTAAGCAAACTCATGCCGATGACCGGATGCGCTTCGGTTGTGTTTGAACCTATGACCAGGATCGCGTCGGTTCCCTCAAGATCGTCGATCGAGTTGCTCATCGCCCCGCTGCCGAAAGCCATCGCCAGGCCGGTAACGGTCGAGGCGTGGCAGAGACGGGCGCAATGGTCGACGTTGTTGGTGCCGACGGCCGCCCGCATGAACTTCTGGAAAACAAAGTTCTCCTCATTTGTGCATTTGGCGGAGGCCAGGCCGGCGATGGCATCGGCCCCATGCTTGGCCTTGATATCGCCCAACTTGTCGGAGACAATTTTTATCGCCTCGTCCCAAGTGGCTTCGACGAACTCCCCGCCTTTTTTAATCAGGGGTTTCGTCAGCCGATCCGGGCTATTGATGAACTGATAACCGAAGCGCCCTTTGACACAAAGGTTGCCGTTGTTGGTGCCGACGCCGACCGGAGAGGCCACTTTGACAATTTGGTTGTCTTTCGTGTGCAGCTCAAGCGTACAGCCGCAGCCGCAATAAGCGCAGGTGGTCAGGGTCTTTTTGGTTTCCCACGTCCGCCCCGGCAGCGCGGGCGCCTCAGTCAACGCCCCGACCGGGCACGTCGAGATGCACTGGCCGCAAAATTCACATGGGGTATCTTTCAGGGATTTGCCGAATGCCGTGCTGACTTGGGTCTCGAAGCCCCTATATATCCAATCGATGGCGAAAGCCGATTCGACCTCGTCGCAGATGCGGACGCACCGGCCGCAGAGTATACATTTTGACAGATCGCGGGCGACAAACGGGTCGGTCTCCTGTGGCCTGACGGTATGCTTGGCGCCCGCCTTGAAGCTGCTCCGGCGCACGCCATACTCGTAAGCGTACTCCTGCAAAGCGCACGCCCCACATTTTTCGCAGGTCATGCAGTCCGCCGGGTGGTCCGACAAGAGCAGATCGATGACCGTGCGCCGGATACGATGGATCTGTTCGGTATCGGTCCGGATGACCATCCCCGGCCCCAAAATGGTGGCGCAAGCCGGCACCGGGTTGCGGGCGCCTTCCAATTCGACCAGGCAGAGACGGCACGCCCCGTATGGCTTAAGCCGCGGATCGTGGCAGAGCGTCGGGACTTTTATGCCCAGGTCCTTTGTAAGATCAAGGACCGTCATCCCCGGTTTGGCCTGACGATCGACCCCGTTTATATTGACTGTCAGTAATTCCGTTTCAGTTTTTGCCATAATCTTCTATCCCTGGATTCCCGCTTTCGCGGGAATGACATTATTCGATCCTATTTTTCTTTCACCGCTTCCCGCTCCGGCTCGACCAGCTCGGCCGTCCTCGGCGAAACTACGAATATCGCGTCCCATGGGCAAGTCGCGACGCAGATGCGGCACTGGGTGCACTTTGTCTGATCGATTACCGTCGTCTCGTGCCGGGCGCCGCTGATCGCTTGGCTCGGGCAATGGCGGATGCAGACGGCGCACTGACGGCAGAATTTCTGGCTGATCTCAACTTTTGTCAGCGCCGCGCAGACCCCGGCCGCGCAGTGACCGTCGCGGATATGGGCCAGGTATTCATCTTGAAAATAGCGAAGGGTCGAGAGGACCGGGTTAGGCGCGGTCTGGCCCAAGCCGCACAGAGAGGCGCTTTTTATATCCTGGGCCAGCGCTTTCAGCGTCACCAGCTCGTCTTCGGTGGCTTCGCCCTTGGTAATGCGCTCAAGTATCTCCAGCATGCGCTTGGTACCGACCCGGCACGGAACGCATTTGCCGCAAGATTCATTCTGGGCAAAGGCGAGAAAGAACCGGGCCAGATCGACCATACAGTCAGACTGGTCGAGAACGACCATGCCGCCCGAGCCCATGGTGGCGCCGATCTTTGTCAAGGAATCATAATCGACTTCGGTATTGATGACTTCAGCGGGCAGACACCCGCCCGTCGGGCCGCCTATCTGGACGCCCTTGAACTCACCGTCGCCTTTGATGCCCCCGCCGACTTCGAAGATGACCTCTTTTAACGACATGCCCATCGGCACTTCAGCCAGGCCGCTGCGGGAGATCTTACCGGTTAAAGCAAAGACTTTAGTCCCCTTGCTCCCCTCGGTGCCCATCGCGGCGTACGTGGCGCCGCCGTTCTTAAGTATCCAGGAGATATTGGCAAATGTCTCCACGTTATTGATGCACGTCGGCTTGGCCCACAAGCCGGAGGTGGCCGGAAACGGGGGCTTGAGCCGCGGCATCCCGCGCTGCCCCTCTATTGACGCCATCAAAGCCGTCTCCTCGCCGCAAACAAAGGCGCCGGCGCCTTCCTTTATTTTTATGTTGAAGTTAAAACCCGAGCCCATGATGTTGGCGCCCAGGTAGCCGCGTTCCTTTGCGGCTTTAATGGCGATATTCAAACGTTTTATCGCCAGGGGATATTCCGCGCGGCAGTAGATATAACTCTCATCCGCCCCGATGGCATAGCCGGCGATAAGCATCCCTTCCAGAACGCTATGCGGATCGCTCTCTAAAACGCCGCGGTCCATGAACGCGCCCGGGTCGCCCTCGTCGGCGTTACAGATAATGTATTTCCGGTCGCCGGCGGCTTTATTTGTCAGTTCCCATTTGAGCCCCGTGGGAAAACCGGCCCCGCCCCGGCCGCGCAGGCCGGAAGTTTTGACTTCCCCGATCACCGCCTCAGGCGTCATGGTCTTCAGCACTTTTTCTATAGATTGATAACCGCCGGCGGCGATATAGTCGTCGATATTTTCCGGGTCGATCAGGCCGCAGTTGCGCAGGACGATCCGATATTGCTTGGCCAGGAACGCCGCTTCCGAGCCCCGCTCTTCGGAGAGGACGATCATCTCTTCCACGGGCTTGCCCTCGATAAGGTGTTCCTGGATGATCCGGGTGACGGCTTTGGGCGTTACGTCGCCATAGGTGACTTTGCCCGCCTCCGTCACGACATCGACCAGAACCTCGCGATAACAGAGACCGATGCAGCCCGTCTGTTCGACCGCCGCCTCGACACCCTTGGCCGCAAGCTCCGCCTCAATGGCTGCCAGCACGTCCTTGGCCCCGGCGGCCAGCCCGCAGCTGCCTAAACCGACTATTATGCGAGGCGTCATTTAATCTTCCACCTTCGCCGGCGCATATTTGGCCACTATTTTCTTGGCTTTATCCGGTGTTAAGCGGCCATGAGTTTCATCCCCGACCATAATCACAGGCGCCAGGCTGCAGCAGCCCAGGCAGGCCACAGGCTCAAGCGTAAAATTCAGATCCGCCGTCGTGCCGCCGTCTTCAACATCCAGGTCGCTACGGAGGGCCGTGCTGATGCCCTCGGCCCCGGCGACATGGCAGGCCGTCCCGTGACAGACTTTAATAAGATGCCGGCCTTGAGGGGTCAGGCGAAATTGCTTATAGAACGT
>JAUXSL010000045.1 GCA_030679975.1 Actinomycetota bacterium
AGCAGACGGGGTTTTCGGCCGCTTCTCTAGCCTTTCAACACTCCGAGCGGCCTCATTTTGGCCACCCGGCGCGAAAGGCCGGCCGCTTCACAAACGTCGACAACCCGCCCTACGTCTTTGTAAGCGTACGGAGCCTCTTCGGCGAGATCCCTGACATTGCCGGCCTCGACTACGATGCCTCTGGCCGACAATTCCTTGACCAGGGCGGCGCCGCTCATCCGCTTGACGGCTGCTTTTCGGCTCATCACCCGGCCGGCGCCGTGGCAGGTCGACCCCCAGGCCTCGGCCATCGATTGCGCGGTGCCGACCAGCACATACGACGCCGTGCCCATGTCGCCGGGAATCATGACGGGCTGGCCGACCTCCCGATATCGCCGGGGGACCTCTAAGCGGGCCGGACCAAAGGCCCTGGTCGCTCCCTTGCGATGAACGCAAACCTCGGTGAGCTTGCCTTCCACTTCATGGACCTCGAATTGAGCCATGTTGTGGGAAACATCGTAGATCAGGCCCAGGCTCTTCGGGTCGACGCTCAAGAGCGTGTGAAAAGATTGCCTTACCCAATGGGCGATAGCTTCCCGGTTGGCTAATCCGAAATTTGCCGCGGCCGCCATCGCCCCTAAATACTGCCGGGCGGCTTTTGTATCAAGCGGTGCGCAGGCCAGTTGGCGATCCGGCAGGTCAAAATGGTATTCGCTCATGACTTGCCCCATTATCTTCAGGTGGTCGGTGCAGACCTGGTGGCCCAGGCCCCGGGAGCCGGTGTGGATCATGACCGTTACTTCTCCCACCGCCAGACCAAAGGTGTCCGCAACTCGCTCATCAAGCACCTCGACAACCTCTTGCACTTCGACAAAGTGATTTCCAGAACCGACAGTCCCCAGCTGGTTTAGCCCCCGCTCCTTGGCTCGAGCACTGACAAGGCCCGGGTCGGCGGTATCATAGGCGCCGCCCTGCTCGATGGCGTCCAGGTCTTCTTCCAAGCCATAGCCGTTCTTAACGCACCACCGGGCGCCCTCGCTTAAGACCTCGTCTATTTGTGCGTAATCGAGCCTTATGCGGCCGTGGCGGCCGAGGCCTTTGGGAATATTGCGCGCGAGTTCATGCATGATGACGTCCAGGCGGCCCCTGAGGTCCGCGGCCTTAAGGCCGGTCCGCAGGAGGCGCACGCCGCAAGATATATCGAACCCGACACCGCCCGGCGAAACCACACCGCCCTCACGCCGGGTCGCCGCCACCCCGCCGATCGGAAAGCCGTAGCCCCAGTGAATATCCGGCATGGCGAAAGAGGCTTTTACAATGCCCGGCAGGTGAGCGACGTTGGCAACTTGTTCCAGGGCTTTCTCCGCCGACGCGGCGACTATTAAGTCCGCGTCGCCATAAACGATTCCGGGGACCAGCATGCCGGCCCGATAGCCGACGGGAATTTCAAAGACGTATGGCCTGATCTCTCTCAGCCCGCCGGGCAGGGGCTCTTTCTCAGATAGCGCCAATTTCGGCTCCCTCACACATCAAAGATGACTTCTGCCACCCAATGTGAGTCTTCTTTCCCAAGTTTGAGTTCGTGATACGTGCAGGCTTTTATCTGCGCTCGCAAATCATGCCTGGTCGGGTCGATGGCCTCACCGGCGACCGCGCCCGCGAGCTTGCCGGCGCCGAGCCTGTCGATCTCAAACCGGCTGAAGAGCATCTCTTTGGCCTCGATCAAGTAGATGATCTCGTTAAGCCAGGCCACCAGCAGCCCGGGGAGGTCTTCGCCCTCTATGTCGACGGGCAAGCTGTTTGTTTGGTTGACGGCCCGTGGGTCGGCCATAATGGAGATCATGCCCAGAGCGGCATTGGCAAAAAGTTCTTTTAAGTCTTGGCCGCGAACGCGCATGCCGGTATCGGCGGTATGCTCGAATAACTCAAATGCCGGCAGCTCGCCCATAAGCCCCCCGGTTATTTGTTGTTTGTGTCGGGTTCGATCTCCGCGTCGTTTTCGCTTTCGCCGACCACCCTGGCCAGCGCCTTGACCTCATCTTTTGCCTTGAGGTTCATTACACGCACGCCCTGCGTGGCCCGCCCGGTGCTTGAGACGGCATGGGCCGGCACCCGGATGATCACGCCCTCGCTCGATATTATCATCAGCTCGTGGTCGGGCCTGACCATCTTAACGCCGGCCAACCGGCCTTTTGTCGCTACCGTTTTGATGGTTATGACGCCGCGGCCGCCGCGGTGATGGCGGGGGTACTTACTCATCGGGGTTCTTTTCCCATAGCCGTTTTGGGTGATGACAAACAGCTCGGCATCGTCTTTAGCTATTTCCATCCCCAGAACATGACTGTCCTTGATTAGATTCATACCTTTAACGCCCATGGCGGTGCGCCCCATGGCGCGCACGTCTGTTTCGCTGAAGCGTATGGCCTGGCCCGCGGTTGAGACCAGGATAACGTCTTCCGCGCCGTTAGTCAGCTTGACGCCGATAAGTTCGTCGTCCGGACGCATACCGATAGCCAGCAGGCCGTCGCGCCTGGAGCTGTCGTATGATTTCAGGGTCGTCTTCTTCACCCGGCCCTTTTTTGTCCCCATGATTAAAAACTCGCCTTCGTCATAGGCCCTGGTCGAAATGACCGCGGCTATTCTTTCGTCCTGGGTAAAGGGAAGCAGGTTAACGATCGCCTGCCCTCTCGACTGGCGGCTGCCGACCGGCAATTCGTGCACTTTTAGCCGGTATACCTTGCCTTTGTTGCTGAATATCAATAAGTAATTATGCGTTGAAGCGACAAAGAGGTGCTCGACAAAGTCGCCTTCTTTCAGGTTTAGGCCGATAACGCCCCGTCCGCCGCGGCGCTGGCCTTTATAGGTCGTCACCGGCAGCCGCTTGATATAGTTGGTGCTGGTGATCGTGATGACCATGTCTTCTTCGGCGATGAGGTCTTCGATGTCGATTTCCGCCTCGCTGGCCGTGATTTTCGTCCGTCGCTTATCGCCATGGACCCGGCGTATCTCCGCCAATTCGTCCTTTACAATAGTCAGCACCTTGCCCTCGTCCGCCAATATCTCCGTCAACTTGGCTATCAGCTCGACCAGTTCGGCGTACTCTCCCTCGACTTTTTCTCGCTCCAGGCCGGTCAACCGCTGGAGGCGCATATCTAAGATCGCTTGCGCCTGGATCTCGGTAAGATCGAAACCGCCGATCAGTTTTCCGCGAGCCTCTTCAGGCGTTCTGGACGCCCGGATGGTCTTGATGACCGCGTCCAGATTCTTTAAGGCGACCAGCAAGCCCTCTAGGACGTGAGCCCTGTCCGCGGCTTGCTTTAGTTCGAACTGTGTCCGTCTGGTTATAACGCGTTTTTGGTGGCCGATATAGTGCTTGATAACCTCAAGCAGGGTCAGGCGTCTGGGGACACCGTCCACCAGCGCCAGCATGATGACCCCGAAAGATGTTTCAAGCTGGGTGTGCTTAAATAGCCGGTTCAGTGTCACCTGAGGAATCGCATCCCTCTTGAGCTCGATGACGAGCCGCATGCCGCTGCGGTCCGACTCGTCCCTAAGGTCGCTTATGTCCGTTATTTTTTTCTCTCTGACAAGTTCGGCTATCTTTTCGGAGAGCCGCGCCTTGACGACCTGATACGGCAGTTCGGTAACGATGATGCGGTTCCTGCCTTGCTCTGTTTGTTCGATCTCCGCCTGACCCCGGATCTTTATGCTCCCCCGCCCGGTGGTATACGCGTCCGCGATGCCGCTTTTACCCATGATCGTGCCGGCCGTCGGGAAGTCGGGGCCTTTGATTATCTTCATTAGGTCGGTGATCTCGGCTTCCGGATTATCGATAACATGGACAACGCCGTCTATGACCTCGGTCAGGTTGTGCGGCGGGATGTTTGTCGCCATACCCACGGCGATACCGGATGATCCGTTTACCAGCAGGTTTGGAAAGCGGGCCGGCAGAACGACCGGCTCTTCGGTTGTCTCGGAAAAATTCGGGGTAAAATCGACCGTATTTTTTTGGATATCCCTTAAAAGCTCCATTGCGATACCGGAGAGCCGCGCCTCTGTGTACCGATAGGCGGCGGCACTGTCGCCGTCGACCGACCCGAAGTTGCCTTGTCCGTCTATGAGCGGGTAGCGCATGGAGAAGTCCTGGGCCATCCGGACCAGGGTGTCGTAGACGGCGGAGTCGCCGTGCGGATGATATTTCTTAAGCACTTCGCCGACGGTGGCCGCGCATTTTTCGTACCGCCGATTCGGCAACATGCCCTGGTCAAACATGGCGTATAGGATGCGCCGGTGTACCGGCTTCAGGCCGTCGACCACATCCGGCAGGGCTCTGCCGACGATAACGCTCATGGCGTAATCGATATAGGCGCCCTTCATCTCGTCTTCGATTTCGACCAAATTCACATTGCCGAGCAATGGTTCGAGCAAAATCTCTCCTTTAAATATCCAGGAACCTGACGTCTTTAGCGTGCTTGATTATAAAGTCCCGTCTCGGCTCGACTTTGTCGCCCATAAGGGTGGTGAAAATCTCGTCGGCCAGGATGGTGTCTTCCAGGTTGACCTTTAACAGCGTGCGTTTGGCCGGGTCCATTGTCGTCTCCCACAGCTGCTCGGGGTTCATCTCGCCCAGACCCTTATATCGTTGCAAATTGATATTGCTTTTGCCGATTCTCTTGAGGATCTCTTCCAGCTCGCGATCGCTATAGGCGTAATGGACTTCTTTTTTCTGCGCCACTTTGAAGAGGGGCGGCTGGGCGATATAGACATATCCGGCCTTGATCAGGTCTTGCATATACCGGTATAAAAAGGTGAGTATCAGTGTTCTGATGTGAGCCCCGTCTATATCGGCATCCGTCATGATGATTATTTTGTGATATCTGGCGTTGCCGAGTTCGAAATCTTCGGCGATGCTGGTGCCAAGAGCGGTTATTAGCGCCTGTATCTCCTCGCTGGCCAGTATCCTGTTGAGCCGGGCTTTTTCCACGTTCAGGATCTTGCCTTTTAGGGGCAGTATGGCCTGGAAGCCGCGGTCTCTCGCCTGCTTGGCCGAGCCGCCGGCTGAATCTCCCTCGACGATATATATCTCGCTGACCGCCGGGTCTCGGGACGAGCAATCCGCCAGCTTGCCCGGCAGCGCGGTGCTTTCCAGAAGCGATTTTCGGCGCGTCAGCTCCCTGGCCTTGCGGGCGGCGGCCCTTGCCTGAGCGGCGGCGATCGTTTTGCCTATAACCAGCTTGGCTTCTTTGGGGTTTTCTTCCAAGAACTCGCCGAGCTTGTCGGCCACGGCTGTCTCAACCAGGCCCCTTATTTCGCTATTTCCCAACTTGGTCTTTGTTTGCCCCTCAAACTGCGGCTCTTTCAGCTTCACGCTGACGATAGCCGTCAAGCCCTCTCGGATATCTTCGCCCGAAAGGTTGTCGTCTTTCTCCTTCAACAGCGCCTTGCTGCGGGCGTAGTCGTTGACCGTTCTGGTCAGCGCGTTCTTAAAGCCGACCAGGTGTGTGCCGCCTTCCTGGGTGTTGATGTTGTTGGCGAAAGTGAAGATGGCTTCCGTGTAGCCTAGGTTGTATTGCATGGCCACCTCGACAACGGCATCCTTGTCCTTGGCCTCAAAATATATGACTTTCATGTGAAGTGGGTCTTTGTTCGCGTTCAGGTGCTGAACAAAGTCTATAATGCCGCCCTCATAACAGAATGATGCTTCCTCGGCCGGAGTCACCCGTTCGTCTTTCAGGGATATTCGCAGCCCCTTCATAAGAAACGCTGTTTCGCGCATGTGTTGACAGAGCGTCTCAAACGAATATTCGACGGTCTCGAAAATCCCATCGTCCGCCAGGAAAGTGACCGTCGTACCCGTCTTTTTGCTGGGGCCGATTTTTTTCAGGGGGTGTTGCGGTTTTCCGTATGCATAATCTTGCTCATAAAAAGATCCGCCCCGGTGAACCCCTACCCGCAGTTGTTTTGACAGAGCGTTTACCACGGATAGCCCGACGCCGTGGAGGCCGCCCGACACGTGGTACCCCTCGCCCCCGAACTTGCCGCCCGCGTGCAGCATGGTCAAGACTATCTCAACCGCCGGCTTTCCGTATTTTTGTACTTTGTCCACCGGGATGCCGCGGCCGTCGTCGTGCACCGTTACCGACTCGTCCGGGTGGATTATGATGTTTATCTCGGCACAGTATCCAGCCAGGGCTTCATCGATGCTGTTGTCTACAACCTCGTACACCAGGTGGTGCAAGCCCTTCGGGCCGGTGCTGCCGATATACATGCTCGGTCTTTTTCGAACCGCTTCGAGGCCTTCGAGTACCGTGATGTCTTTGGCGCTATACGCTGCTTCCTTCAAAAATCTTCCCTCTCGCGTAGTGCTTTTCTGTTTATTCTACCATATCTAGCAGGTCATTTGTTGTCTTTTGGTTGTTGTTTTGTGTCGCGCGCACCAACAAACGAAGCTATCGCCCGACGTAGTCCGGGCTCCATCTCTTCCGGTAAGCCCTCGTAGTTGGGCGGGGCTTTTATTTCGGCTTGTTTTTCTGGCGTTTTCGTTTTTTGGGGAGCGGCCGCGGCCCGATAAACGATGTTGTTTACCCCTACCCCCGCCTCGTGGAGCTTTGTTAATAGTTGGGGTTTGAGCATTGTTAGTTGGTGAGACCACGCGGGGTTGGCTGTCTTAACAACTAAAACCTCACCCCTGATCATAACCGGTTGGGTTTTCTTGGCTATTTGGTCTCCAACTATCTCCGCCCACACGTGTATTAGCTGTCCGGCCTCGTAGATGCTCCCGAGACCCATTCTTTCCGTGGATTTTTTTAATGCCGCGCTTAGTGGCTCCAAGCCCCGCTTAACCTCTAGTTTATCCTAATTGGCATGATCAAGTAAAGATAATCGTCCGCGTTTCCCGCCTTAATTACACCCGGATTCACCGGCCCGGTAAATTCAAAAACAATTTTCTCGCCCGAGGCGCCCTGCAGCCCATCCAAGAGATATTGGGCATTAAAAGCCATTTCTCCGACAGCCTCTCCTTTTGTTTTTGCCTTGACTGTTTCTTGGGCCTCTCCTACTCCCTGCGTGGCTGCTTGAACGTGAATTTTCTGGGCATCGGCCGTCATTTTTACGCTCATGTTTTTTTGCGCCAATAAGGCCACGCGGCTTATCGCCGCCACAACCTCTTGCTTGTCTGCTTCCGCTCGGAGGAGCGTCTCTTTTGGAATCAGTTGTTTGTAGTTGGGGAATTGTCCTTCTATCAACCGAGAGACCATTACCATCTTGTCCGCCTCGATTTTTAGAAGGTTTTCATTTGTCGATAGTCTTGCTTCCCCCTTTGTCGCAGCCAGGGCTCTTTGTATTTCCTCCAGCGCTCTTATCGGGATTAAAATCGATATCTTGTCCGTGCCCGCGGTTTTCGTCGGCACGCTTTTTATCGCCAGCCGATAGCTGTCGGTAGCTACCAGCAACAAGTTTTTTTCTTCGATGCTTAAAAGCGCTCCGGTTAAGACCGGTCGGGTTTCATCTCTAGATACCGCTTTTCCCGTCTGTCTGATCATTTCAACAAGAGTCTGCGCTTCGATTGAGACTGATTTTTTTGTTTCTACTTCTGGAAAAGCCGGGAAATCTTCCGGGGGCATAGTCTTTACCTTAAACGAAGCCGACTCGGCTTTTACTATGAGGTTTTTTTCGTCGTCTTCCGACGATAGCTCAATCGCCCCATCGGGCAAATGACGGACTATGTCGACAAGAAGTTTGCCCGTGACGACAACGGTTCCCTCTTTTTTTACGGTCGCGGGACAGACGGACTCGATTGAAAGCTCGAGGTCTGTGCTTTGCAACACCGCGCCGACGGTTTTTTCCGCTCTTATCTTAATGCCGGTAAGAATGGGTAGCGTGCTTTGGGAAGACGCTCCTCTTTGTACTGTCTGGAGAGCGGTTAAAAAATCGCTTTGAGCTAATTTTATTATCATGTGTCCTCCTAGTATCTTTTATATATAAACTCTTTTTAGTCGTAGTAAGGGCTGTTGAAAGTGTGAGTTAAGAGTGAAAACCAAGGGTATTCAGGGTAACCGATTGTTGATAACTTTGTGGACGAATCGCGGTCGTGACAAATGGGGCAAAAAAGAAGGCGGTGTTTGTTGAAAAGAATGACTTTATCCACAAAAAATCAACACCTGTGCTTGATCCTATTTGTCAATTCCTGAATCTGATTATAAACATCCCTTTTTTCGTTAAGAAGCTTTTCTATTTTGGTTGTCGCGTGAAGAACGGTAGTGTGATCGCGCCGGCCGAATTCGTTGCCTATTTTTGGCAACGAAGCGTCGGTTAGCTCTCGCGCCAAGTACATGGCTATCTGCCGGGGTAAAACAACGGGCTGGGAGCGCTTAACGCCTATTAACTCGGCCTTCGTGAGGCGGTAGTAACGGCAGACCTCGCTCTGGATTTGAGAGATAGAAATAATGCGGTCGGCTGATGAGGTAAAAACGTCTTTCAACACCTCTTCGGCCAAAGATATGTTGATCTCGGTAGCCGTGAGAGATGAAAAAGCAATAGTTCTAATCAGCGCCCCCTCCAGCTCTCTGATGTTGGACTGGATCTTTGAGGCAATATATTCAAGCACATCATTCGCGACCACGAGACCGTCGGCCTTAACCTTCTTTCGAAGAATAGCTATGCGGGTTTCCAGATCAGGCGGCTGAATATCGACGATCAAGCCGGACTCAAAGCGGGTTCGCAGCCTGTCTTCGAGGGTGGCGATGTCCTTGGGCGGACGATCGCTGGAAATTACTATTTGTTTACCGGCTTCATGCAGGGTGTTGAAGGTGTGAAAGAATTCTTCTTGTGTAGCCTCTTTGTTTTCGAGAAACTGGATATCGTCGATTAAAAGCACGTCGTTATAGCGATATTTCTTTTGAAAACCGACGATTTTTTCTTTATCGCGGATTGAATTAATAAAATCGTTTGTGAATTTCTCGGAAGAAACATATTTTACCTTCTGGTTTTTGTGACGAGTCAAGACGTAGTGGGCGACAGCCTGGAGTAAATGGGTTTTGCCCAGGCCAACACCACCATAAACAAACAAGGGATTGTAAGCCTTCGACGGCTTTTCAGCCACAGCCAAGGACGCGGCATGTGCAAACCGATTGCTTCCCCCGATCACAAAAGAGTCAAAAGAATATTTCATATTTAGGTTGGCCGCGGTGGGCGCTAACGATTCGCCGCGCTCCGGACGCCCGCCGTCGGCGGGACGCGGCAGAAAAACAGAAGGAGCCGCCTTCGTCACCACCTCGACACCCAGGGTCTCTCCAACAACCTTCGAGAGCGAACCACTGATTAACGGCGCATATCGTGACTCCAACCACTCGCGGGCAAAGTCATTGGGCGCCGAGATGGTGAATCTGCCCTCCGCAAAAGCGATAGCCCGGGTGCCGACAAACCAGGTTTTAAACGTAGGCGCATTAAGCTGGCCCTCTATCAGAGCCAGCGTATCCGACCAAATGTTCTCTAATTGTTCCGGCATGAAACCCCTAAGCGCTATTCATTATGGCGTCGAGCGAGTCGACGCCCACATCAGTTAAACACCGTTTGCCGTGCTTGTCACATTTAATAAGCCCCAGACCCTCGAGGGCCTGGAGATCCCGGTAGGCCGTGCTAAGACCGACCGACAGTTCGGTAGCCAATCTTGCCGGGCCGACCTGGCCTATCTCCAATATGATAAAGATGACCTTTTTCTGTCTTTTAGAGAGACGCGGTGGAGCGGGTTCGTCGGAAACCGGTGTCGGCTTAGGCTCAGGTGATGCCCCCGACACGGTCAGCGTAACGACTGCGCCGCCATCCAAGTTATCGTCTAATTTCAGTGAGCCCCCGGCTTCGGTCATCGCTCCCAGGGCGACCGAAAGGCCGGAGCCGACCCCCTTAATAAGGCCCTTGATGTCGGTTGTCGCTGAGCTGTAGCCGGGCTCAAGCGCTTTCGTTTTGTCTTTAATCCCCGGACCGCGATCGGAAATCTTAATAGAGTTGCCCCCCTTAAAAACAGAGACAACAACCTCTTTAAATTGTGCGTGGACGAGGTTTTCAACAACCTCTTTTATGGCCGCGAAGGGGATGCGGCCCCCGCTTTCCTGAGAAACCTGGTACGTTCGCGTGGCCAGCAGACCGACGAGCTCGGCAGCGCTTTCTCCCCCGACCTCTTCAATCTCCGGGCAAGTCGACAGACCTTCATACACAGCCATGCGCGCCGGCTCCGGCACACTTAAGCAAGCGATATTGTCGAGAATCTTTTTCTGATAAATATGCTCGACAGCCCTGTCAACGCGACCTACCTCGGGAGCATCCATTTTCACAAACTTATTCACACCCCTTACAAAGAAGAAACGGTAGCTGCCGCCCTGTAAAAACATGGTGTTGACGCGGACAACAATCTCGTTTGGAAGTGTCTGACCTCGACAAACAATTAATTATCCACAGCACTTTCCACATTTGTGGAAAAAAGACGAAAGGCCTCTTTCGTCGCGGGCGGCAAGCTGGCTAAAGACAAATGAAAGCATCCCGGCCCGATAACGACTAAGAGCTAAAACCGCAAACCATAGGAAAATAATTCCTAGCCGGATTATAGCAAAAGAAGGGAGTGAAGCAACACCGCGATCAGCCTGAAATTCGTGCGGGAACAAGGCTTTGACCAGCCATCTTGACACCTAAAAAAGCCGAAAGATATAATGAACTCTATTTTAAGGCAGGCAAAACAATATGAAAAGAACGTTTCAGCCAAGCAACAGAAGAAGAAAAAGAACCCACGGCTTTATGACTCGGATGAGCACCAAGGCCGGACGACGGGTTCTGTCAAACCGGCGCAGAAAGCAGCGAGCCAAGCTCTCGGTCTAGGAGCCAGCGTTTTGCGAAAGGAACTAAGGCTCAGGCAGGCGCGGCTCTTCGACAAAACCTATAAAGAGGGGAAATCGGCCGCCGCCAGAGAGGTGGTTCTGTGCTTTCTTTACCTGGAACCAGGGGTCCCCACGAGAGCGGGTTTTTCAATCAGCAAGAAAGTCGGCAACGCCGTGACGCGCAACAGGATAAAAAGGCGCCTGAAGAGCATCTTGGAGTCCGCGGCCGAGAGCCTGCGAAGCGGATATATCCTTGTTCTTGTCGGCCGGCCCCCGGCCGCCGAGGTCTCGTTCGGGGAACTGAAGAAAAGTGTGCGCCGGCTGCTGAAGCGGGCGGAAATTCTTGAGGGCGACTAAGTGAAAACATGTGTGAAGTTTTTGATCAGGACCTACCAGCGGGCCATTTCTCCCTGGCTGCCGCACTCATGTCGCTTTTACCCTTCCTGTTCCCAGTATTGCCTCGAGGCGGTTGAACGCCATGGAGTCGGTCGCGGCCTGCGGCTGGGTTTGGTTAGAATCTTGAGGTGCCACCCATTTAATCCGGGCGGATACGACCCGGTTCGCTAGAGGAGAGAGAGCGCGATCTTGAGCATCTTAAAACCAATACAAGACATACTGCTGGCGATTTTGCGGTTTTTTTATGATTGGAGCGGGGACTACGGCCTCGCCATTATTTTGTTGACGGTATCGGTGAGAGTCTTGATGTTGCCGTTGACGATCAAGCAGACGAAGTCGATGCTGGAGATGAAGAAGCTGCAGCCGAAGCTGAAAAAGCTTCAGGAAAAGCACAAAGGCGACAAGCAAAAACTCCAAGAAGAGATAATGAAGTTCTACAGCGACCACAAGGTCAACCCGCTCGCCGGTTGCCTGCCGTTGCTGCTGCAGCTACCAATAATGTTCTCGCTTTTTAGTGTTTTGCAGTTAAAGGACGCGAAGCTCGGACATAGCTTTTTATTTATCATCAAAGACCTCGGCCTGCCGGCGGTAACGGCGCGCCTCAGCTTGCCGACGACCGCCCTTGTGCCTTATTTGGTGTTGATTGTGGTGCTGGTGGTTTCAACATACATACCGTCGAAGATGATGAGCTCGGACCCGCAGCAGGACAAGATGATGCTTTTTATGAGCGTGTTCATGGCATATCTGGGCTGGACGCTCCCGGCCGGAGTGCTCCTCTACCTTGTCGTGAGCAATCTCTGGACCGTGGGACAGCAATATATAACCCTTCGCGGGACCAAAGCGGTAACATAGGGGGCTCGATATGAGTAAAGCAACAGAAACTGAAGCGGAAACCACCGAAGAAGCTATCGGGGCGGCTCTGGAGGAGCTTGGCGCCGAGCGAGACCAGGTCGAGGTCGAGATACTCGAAGAGCCAAACAAGGGATTGCTTGGTCTAAGAAAGGCGAGGGCCCGGGTGAGGGTCACGGTTCTGGACGGAGAGGATGTCGCCAAAACGGCTGTCGAAGGCCTCCTGGCTAAAATGGGCGTGGACGGGACGGTCACAACCCACCGGGATGGCGATGAATTGTGGTTAACGATAGGCGGAGACTCTCTGGCTTGGTTGATAGGCCACCACGGCTATACTCTGGACGCCCTGCAGGTATTGGTCCAGGCGATGGTCAGCCGTCAGATAAAAAGTCCGGCTCGGCTGGTGCTCGACATAGAAGACTACAGGGCCCGGAGAAAAAGAGAAATCAAGTCTCTGGCCGAGCGGACCATAGGCACGGTTCTGGCCAGGAACGAAGCTATTTCGATGCGACCCATGAACGCGTATGAGCGCAAGATCGTCCATCTGGTCGTCGGCGAATATGAGGGCGTGGCCTCGATTTCGACCGGTGTGGACCCGAACCGGTTCGTCATAATCACGCCGGCCTAGGAGTAGAAGCAACACACCGCTGTGCCTCTAGAGGTCCGGCCGAAAACCCGGGTGGCCGGTCAAGTTTAGGAGAAGCGGCCCAAAGCTCCGGATGCAATCCCGGGGTCCCCACAAGACGGATTTTGTCTTTCGGGGCAGAAGGTAGACGAACGCCGAGGTGAGAGAGCGTATGTGCGATTACGTGACCGAGCCGAGGCGGAGGATAACGCAGCAGACGGGGTTTTCGGTCGCTTCTCTAAAGGTTTTTTCTTTTCATCAGTGCTGGTAATATCATTAATATGTCCGGCACAGAAACTATCGCCGCTATATCCACGCCCATCGGACCGGGAGGAATCGGCATCATCCGGCTTTCGGGGCCGGCGGCTCTACCTATTGTCGCCGGGCTGACCTCTGTCGGGCCAAACGATGTAAACACCCGGCCGTCGCACACTACGTCTTTGACGAAGATCATCGACCCGGCGACCGGCGTCCTCGTAGACGAGGCGTTGGTAACAATAATGAAAGCCCCGAACTCATACACCCGCGAAGATGTCATCGAAATTAACTGCCACTCCGGTATGCCGACTTTGCGCGCGGTGCTGAACTTGGTTTTGGCTGGAGGGGCTCGTCTGGCGGAGCCCGGAGAATTTACCAAGAGAGCATTTTTGTCGGGGCGGATCGATCTGACGCAGGCCCAGGCCGTCATCAGCCTGATAGAGGCGCAGAGCGACGCCGCGGCGCGAGCCGCGGCGTCGCAAGCCGAAGGCCACGTATCAGCGCGAATAAACGCTTACCGGCAAGAATTAATCGGCCTGGCCGCGGAACTTGAAGCGGCGATAGACTTTTCCGACGAAGAGATAGGCCCGGTTGACGCGGGCCGGCTCCGTCGACAGATTGAAGCGGTTGGCGAGGGAATAGAGGAACTCCTAAAGCGCGTCGAGCAGGGCCGGATCATAGATAATGGTCTGACCGCGGTGATTGTCGGGCGCCCGAACGTCGGCAAATCAAGCCTGCTAAACGCGCTGGCCATGGAGGATAAGGCCATCGTCAGCCCTCAGCCCGGAACGACCCGGGATGTAGTCGAATCCCGGGTGATGCTGGGAGATGTTCCCGTACAAATCAAAGATACAGCGGGCTGGCGCGTTCCCGGGGACGATATCGAAACGCAGGGCATTATCAAAACCCAAGCAGCACTTGCGGCCGCCGATCTCGTGATTCTCGTTCTTGACGGCAGCGAATCGCTAAAAGCGGAAGACCTCGAACTGATCGGGGTCTTCAAAAAGAACACAGTGGTTGTGGCAGCTATCAATAAAAGCGACTTACCTCAGAGACTTAACGCGGACGACCTGCCGATAGCAGTGAAAGATGGTCTGATAGTTCGTCTGTCGGCCAGAACGGGAGACGGCCTGGATAGCCTTAGCGCCGGCGTGGCCGGAATGATCGGCCGACTTAAATCGGCGGAGGGAAACGAAGCGATCATGGCGGGGGCCCAACAAGAGCAAGACCTGATCAGGGCCAAAGCCAGCCTCTCCGGAGCGCTAGCGGCAAGCGCCGGGAGCTACGGTGAGGAGATCGTTTCCGTCTTTGTGAAGGAAGCCATAGTCCACCTGGGCAGATTTTGCGGGCATGATGTTGGCGAGGAGGTGCTCAGCGAAATATTCAGCCGATTTTGCATCGGCAAATAATGCCAATATTTCCTGATGCGGGAATATCTGGCGAAGGAGACGGCGTCTTGAGCCTTTTGGACAAAGAATATGATGTGCTGGTGGTAGGGGCCGGAGTTGCCGGCGTGCATGCCGCGTACGCGGCTGCGCTGAAACAAGCGGAGGTCTTGCTGCTGACGAGCTCATGGGATACGGTCGCTACCTTAGCCTGGGGGCCAAGCTGGCAGAGCGCTAATTTAAAAAAACAAAGGCCCCTCCCGGGGTTCGCCGGCAAGGCTTTGGCTAAGTCGCTCATATATCAGGGGCAGCGCGGAGAAGGGCTATTAACCTTAACCGACAGCTTCAAATATCAGGGTGCCTGGAAGCATCACCTTGAAAGAATGGCCGGGGTCACGGTTTTCCAGGATACCTGCGAAGCGCTCGAAGCGGATAAGCGTGGGTGGACAGCGCTGACCAGTTGGGGGGCGAGCCTCAAGGCAAAAACAGCGATGTTGGCGATAGGACCCTTCCTTCAGGAACGGGCAAAGACCGGTGAAGCAACGAGACTCGAGGGAAGGCCGGGTGAAACCGGCGCCGAGCGGCTAATAGAGTCAATAGCATCGTTAGGTATAGGGGTGAGTGAAGATGAGTGCCGAGCGGCCCCAACGGTTGCGGCTCACTCAATAAATTGGGACCTGGTACGGAAGGGGGCCGCCGGCAAATCGGCTGGCCCGGTCGGGGTGGTTTATTGGACGAAAGCAGCGGGCCGCGGCAGGATAGAGCTGGCGCCGACGAGCGTCGCCGGCGACCAGATCTACCTACAGGGTTGGAAAAACCAGCCACTACAAGACATTGCCGGGCTGGAAAAAGCCCACACGACCAGGCCCGCCTTCAGCGTTAAGTACCTGACCGTCTCCCGCCAGGTCATGGACAGGGAACATATGCGCGGGCTATTTTTCGCGGGTCGGCTTGCCGGCGCCAAGAGCTACGGGGAATCGGCGGAGCAAGGGCTGAGGGCAGGGGCTGCCGCGGCAAACGTTTCACGTGAAACATGAACGATAACACTCGATACGACATAATAACCATAGGGGCAGGTCACGCAGGGTGCGAAGCGGCGCTGGCCGGTGCCAGGATGGGCTGCAAGGTGATGATGACGGCAATTAATATTGATCGCATCGCCCACATGCCGTGCAACCCGTCGATCGGCGGAATCGGAAAAGGCCAACTTGTCAGAGAGGTGGACGCTCTGGGCGGCGAAATGGGTCGAAACATTGACGCGACCCTTGTCCAAATAAAGACTCTTAACGGGAGTAAGGGTCCGGCTGTACAGGCGCTCAGGGCCCAAGCCGACAAACGGCAATATAGTCGGCTTATGAAAGCTAAAATATTAGCTGAGCCAAAGATAGGGCTGCGGCAGGGGGAGGTCGTGGCCATTGAGAGGGCGGGAGAAGAAGAGCTGCAAGTAAGGACCGCTGATGGGGCGACGTTCACGGCTAAATGTGTGATAGTGGCCACGGGGACGTTCCTTAAGGGAGAAATGGTGATCGGAGAGATAAAGCGCCCAGGCGGAAGAGCCGGGGAATCGGCGAGCAGCTTCGTGTCGGGAGCACTTCAGCGGTTAGGGCTGGAACTGGGCAGATTTCAATCCGCGACCCCGCCCCGCATTTGGGCGGGCAGCATCGATGCAACAAGGATGATAGCCCAGCCGGGAGATGTGGGGCCACTGGCCTTTTCATTCGCTGGTGCCGGGAGACGTGGTCGTCGACAAAAAGATTGCTATCTAACATACACAAACAAGAAAACACATAAAGTGATTGCCGACAATCTTCATCTCTCGCCCATAAAGAGCGGCTCTGTGAGCGCCAAGGGCCCAAGATATTGCCCTTCAATAGATAGAAAGGTGATTAATTTTCCCGACAGGGACCGGCATCCTGTCTTTGTCGAACCGGAAGGCTGGGAAAACGAAGAGCTCTATCTGCAGGGGCTTACAACCAGCATGCCGATCACGGTTCAAGAAAAGATTATCCGGTCGGTGGAAGGCTTAGAGCAAGCCAGAATAATGCGTCCCGGCTACGCGGTCGCTTATGACTTTGTCTTGCCCCATCAGCTCAAAAACACGCTGGAGAGTAACGCCGTCCCCGGGTTGTTTGCGGCGGGACAGATCAACGGCACATCCGGCTACGAAGAGGCCGCCGCTCAAGGGCTGATCGCCGGCATCAACGCGGCGTTAAAGTGTCTTGGCAAGGAGCCGCTGATCGTAGAGCGGTCCCAGGCCTATATAGGCGTCTTAATAGACGACTTAGTCACAAAAGAGATAGACGAGCCTTATAGGATGTTTACGTCTCGCGCTGAATACCGCTTGGTCTTGCGTTCAGACAACGCCGATATAAGGCTGACTCCTATCGGCCATCGTCTTGGCCTGATCTCCGATGGACAGATGGAGAAAACTCGAAAGAAGCGGCGCGGGACGGACGAATGTCTGGCCAAACTGAAGGCGACCAGCGTCAGGACTTTAGACCTGCCGGGAATTGCGGTTGTCGTCGCCGCTTCGCCGGCCGTGTTGAAGGCGATAGATTTGTTGAGGAGGCCGGAGGTGACCATCGACACCCTGGCCAAGATCGCCAGGCTGGGCAAAATCACCAAAGAATCTAGACATCAGGCTGAGATAGAGACCAAGTATGAAGGCTATATTAAAAGGCAATTAGACCAAATAGCAGCGCAAAAGCGTTTGGAGGGGGTGCGGTTGCCGTCAGTCGATTATGCCCGGATAGAAGCGCTGTCTATGGAAGCCAGACAAAAGCTGGCGAGGATAAAGCCCCAGTCCCTGGGCCAGGCGGCACGCATTGCCGGGGTAACGCCCGCGGACATATCGATATTAATGGTAGCAATCCGGTCGAAAACTCCTGCGGGTGGTGAAAATTGACAGACTTCCTTGATAGGATGAATCAGGCGGCGGCCGCGATCGGTCTCGCTCTCGACCCCCACCAGCTGGAAGCCTTTAATAAATACCAAAAGAAACTGGCGGCAGCCAACAAGACCGCCAATCTGACCGCTCTGCCCGAAGACAAATATATAGAGGGACATTTTATCGACTCCCTGACCCTGTGCTTGACCGGCAAACTTAAGGAGGGACAAAAAGTCGCGGACATCGGCACAGGCGCCGGATTTCCGGGGGTCCCGGTAAAGATCGTCCGGCCGCGGATAGAGTTGCACTTGATCGAGGCGAATAAAAAGAAGGCCGATTTCCTGGAGAGACTCGCGGTCGAGCTCGGGCTCAAGGGCGTCTTTGTGCACCGGCTCCGGGCGGAGGAAGCGGGCAGGCAACCGCAACTCAGGGGGCAAATGGACGTGGTTATGGCTAGAGCTGTCGCTAGCCTGCCGGTTCTGCTAGAATATGCTTTACCCCTTTGCCGGGTCGGCGGTTGGTTTTTGGCTATGAAGGGCCCCAAGCTTAGCGAGGAGACCGAAGCCTCTGTGCGGGCCGCGTTGAAGTTGGGCGGTCGGATAGACTCGACCATCGCTCCCTTTGAGCCCACGGGAGAGGCAAAGAAGGTAATCGTCCTGGTTCAAAAGGTTGAAGAAACAGGCGGCCGGTATCCACGAAGGGCCGGGGTGCCCGTAAAGCGGCCGCTTGGAGGTTAGTCTATGGATGCAGCCGAGAAGAAAAGTCTGACAATAGCCATCGTCAACCAAAAAGGCGGCGTCGGCAAAAGCACGACCGCCGTAAACTTAAGCGCGTGCTTAGCGGAAAACGGTAAAAAAGTGCTGCTCGTAGACTTGGACCCGCAAGCCAACACCACCAGCGGACTCGGCAAGCGCCGTGACGACCGGGCTAGATGCATCTACAATGTCCTCATCGATGACGACCCCATGGAGTCCCTGATAGAGCAGACAAGCATCAAGGGATTGTGGCTGGTGCCGTCGACGATCCAATTGGCCGGAGCGGAAATTGAAATGGTATCGCGATTCTCTCGCGAGGCGCGCTTGCGGACCGCTCTGGAAAAGGTCCGCGACTCTTTTGACTATGTACTGATAGATTGCCCGCCTTCATTGGGCTTGTTGACCGTGAACGCTTTGACGGCCGCCGACAAGATAATCATCCCCATACAATGTGAATATTACGCTCTTGAAGGCCTGAGCCAGCTGGTTGAGAGCTTTAAGCTGATAAAAAAGCACTTAAATACCCGGCTGGAGATCGCCGGCGTTGTCATGACCATGTTTGACGTCCGCACTAAGCTTTCCTCCCAAGTCACAGCGGAAGTGATTAAACACTTTTCGCAAAAAGTCTACAAAACAGTTATCCCGCGATCGGTCCGCCTGAGCGAAGCGCCGAGCTTCGGCGTACCGATTATTACTTATGACGTTAACAGCAAAGGCGCGGTGGCGTATCAAGAGTTTGCGAAGGAAGTGATACAGCGTGGTTAAAAGAGGACTGGGGCGGGGCTTAAGTTCGTTGATCCCCAGCTTAGCGACCGAAAACACTGGACTGGAAGAGATATCTGTAAGTGAGATTTGCGCCAATCCAAGCCAACCGAGACTGCAATTTGACGCTGAAGCGTTCTCGGAACTAGTGGCGTCCGTCGGGCGCCACGGTATAGTGCAGCCGGTAGTCGTTAGGCCGAAAGGCGGCACATACGAATTGATCGCCGGCGAGAGAAGATGGCGCGCCGCCCGGGAGGCGGGCCTGGCTTCGATCCCCGCCATCATTAAGACCTCTAACGACAGCGAATCGCTGCAGCTGGCGCTGATCGAGAACATTCAAAGAGAAGACCTTAACGCCATTGAGGAAGCCGTGGCTTATCGCCGCTTGGCCGATGATTTCGGTTGTACCCAGGTTGAACTGGCCGAACTCGTCGGCAAGAACCGGGCGACGGTCGCCAACACCATGCGGCTTCTGCAGTTGCCGGAATCGGTTCAGGGGATGATCGGCGAAGGGCGTCTCTCGTCAGGGCATGCCCGGGCTTTGTTGGCGCTGGACGGCAGCGACGATCAAATCAAGCTGGCGCAAAGGGTTGCCGCGGAAGGTCTTTCGGTGAGGCAAACGGAGGACCTTGCGCGTCTATGGCAATTGGCGCAGAACAAGACCACTACCCGAAAACCGTCCCCTTCGCCCGAGATCAAAGCTATTGCCCGCCGGCTTGGGCGCGCACTGGGGACGAAGGTCAGAGCCAAGCTCGTAGGAAATAAAGTAAGGGTTGAAATCGAGCTTAAAGACGCGGATGACCTGCGGCGCCTGGAAGGCTTGATCGTTAAAAATGATCTATCTGGATAATGCCGCCACCTCTTTCCCAAAGCCGCCGCCGGTCTTGGCGGCCCTTAAATATTGCCTGAACAAGATCGGCGCCAACCCCGGCCGCGGCCAATACAAGACCGCGCTGGCGGCGGGGCGGCTCGTCGTAGAGACGCGGGAACTACTGGCCGGGCTGCTCGGCGTCGCTAATCCGGCCGATATTGTCTTTACCGCCAACGCTACGGAATCGCTTAATTTGGCCATAAAGGGTTGGGTGCGGCCGGGCGATACCGTCGTCACCACTTCTATAGAACACAACTCCGTTTATCGGCCGCTTGCTTTTCTGGCCCGGAAATATGGGGTAAAAACGATAACGGCCAAGAGCTTGCCCGACGGCGGGCTCGACCTAAAGGACTTGCGCCGGTTGGTTAAGAAATCGACCCGCCTGGTCGTCGTCGCTCATGCCTCAAACGTGATCGGGAACATCCTGCCGCTTGGCGATATCGTCGAGATCACCAGGAAGGCCGGGGCGCCTCTGTTAGTCGATGCGGCGCAAACCGCCGGCTGCATCCCGCTGGACATAGAGGCTATGGGCATTGATATGCTGGCGTTTACGGGGCACAAGGCTTTGCTTGGGCCTCAAGGCACAGGCGGTCTTTACATAAGCCCCGATCTTGATGTCGAGGAGCTAAAGCAGGGCGGAACGGGAAGCATGTCTAAAGAAGACCAGCCCAAGTTTCGCCCGGACAGATATGAGAGCGGCACGATGAACACGCTGGGCCTGGCCGGACTTGGAGCGGCTGTAAAATTCATACTGGATGCGGGGGTTAAAAATATCTGTTCGCGTGAACAATTTATGATGACCCGGCTGATCAACGGTCTTGAGCAGGTCAAGGGTCTAGCGGTCTTTGGGCCGCCGGCCGCCGGCCCGCGGGCGGCGTTGGCCTCAGTGAGTATGGCCGGCATCAGCGCCCATCAGCTGGCTTTTTTGCTGGACAAACGGTTTGACATAGCGGCGCGGGCGGGATTTCACTGCGCACCCGTTGCCCATCGCGCCATCGGCACTTATGAAAGCGGGACGTTAAGGCTAAGTCCGGGGTACTTTTCAACCGATGACGATATAGACGCCGCCATCGATGCGCTGGCTCAGATATCGCATGATCTAGGCTGAGTATGGTATTATGAGCGCCTGTGGGCCAAGGGGGTTTTGCCGTGGATAGAAGATTTTCTTTTCAAGACTTTGGTATCGGAGTGCTAACCGGGCTGGCGGCGGGAGCGATAGCCGGCATTTTGTTTGCGCCTGATTCCGGTGAATTGACCCGCGAGCGATTGGTTTTGCGGGCCGGCAACATGAAGCTTTCGGCGCAAGAGCTGATAGACAACGCCAAAAACAGTTTGGAATTGGCCGGCAACAAACTTGACGGCGTCTTCGGCACTCCGGAAAGAAGCCTGCGCAAGCGACTCGGCGAGCTGAAGGAAGAACTGGAAAAGTATAACTTGACCGGCGCTTGAGCTCGATGGCCGCGAAAAAACCCAAAATAGCCATATTAACGGGCGGCCCCTCCGCCGAGCGAGAGATTTCTCTTCTCACCGGAGAAGAGATTAGCCGGGCCCTGGAGGCCAAGGGCTACAAAACCTCCAAGATAGACCTCGATTCGGACGTCGTCGACAATCTAAAGAAAAGCCGCTGCGATCTTGTTTTTATTGCGCTCCACGGCGTCCCAGGCGAAGACGGGACTATCCAGGGTCTTCTGGATATCTTAAAAATACCTTATGTCGGTTCCGGGGTTTTGGCCAGCGCCGTCGGCATGGATAAAATACGCGCGAAAATGATTTTCAGCGCGCTGGGCATCCCCGCGCCTTTTCACATACCCGTCAGTCATCTTGAGCTAAACGGCTCGGCTTCGGACCAGCTGATCCAGCGCTTGACAGGCTCTCTTGACTTGCCAATGATTATCAAGCCGGCAACGGCCGGGTCGGCGGTCGGCGTGAGGATCATTGAAGATAAAAAAGATTTGGAGCCGGCGCTTCGGGAAGCGACCGCGTTTAGCGCCGAGGCGATGGCCGAGGAATTTATCGCCGGCGTCGAGATAACTATCGGCCTCCTCGGCAACGAGAACCCGCGGCCGCTGCCGGCCATTGAAATCGTTACAGACAATGAATTTTACGATTACGATGCCAAGTATACCGCCGGCAAAAGCCGCCACATCATCCCGCCCCGAATACCTAAGGAAGCGATTTCCCAGGCGGAAAGATTCGCCGTCGCCGCCCATGTCGGTCTCGGCTGCCGCGGCTTCTCGCGCGTCGATTTTATCGTCGACAAAGAAGACCACCTGCCCTACATCCTGGAAATCAACACCATCCCCGGAATGACGCCCTTAAGCCTGTTCCCCGACGCCGCCAAACACGCGGGCATTGAATTTGAAGACCTGGTTGAAACTCTGGTCAAGCTGGCGCTAGAGCCGGCCTAGTTTTAAAAGATCCCGGCCTCGTCTGTCCCGACATCGGATGCTTGAAACTCTCCCTTAAACGCCCAGCCGAGAAGCGGCGGCACGATCAGCGTGGTCACGATCGACATCCCCAGCACCACGCCGAAGAGGTTTTTGTTTATTACCCCGAGGGTCAGGCCAAGGGTGCCGACGACAATGCCGACTTCCCCCCGCGGGACCATCCCGATGGCGGTTTGCAGGGCCGCCTTGGCGCCGAGGTTCCAGGTGCCCAGTGCTGAGCCGAGGCCTTTACCGACGACGGCCAAAACCACGGTAAACGTGAGAATGGTCAGATTCCGCGGTTCGAGCAGGGCCGGGACATCGAACTTCGTGCCCATCACCACGAAGAAAAAAGGTATCAGGAAGTCACCGACCGGTCTGAACTTAGATTCCAGTTCAAAAAACTCCTTGGCTTCAGAGAGAACGATTCCCGCCAG